>NZ_JBICZC010000019.1:0-27264 GCF_043201715.1 Streptomyces sp. NPDC048291
GGCGTTGATTTTTGGCACGCTGTTGAGTTCTCAAGGAACGGTCGCTTCCTTTGTACTCACCCTCTCGGGCTTTCCTCCGGGCTTCCCTTCGGTCTGCGTTTCCGACTCTATCAGATCTTTTCTCGACCCGATTTCCTCGGTGCTTTCCAGGTTTTCGCTCTCGCGTTTCCCTTTCCGGCGGTTCCGACTCTATCAGATCCTTTCGGCGTCTGATTCCCAGTCAGCGGGTGTTGTCTTCGCGGCTGGTGGGCCGTTCCGACGAGTGAGACTTTAGCGGATTCCCGGCCTCCGAGCTAATCGGGGGCCGCGTCCTTTCGAACGTGGATTCCTCATTCCGTAAATACGCACGCAGAAGCAGTCGACGACGTGTCGCCGATTACTGGTAGGTACTTGCGGAGTGGCTGTCCGGGGACCGACCGGGGTCGGCGCTCACGTCGGACAACTCGGAGAACACTACGTATCCGGTTGGGGCGTGTCAACTTGCGGCGGGACGGCACCCCGGCGGCGTAGGGTGGGCGGCATGACTACGCGTACGTGTACCCAGCAGTGGTGGCCCGCCTGACGGCGGCCGCGCTCACGTACGTAATCAACGGCCGCCGCTTCGGCGGCCGTTCGCGTATCTCCCTCCAGAACCTCAGGGGGCCGGCCGCCGGGACGGCGGTCTCGACCAGGAGGTGGAGAGGGAATGACACGGGTCTTCAGCGGGATCAAGCCGACCGGGCACCTGACACTGGGGAACTACCTGGGAGCGATGCGGCAGTGGGCTGCCGTGGACCAGCACCAGGCCGACGCGTTGTTCTGCGTCGTCGATCTGCACGGCATGACCGTGGACCACGATCCGGCCCGGCTGCGCAGGCTCACCCGGCAGGCGGCGACGCTCCTGCTGGCGGCGGGGCTGGATCCGGAGCTGTGCACCGTGTTCGTGCAGAGCCATGTCGACGAGCACACCCGGCTGTCGTACGTCATGGAGTGCGTGGCGACCGACGGTGAGATGCGGCGGATGATCCAGTACAAGGAGAAGGTCGCCAGCGAGGGGGCGCGTGGGCGGGGGGTGCGGCTGTCCCTGTTGACGTATCCGGCGCTGATGGCGGCGGACATCCTGGCGTACGGGGCGGACGAGGTGCCGGTCGGGGACGACCAGGCGCAGCACGTGGAGCTGACGCGGGATCTGGCGGTGCGGTTCAACCAACGGTACGGGCACACGTTCGCGGTGCCGAAGGCGACCGTGCCTGCGGTGGCGGCGCGGGTGATGAACCTGCAGGATCCGACGTCGAAGATGGGGAAGAGCGACGACTCCGGGCCCGGGATCGTCTATCTGCTCGACGAGCCGGACGTGATCCGCAAGAAGGTCATGCGGGCCGTGACCGACAGCGGCCGGGAGGTCGTGTACGACCGGGAGGAGCGGCCCGGGGTCGCGAATCTGCTGGAGATTCTCGCTGCGTGCACGGACGGGAACCCTGAGTCACTGGCAACCGTTCACGATTCGTACGGCGCTCTGAAGCAGGCCACCGCGGAGGCGGTGCTGGAGACGCTGAGGCCCGTGCGGGCCAGGCACAAGGAGTTGTGTGCCGATCCGGGATATGTGGAGGGGGTGCTGCGGCATGGAGCGGAGAAGGCTCGGGCGATCGCCCGGCCGATCGTCGATACGGCCTATCGGGCGATCGGGCTGTTGCCGCCTGGCGCCGTCCCGGAATCGGAATCGGAATCGGGATCGGGATCGGGGTCGGGGTCGGGGTCGCGGGAGGCGACGGCCGAGCCCGCGTTGAACGCGGCGCGGTAGACACGGGGAGTTCCTGACTCAGGACGTCGCGTCCCGGAGCAGTGCTCCGGGACGCGACCGTCCGGCCCCTCTTCGGTCTGCGGCGGCCTGTCAGTCCTTCTTGCCGGAGGCGAGTTCGCGGCTACGGTCGCGGGCGGCTTCGAGGGCGGCGATGAGGGCGGCGCGGACGCCGTGGTTCTCCAGTTCGCGGATGGCGTTGATGGTGGTGCCGGCGGGTGAGGTGACGTTCTCGCGGAGCTTGACGGGGTGTTCACCGCTGTCGCGGAGCATCACGGCGGCGCCGATCGCGGACTGGACGATGAGGTCGTGGGCCTTGTCCCGGGGCAGGCCGAGCAGGATGCCGGCGTCGGTCATGGCCTCGACCAGGTAGAAGAAGTACGCCGGGCCCGAGCCGGAGAGGGCGGTGCAGGCGTCCTGCTGGGACTCGGGCACCCGGAGGGTCTTGCCGACGGCGCCGAAGATCTCCTCGGCGTGGGCGACATGGGCCTCGGTGGCGTGGGTGCCGGCGGAGATGACGGACATGGCCTCGTCGACGAGGGCGGGGGTGTTCGTCATGACGCGGACGACCGGGGTGCCGGTGGCGAGACGCTCCTCGAAGAAGGAGGTGGGGATGCCCGCGGCGCCGCTGATGACGAGGCGGTCGGCGGGGAGGTGCGGGGCGAGTTCGTCGAGGAGGGTGCCCATGTCCTGGGGCTTGACCGTGAGGATCAGGGTGTCGGCGGTCTTCGCGGCCTCGGCGTTGGTGACCGGGGTGACTCCGTGGCGGGCGCGGAGTTCTTCGGCCCGTTCGGGGCGGCGGGCGGTGACCAGGAGGTCGGCAGGGGACCAGCCGGCGCGGATCACTCCGCTCAGCAGGGCTTCGCCGATCTTGCCGGTGCCGAGGACTGCGACTTTCTGACTCATGCGGTTCAGTCTGGCACCGGGGGTCGGGGCGGGGGCCGTCTGTCCGCTGGCCGGACTTCGGCGGGGGCGGTGGTGGCTAGGCCGTGCGTCGCCTCAGGGTGGCCGCTCCGAGGGCCAGGACCAGCAGGGCGCAGCCGGCGACGATCAGGACGTCCCTGACGAAGGTGGCGGTCATGTCGGTGTGGTGGAGGACCTCGTTCATGCCGTCGACGGCGTAGGACATGGGGAGGACGTCGGAGACGGCTTCGAGGGCGGGGTGCATCTCGGAGCGGGGAGTGAAGAGGCCGCAGAGGAGGAGCTGGGGGAAGATCACCGCCGGCATGAACTGGACCGCCTGGAATTCCGAGGCCGCGAAGGCCGAGACGAAGAGACCGAGGGCCGTACCGAGCAGGGCGTCGAGCAGGGCGACCAGGAGCAGGAGCCAGGGGGAACCGGTGACGTCGAGGCCCAGGAACCAGACGGCGAGGCCGGTGGCGAGGGCCGACTGGATGATCGCGAGGATGCCGAAGGCGAGGGCGTAGCCGGCGATGAGGTCGGCCTTGCCGAGGGGCATGGCGAGGAGGCGTTCGAGGGTGCCTGAGGTGCGTTCGCGGAGGGTGGCGATGGAGGTCACCAGGAACATCGTGATGAGCGGGAAGATGCCGAGGAGCGAGGCGCCGATGTTGTCGAAGGTGTGCGGGCTGCCGTCGAAGACGTAGCGGAGCAGGACCAGCATCAGGCAGGGGATGAGGAGCAGCAGCGCGATGGTGCGGGGGTCGTGGCGGAGCTGGCGCAGGACGCGGGCGGCGGTGGCGGTGGTGCGGGAGAGGTTCAGGGCGCTGACGGGGATGGCCGCGGTGGTTCCTGTGGTGGCCGGCTGAGTGGTCATCGTGCCGATTCCTTCGTGCGGGAGGTGGCGTTGGCTTCGTCGACGAGGTGGAGGAAGGCGGCCTCGACGGTGTCGGAGCCGGTGCGGGTGCGCAGGGCCTCGGGGGTGTCGTCGGCGAGGATCTCGCCTTCGCGCATGAGGAGGAGGCGGTGGCAGCGTTCGGCCTCGTCCATGACGTGGGAGGAGACGAGGAGGGTGGCGCCGCGGGTGGCGGCGATGGAGCGGAAGAGGTTCCAGAGGTCGCGGCGCAGGACGGGGTCGAGGCCGACGGTGGGTTCGTCGAGGACGAGGAGTTCGGGGCTGCCGAGCAGGGCGACGGCGAGGGAGACGCGGTTGCGCTGGCCGCCGGAGAGGTTGCCGGCGAGGGCGGCGGCGTGGCTGGTGAGGTCGACTTCGCCGAGGACGCGGTCGACGTCGGCGCGGCGGGCGGAGGCGGGGCGGGTGGGGTCGAGGATCGAGCCGAAGTAGTCGAGGTTCTGGCGGATGGTCAGGTCGTCGTAGACGGAGGCGGCTTGGGTGACGTAGCCGATCCGGGTGCGCAGGGAGGGGTGACCGGCGGGCCGGCCGAGGACGTTGAGGGTGCCGGTGACCTTGGCCTGGGTGCCGACGACGGCGCGCATCAGGGTGGACTTGCCGCATCCGGAGGGGCCGAGGAGGCCGGTGATCTGACCGCGCGGAACGGTGAAGTCGAGGCCGCGCAGGACGGTTCGGGGGCCGCGGACCGCGGTGAGTCCTTCGGCCTGGACGGCGGAGGGCAGGGCGGGGTTGCCGGGGGCCTGGGGCGGCTCCGGCGAGTAATTCACCATGTGATGAATAATGCTCGGGAGGGGGTGGGCCGTCAAGGGGACGGGATGGCCCTGGGGGGTGGGGACGCTCACCGGCGCTGGCCGGCCACCGCCGCGCCCACCCGTGCCGCCCTGCGGCACGCCTGCCCGCAGCTAAGTCTTTGTCTTTGTCCTTGAGGGGCGCGGGGAACTGCGCGACAAGCCCCCACCGGCCCGCGCTGGTGCGACTGCCCGCAGCTGAGGCGCCCCGCACGGGGCGCGGGGAACCTGCGCGAGGAACCCCCACCGGCCCGCGGCCGAATCCCCGCCGCGGGCCGGTGGTGTCGGCAACGCTCAGGCGTTGAGCGCGACGAGGAGGAGGACGTCGTACGTCTCCTCGACCACACCGTCGGGGAAGATCTTCAGGAGGTGGGCGCGTTCCTCGGCGAGGAAGTCGGTGCGGCGGGGCTCGGAGGTGACGAGGAACGCCGAGTGGCTGCCGATGTTGGCAAGGTGGGTGTCGACGGGGACGCGGCGGCTCCAGCGGACCTCGCGGCGGGCGAAGCGGAGCCGCCCGCTGGGGTCGGCGAGGTCGGTGCGGTCGGCCCCCTTGCTCTGCTCGGCCGTGTTGTCGATGTCGAAGAAGCGGCTGATGCGGTCGGAGGCGTCGGCGATCCAGTCGACGTCGAGTGCGCTGGTGTTCCACCACAGTGCCAGCGCCCCGCCGGGACGCAGCACGCGGAGGGCCTCCGGCACGGAGCGCGCCGGGTCGGTCCAGTGCCAGGCCTGGGCGTAGGTGAGGAAGTCGGCGGTGCTGTCGGCGAGCGGGAGGGCGTTGCCGTTGCCGCGGACGATCGGGATGCCGGGGCGGGTGGCGTGGAACTGGGCCGCCATGCCCTCCCCCGGCTCCACCGCGACCACGTCGGCGCCGCGCGTGTGCAGGAGGGCGGTCGCGATGCCGGTGCCCGCGCCGACGTCGACCACCCGGGCGCCCGTGAGGGAGCGGCCGGCTTCCTCCTCCACTGCGTCGAGGAGAGCGGGCGGGTAGGAAGGGCGGTTCGCGGCGTACTGTGCCGCGGCGGCGTTGAAGGAGCGCGCGCGTGCGGCATGGGAGGGGGCGGGGGAAAGGTTCGGGCTCGTGTTGCGGGGGTGCGACTGCGACTGGCCTGTGGTCATGCGGCCATGGTCCCGGGCGGTGGCACGGGAGCGACAGGGATTTCCCGGGGGGCGGGTCGGATCCAGCCCGTCGGCCACCGCACCGGCGCCATCGCACCGGCGCCACGTCTCCGCGACCGCGCGGCGGCGGCGTCGGCCTCGGGGTCAGCGCTTCCGCTTCTTCTTCGACGGGTTGCCCGAGCGGCGGGTGGTGCGGTGTTCGTGTTCCTGGACGGCGGTGTCGTACTCGGCGCGGTGGAGTTTCTCGCCGGGGGCCTCGATGAGCGAGCGGAAGAAGTAGGCGAGGAGCGAGCCGACGAAGCCGATGGCGAGGAGGCCGCGCAGGGAGGCCTGGCGTTCGGGGTCGGGGCGCTTGCCGAAGGACTCCCAGGTGTTGCGGAAGGCCAGGGCACTGCAGACGGCGAACATCGCGACGACGAGGACGGTCACGAAGGCGCCGGTGTCGGCCAGCTGGACACCCTCGTAGGCGAGGCGCAGGACCAGGCAGGAGGCGACGGCCGCGGCGAGCGAGCCCACGGCCACGCCGATCCGGCGGGCGGTGTAGCCGTCGTCGTGGTTCACCCAGGACGTGCCGAAGAAACGGAGGGGCTCGGGGCGGGGTCCGCCGGTGGAGCCCGCGGGGGTGTCCGGGGTGCCTGGTTCGTCGCTCACGGGACGATTATGGCGCCGGGTGGCCGCGGGCTCCGGGTCGGGTCGGACCGGCTCAGGTCGGACCGGTCGGGTCAGGCGCAGCGGTCGGTCACGTAGCCGTCGCTGCCGGTGTGGACGTAGGCGTCCGAGACGTATTCGCCGTTGTCGATGTTGTCCCAGATGTTCGAGGTGCCGTAGTAGCCGGACACCGTCGTGCCGGGTGTCTGGCAGAAGATCGGGACGCGGGTGCCCTCGGGGAGGGTCCGCGTGATGTCGTAGCCGGTGCCGGGGCCGCTGCGGACGTTGAGGCGGACGCCCGGGGCGACCGCGTACGTCTTCACGGATGCCGCCAGCGTCGAGACGGCCTCCCCCTCGGCGCTGCCGCCTGCTTCCTGCGTGTGATCGACGGACATGTTTGTGCTCCCCCCACTGAACCCATGAGTGCCATGGAGTCCCGTTGATTCCCCTCATTCGAGCCACGAAACACATGTACGTAACTCGCACGCGGAGGCTAGCAAGCCGCCTCTGTCTCGTACGGGTCATCGACTAGGCTCCGTGAGTCGCGCTCCGCGGAAACAGCACGGGGGTGGTCCCTTGACGCCACAGCGCAACACCGGAGCGGGCGCGGAAGCGGAACTTCCCGAGTACGCCGGGCACTACCGCCTGGAGTCCTGCCTGGGATCCGGTGGCATGGGTGTGGTGCACCTGGCTCGCAGCACCTCGGGGCTGAAGCTCGCGGTGAAGGTCGTGCATGCCCAATACGCCAAGGACCGTGAGTTCAGGGGTCGTTTCCGGCAGGAGGTGGCCGCCGCGCGCAAGGTCAGCGGCGCCTTCACCGCCCCGGTCGTGGACGCCGATCCGGAGGCCGAACGGCCCTGGATGGCCACCCTCTTCATTCCCGGCCCGACCCTTTCCGAGCATGTGAAGCGGAACGGGCCGATGCCTCCTGCCCAGTTGCGCCGGCTGATGGCCGGACTGGCGGAGGCGTTGCGCGACATCCACCGGGTCGGCGTCGTGCACCGGGATCTCAAGCCGAGCAACGTACTGCTCGCCGAGGACGGCCCCAAGGTCATCGACTTCGGTATCTCCCGACCGAAAGACAGCGAACTGCGGACCGAGACGGGGAAGTTGATCGGTACGCCGCCGTTCATGGCGCCGGAGCAGTTCAGGCGACCGCGTGAGGTGGGGCCCGCCGCCGACATCTTCGCGCTCGGGTCGGTGCTGGTGCACGCGGCGACGGGGCGGGGTCCGTTCGACTCGGACAGTCCCTACGTCGTCGCCTACCAGGTCGTGCACGACGAGCCCGACCTCGCCGACGTACCCGAGGAGCTTGCTCCGGTGGTGCTGCGCTGCCTCGCCAAGGAGCCCGAGGACCGGCCGACGCCCGATGAACTGATGCGGGAGATGCGGTCGTTGTCGGCGTCGTACGACACGCAGGCGTTCATACCGGCACAGCGGGTCTGGGTGGGCGACGGCGACAGCGACAGCGCCGACCCAGCGGAGGAGGAGTCGCCTGCCGCCGTACCCGAGCAGAAGGCGGGGAAGGCGGGGAAGGCGCGTAGGACGACGCGGCGGCGCACGGCCGTCGCCGTCGGGGCCGGTGCCGTGGTCCTGGGGGTCGTGGTCGCCTCGACGCTGTGGTTCGGGGACGGCGATCCGACGCCGGTGGGCAGCACGGTGCACGGCTCCGCGGGCGCGTTCGAGGCGTGGCAGGCGGAGCCGGTGGCCAAGGGCGGTTCGGGGATGCCGCAGTGCGTCGCCGGCGCGGGGAAGGTGCTGTGCCTCCGGTCGGGGCTTGCCTACGCCCTCGACCCGACGGGCGGCCGGGTGCTGTGGCGGCACCGGGTCGCGGACGAGCGGACGAGCGGCGCACCGTCGCTGTCGGGCGGGCTCCTGCTGCTGCCGGCGGACGGCGGACGGCGGGTGGCGGCGCTGGATCCGGCGACCGGCTCGCCGCGCTGGCAGCGGGACCTGCCCGCGCACCAGGCGATGGCGGTCACCCGGAACATGCTGCTGACCGTCGGATCCGACCGCGTGATCACCGGCATCGACAGCGGGACCGGCCGGACCGGGTGGAGCCTGCCGGTGTCGGGCACCGTCACCCCGTCCCTGAGCTCGTTCGCCGGAGACCGGCTGGCCTACGCGACCAGCACCTCCGACGACGGCACGCACACCCTGGTCACCGCGCTGGACCCGGAGGCCGGGGAACGGCGCTGGGAGGCGCGGCTCGCGGGTGACCTCGAACCGGTCGGCAGCGCGGGCGGCTCGCTGTTCCTGCTGTCCACGGACCTCGCCTCCGGGCAGACGGACGCGGTGGTGCGCTACACACCGGCCACCAGGACCACCCGCCGGGTGGCGCTGCCCGTCCGCCGGGACGCGCCGGGCGCCTCGGTGCACGGCGGCATCGTCTATCTGCTGTCCGCAGGCGGCTCGCTGGAGGCCGTCGACCTGGAGCGCGGCAGACGGCTCTGGGGAATCCAGACGTCGGTGAGCCGGGGCTCGTCGCCGACGGCCGACGACCGGAACGTCTACTTCACGGCGGCCGACGGACGTCTGCTCGCCGTCGACGCCCGCAGGGGAACCCTCGTCGGCCAGACCCCGGCGCGTCTGGCCGGCAACACCGACCAGGTCGTCGCCACGCTGTCGGCTCCGCTGGTCGTCGGTACCCATGTCTACGCCACCGCCCCCGACGGCACCGTCTTCGCCGTGGACGCGGCGGATCCCGGCGACTGGTAGCGACGCCGGAGGGAAGCCGAAGTTCAGCCGAAGGGAAGCCGTAAAGAGGCCGAAAGGAAGGGGCCGCCCCCGTGCGGAGGCGGCCCCTTCCGGGCTTGTCGTGCGGGTCAGCCCAGCTTCGACACGTCGCGGACCGCGCCCTTGTCGGCGCTGGTGGCCATCGCGGCGTAGGCGCGCAGGGCCGCGGAGACCTTGCGCTCGCGGTTCTTCGGGGCGTAGACGCCGTTCAGGGCCTGCTCTCGGCGGGACAGCTCGGCCTCGTCGACGAGGAGTTCGATCGTGCGGTTCGGGATGTCGATGCGGATGCGGTCGCCGTTCTCGACGAGGGCGATGGTGCCGCCGGAGGCCGCCTCCGGGGAGGCGTGGCCGATGGAGAGGCCCGAGGTGCCGCCGGAGAAGCGCCCGTCGGTGATCAGCGCGCAGCTCTTGCCGAGGCCGCGGCCCTTGAGGAAGGACGTCGGGTAGAGCATCTCCTGCATGCCGGGGCCGCCCTTGGGACCCTCGTAGCGGATCACGACGACGTCGCCGTCGGTGACCTGCTTGTTGAGGATCTTCTCGACGGCTTCCTCCTGGGACTCGCAGACGACCGCGGGGCCCTCGAAGGTCCAGATGGACTCGTCGACGCCGGCCGTCTTGACCACGCAGCCGTCGACGGCGAGGTTGCCCTTGAGGACCGCGAGGCCGCCGTCCTTGGAGTAGGCGTGCTCGACGCTGCGGATGCAGCCTTCGGCCGCGTCCTCGTCCAGGGCCTCCCAGCGCTCGGACTGGGAGAAGGCCTCGGCGGAGCGGACGCAGCCGGGGGCCGCGTGCCAGAGTTCGACTGCCTCGGGGGACGGGGAGCCGGCGCGCACGTCCCACGTCTTCAACCAGTCGGCGAGGGACGGGCTGTGGACGGAGTGGACGTCCTCGTTGAGAAGGCCGCCGCGGTGCAGCTCGCCGAGGAGGGCGGGGATGCCGCCGGCGCGGTGCACGTCCTCCATGTAGTACGTGCGGGTCTTGGCGACGTTCGGGGCCACCTTGGCGAGGCAGGGCACCCGGCGCGAGACCTCGTTGATCTCCTCCAGGCCGAAGGGGACGCCCGCCTCCTGGGCGGCGGCCAGCAGGTGCAGGATCGTGTTGGTGGAGCCGCCCATCGCGATGTCCAGGGCCATCGCGTTCTCGAACGCGGCGAAGGTCGCGATGTTGAGCGGCAGGACCGTGTCGTCGTCCTGCTCGTAGTAGCGGCGGGTGAGGTCCATGACCGTGCGGGCCGCGTTGACGTAGAGCTGCTTGCGGGCCGTGTGGGTGGCCAGGACCGAGCCGTTGCCCGGGAGGGAGAGGCCGATCGCCTCCGTCAGGCAGTTCATCGAGTTCGCGGTGAACATGCCGGAACAGGAACCGCAGGTCGGACAGGCGTTCTCCTCGATCCGGAGGACGTCCTCGTCGGAGACGTTCTCGTTCGCCGCGTCGACCATCGCGTCGATCAGGTCGAGGGTGCGGACCGTGCCGTCCACGAGGGTCGCCCGGCCGGCCTCCATGGGGCCGCCGGAGACGAAGACCGTGGGGATGTTCAGCCGCAGGGCGGCCATGAGCATGCCCGGGGTGATCTTGTCGCAGTTGGAGATGCAGACCAGGGCGTCGGCGCAGTGCGCCTCGACCATGTACTCCACGCTGTCCGCGATCAGGTCGCGGGAGGGCAGGGAGTACAGCATGCCGCCGTGGCCCATCGCGATGCCGTCGTCCACGGCGATCGTGTTGAACTCGCGCGGGATGCCGCCCGCCTCCTTGATCGCCTCGGAGACGATCCGGCCGACCGGCTGGAGGTGGGTGTGGCCCGGCACGAACTCGGTGAAGGAGTTGGCGACGGCGATGATCGGCTTGCGGCCGATGTCCGCGCCGGGTACACCGGAGGCGCGCATAAGGGCGCGGGCGCCCGCCATGTTGCGGCCGTGGGTGACTGTGCGGGACCTCAGCTCGGGCATCGTCGCTCGCTCCTTCAGACAGATAGGGCTGCTAACGAGCGTACGCCCGTTGTTCAGGCCTCGGGACGAGGTGTCCGGAATGCGGGACGCGCGTCTCGCACGGCCGGGCTCACGGCCCGGTCAGATGCCCCTGCACCACCGGGGCGATCCTGGCCACGATCTGCTCCACGTCCGCGGACGCCAGCGGCTCCACCTTGATCACGTAGCGCAGCATCGCGCACCCCACCAGCTGCGCCGCGGCCAGGTCGGCGCGCAGCTCCCCGTCGGGGTGGTCCACCTGCTGCGCGAGCCGGCTCAGCAGCTGGGCGGCGATCAGGCGGCGGAAGACGGCGGCGGCCGTTTCGTTGTTGACGGCGGAGCGGACGATCGCGAGCAGGGGCGTACGGGTGGTGGGGTTCTCCCAGATCCCGAAGACGAACCGGGTCAGCCGCTCGCCGACGCCCTCCAGCGGGCCGTCGGCGATGGCGCCGGGCGCGTCGACGACGGGCGCGAAGGCGACCGCGATGGCGGCCTCGAAGATCTGTTCCTTGGTGCCGAAGTAGTGGTGGACCAGGGCGGAGTCGACGCCGGCGGCCTTGGCGATGGCACGTACGGACGTCTTCTCGAAGCCGTGTTCGGAGAACTCCTCGCGGGCGGTGACGAGGATTCGGTCCCGGGTGTCGGCCGACTCGGTACGCGGCGGACGGCCGCGGCGGCGGACGCCGGTGCCCTTTCCGGCGGGCGCGTCGGTCATCGGCGGGGCACCTTCACCGCCGAGGCGAGGTGCAGCCGGGTGAAGGCCAGGGCCTCCGCCAGGTCGGCCTCGCGCTCCGCGCCGGACATCGCGCGCCGGGTGTTGACCTCGATCACGACATGCCCGTCGAAGCCGGTGACCGCGAGCCGTTCCAGCAGCTCGGCGCAGGGCTGGGTGCCGCGGCCCGGCACCAGGTGCTCGTCCTTGGCGGAGCCGCGGCCGTCGGCGAGGTGGACGTGGCCGAGCCGGTCGCCCATCCGGTCGACCATGGCGAGGGCGTCGGTCCGGGACGTCGCGGCGTGGCTGAGGTCGATCGTGAAGTGCCGGTAGTCGTCCTTCGTGACGTCCCAGTCGGGGGCGTACGCGAGCATCTCGCGGTCGCGGTAGCGCCACGGGTACATGTTCTCCACCGCGAACCGCACGTCCGTCTCGTTCGCCATGCGCCAGATCCCCTCGACGAAGTCGCGGGCGTACTGGCGCTGCCAGCGGAACGGGGGGTGGACGACGACCGTGCTCGCGCCCAGCTTCTCGGCGGCGGCCCGGGCCCGCTGGAGCTTGATCCAGGGGTCGGTGGACCAGACCCGCTGGGTGATCAGCAGACAGGGCGCGTGGACGGCGAGGATCGGCATGCGGTGGTAGTCGCTCAGCCGGCGCAGGGCCTCGATGTCCTGGCTGACCGGGTCGGTCCACACCATGACCTCGACGCCGTCGTAGCCGAGGCGTGCGGCGATCTCGAAGGCCGTCGCCGTCGACTCCGGGTAGACGGAGGCCGTGGAGAGCGCGACCTTCGCATCCGGGATGCGGACGACGTCCCTTGGGTTTGCCACGAGGGACAGGTTACGGGGTGGGGGTGGGTGGACAGGGGGCGCCCGGTCGCCGGTGTGACGGGGGTCGCGCCGGCGAGTACGGGGCGGGAGGAGGCGCTCAGGCTGATCCCATGTGATCGAGGCGCCGCAGGATCACACCCTCCCTCAGGGCCCACGGGCAGACCTCCACGCTGTCCACCTCCAAGAGGTCCATCGCGGCCTCCGCCACCAGCGCGCCCGCCACCAGCTGGCCCGAGCGGCCCTCCGAGACGCCCGGGAGCGCGGAGCGCTGGGCCGTGGTCATGGCCGCCAGTCTCGGGACCCAGGTCTGCAACGAGCCGCGCTTGAGTTCGCGCTGGACGTAGAGGCCGTCGGCGGAGCGGGCCGCGCCGGCGATGCGGGCCAGCTGCTTGAAGGTCTTGGAGGTGGCGACCACGTGGTCGGGGGCGCCGAAGCGGCTGAACTCGCCGACCGTACGGGCGATCTCGGCGCGTACATGGCGGCGCAGTGCCCGTATGTCCTCGGAGGACGGCGGGTCGCCGGGGATCCAGCCCGCGGTGAGCCGGCCGGCGCCGAGCGGCAGCGAGACGGCCGTGTCGGGCTCCTCGTCGATGCCGTACGCGATCTCCAGGGAGCCGCCGCCGATGTCCAGGACCAGCAGCTTTCCGGCGGACCAGCCGAACCAGCGGCGGACCGCGAGGAAGGTCAGCCGGGCCTCCTCGGCGCCGGTGAGAACCTGGAGCTCGACACCGGTCTCGGCCTTCACGCGCGCGAGGACGTCGTCGGCGTTGGTGGCCTCGCGCACGGCGGAGGTGGCGAACGGCAGCAGGTCCTCGACGCCCTTGTCCTCCGCGGCCTGCAGGGCGTCCTTGACGACACCGACCAGTTTCTCGACTCCGTCGGGGCCGATCGCCCCGTTGCCGTCGAGGAGTTGGGCGAGGCGCAACTCCGCCTTGTGCGAGTGCGCCGGAAGCGGGCGCGCGCCGGGGTGCGCATCCACCACCAGCAGGTGCACCGTGTTAGATCCCACGTCGAGGACACCGAGTCTCATGTACGGAACTGTACGGAACACTGCTGACAGGGGTCCCTGAGCAGTCCCCGGAGTGGCCTTCGGCGACTTACCCTGGACGGGTGCCAAAGACGAAAAAGACGAAGGACCACAAGGCCGCCAAATCAGCCGACGGTTCTTCGCGGGCGAAGCAGCCGAAGAAGCCCCTCGCGGCGGACGAGAAGGGTCTCGACTTCGCGCGAGCCTGGGTGGAGTTCCCGGATCCGGCCGACGACGAGCAGGTGTTCCGCTGTGATCTGACCTGGCTGACCTCCCGCTGGACCTGCATCTTCGGCAGCGGCTGCCAGGGCATCCAGGCGGGCCGCGCGGACGACGGCTGCTGCACGCTGGGCGCGCACTTCTCCGACGAGGACGACGAGAAGCGGGTCGCCGATCATGTGGCGAGGCTCACGCCGGAGATCTGGCAGAACCATGCCGAGGGCACCGCGCACGGCTGGGTCTCGGAGGACGACGAGGGCTCCCGCCAGACCCGCCCGTACCAGGGCTCCTGCATCTTCCAGAACCGCCCCGGTTTCGCCGCCGGCGCCGGCTGCTCGCTGCACATCCTCGCGCTGCGGGAGGGCCGCGAGCCGCTGGAGACCAAGCCGGACGTCTGCTGGCAGCTGCCGATCCGCCGGACGTACGACTGGATCGACCGCCCCGACGACACGCGGGTCCTCCAGGTCTCGATCGGCGAGTACGACCGCAGGGGCTGGGGCCCGGGCGGCCACGACCTCCACTGGTGGTGCACCTCGGCGACCTCGGCACACGGCGCGGGCGACCCGGTGTACGTCTCCTACCGCGCGGAACTGACCGAACTCATGGGCAAGACGGGCTACGACCGCCTGACAGAACTCTGCGAGAGCCGCCTCGCCTCCCAGCTCCCCCTGCTGGCACCCCACCCGGCCGACCCGACCGAGTAACACTCACCACAGCGCCCCTGAAGGGGCGCGGGGAACTGCGCGACCAGCCACAACGGCGCCGCACCCTCCCACGCACCACAACCCGCCACGGCTTCTCCCGCCCACCCCGGCACCGCCGAACTCCACCGTCGTGGCCCAGCACCGCCGCGGCGGAAGGAGAAGACCGGCAGAGGCAGGAGACCGCCCCGGGCAAGGAACCAGCCGAGGCAGGAGACCCGCCGGGACAAGGGACCAGCCGACGCAGGAAACCGGTCGACGCAGGAGAGCGGGCGGGGCTAGGGGCCGATCGAGGGAGGGGCTCGTGGGTTACGGAGTTGGGGTGGGGGGCTCGCTGGGGGGTGTCGTCGGGGAAGGGGAGCCCGTCGGGTCGGTGGGGGTCGATTCGGTGGGGGTGGGGGTCGGCTCGCCCGACGGCGGTGGATCGCTGGCCGGCGGTGACGGCTGGGTCGGGTCGGACGGGGTCGGGGTCGGCGTCCCCGCAGGAGGCGGTTTCGGGCCCCGGCGCGTCGGCGGAGCCATCCCGAACCCGTCGATCGACACCACCGCCCCCACCGGCGCCACCGCCACCCGCGCGCTCCAGTGCCCGGCCGGCTCCCGCAGATGATCGACGTACACCTTGATCGTGAACGACTCGCCCGGCCGGAGCGTTCCCGACGGCCGGGAGAAGTACAGCCAGCCCGCCGACGTGGACACCGACCACCGCACCGCCGCGTCCCCCGACGCCGCGAGCGTGATCAGGGTCGTGTCGCCGTCGTTCGCGGCCGTCACCGCGAGGTGCCCCGTACCGGCCGGTCTCCGGCCGGTACCCGCGACGCTGACCACCTCGACCGAGACGTCGGCCTTGCCGTCCTTGCCGATCCGCGGCCCGGGTCTGGTGCCGGCGTTGCCGGCGTTCTGGTAGCCCCCGGACGCGTCGCCGTCGAGCGCGTCGGGTCCCGCGGCCTCGCGCGCGGTCGCGGACGGCCCGCCGTGGGCCTCCCCCGCCGGCGAGCCCCGGTACGCGGCCCACAGGGCGAGCACCGGCGCGGCCACCACCGTGGCGACGACGGTCGTCGTCACGGCACGCGCGCGTAGCCGGTCGCGGCGGGCCGCACGGTCCTTGGGGTCCATCGGGAAGCCCCGCCGGTCGAAGCGCGGGGCGGCGGCGCCACGCGCGCGTGGCTGGTGCGCCATGGCCACGTGCAGGGCCGCGCGGGGCGCCTCCAGGACGGGCAGCTCGGCGGGCGTGGTCATCGCGCCGGGCCACCGGCCGGGGGCGGCGCGTTCGGCGGTACGGCGGCAGCGCGGGCAGTCGTCGACGTGCCGGACCAGTTCGCGGCGCAGGGCGCTGCTGAGGACCAGCTGGCTGTCGCCGGTGAGGTGGGACACGCTCGGGCAGCCGCCGGTCTCGACGACGGCGAGGGCCGCGCGGGTGCGTTCGACCTCGCAGGCGGCGGAGGCGAGCAGCTCCCGGGCGCCGGCCAGGTCCATGCCGAGCACGGCGGCGACCTCGTGGGCGGCGAGGTGGTGGCGTACGGCGAGTTCGAGCGCCTCGCGCTGCTCGGGAGTGGTGCCGGCGGCCTCCGGCCAGGCGAGCAGGGCGAGTTCGCGGCGCCGCTGCTCCTGGGTGTCCGCGGGGACCGCGGGGTCGGGGTCGGGGGCGGGGTGCCGGCCCACCGCGTGGGTGGCCTGACGTTTCTGCTTGGCCTGGGCCAGCCCGCGCAGGCAGGCCCAGCGGGCCAGCGCGTACAGCCAGGCCCTGCGGTCCCCGGCGGTCTCCGGGACGCGCTGGCCGCGCCGCTCGGCGAGGGCGAGCACGTCCCCGAGCGCGGCGGTGGCCGCGTCGTGGTCGCACAGCACCGAGAGGCAGTAGGTGAACAGCCCGTCCAGGTACGGCTCGTAGCGGGCCGGCGGTCGCTGCGCCAGCGCACGCGCCGCCGCACGGTCACGCGCCGCG
Organism: Streptomyces sp. NPDC048291; assembly: GCF_043201715.1. Classification (NCBI taxonomy): domain Bacteria; kingdom Bacillati; phylum Actinomycetota; class Actinomycetes; order Kitasatosporales; family Streptomycetaceae; genus Streptomyces; species Streptomyces sp. NPDC048291. The sequence continues at coordinate 16,265 of NZ_JBICZC010000019.1, forward strand.
CGCGCCTCCCGGTGCGCCCGGTGTGCGCCGGTCGTTCGGGCCGAGGTCTCCGGAATGCTGCTCATCACCCGTGCGACCGTAGGCGGCGCTGTATGGCCCCTTCCGGCGGCTTGAGCTCTTTTAATCCGTACGGGTGAAACGATCCCTCAATCGGGGACAGGAACCTGTTCCGCCGCGGCTCGTACCCCTCTCGGACCGGCCGGGACCGGTCCGCCCACACCTGTCACGCGGGCCACCGTGGCCCCACTGTCAGTGGCGGGGGCTACGGTTTCCGCATGGCTGCCCGTACCAAGACCTCGAAGGACCGTCCGTCCTACCGCTGCACCGAGTGCGGATGGCAGACGGCCAAGTGGCTCGGCCGGTGTGCCGAGTGCCAGGCGTGGGGGACGATCGAGGAGTACGGCACGCCCGCGGTCCGCACGACGGCACCCGGCCGGGTCACCACCTCCGCGGTGCCCATCGGCCAGGTCGACGGCCGTCAGGCCACCGCCCGCACCACCGGCGTACCGGAGCTGGACCGGGTCCTCGGCGGCGGCCTGGTGCCCGGTGCGGTGGTGCTGCTGGCCGGCGAGCCCGGCGTCGGCAAGTCCACCCTCCTGCTCGACGTGGCCGCCAAGTCGGCCAGCGACGAGCACCGCACGCTCTACGTCACCGGCGAGGAGTCGGCGAGCCAGGTGAGGCTGCGCGCCGACCGCATCGGCGCCATCGACGACCACCTCTACCTGGCCGCCGAGACCGATCTGGCCGCCGTTCTCGGCCACTTGGACGCGGTGAAGCCGTCGCTGCTGATCCTGGACTCGGTGCAGACCGTCGCCTCCCCCGAGATCGACGGGGCGCCCGGCGGCATGGCCCAGGTCCGCGAGGTGGCCGGAGCCCTCATCCGCGCCTCGAAGGAGCGGGGCATGTCGACCCTCCTGGTGGGCCATGTCACCAAGGACGGCGCCATCGCGGGTCCGCGGCTCCTCGAACACCTCGTGGACGTCGTCCTGCACTTCGAGGGCGACCGGCACGCCCGCCTCCGCCTGGTCCGGGGCGTCAAGAACCGCTACGGCGCCACCGACGAGGTCGGCTGCTTCGAGCTGCACGACGAGGGCATCACGGGCCTCGCCGACCCGAGCGGGCTTTTCCTGACCCGCCGTGCCGAACCGGTCCCGGGCACCTGTCTGACCGTCACCCTGGAGGGCCGCCGTCCGCTGGTCGCCGAGGTCCAGGCGCTGACCGTGGACTCCCAGATCCCCTCCCCCCGCCGCACCACCTCCGGCCTGGAGACCTCCCGCGTCTCGATGATGCTGGCCGTCCTCGAGCAGCGCGGGCGGATCAGCGCGCTCGGCAAGCGGGACATCTACTCCGCGACCGTCGGCGGGGTGAAGCTCTCCGAGCCGGCCGCCGACCTGGCCATCGCCCTCGCCCTGGCCTCCGCCGCCAGCGACACCCCGCTCCCGAAGAACCTGGTCGCCATCGGCGAGGTCGGCCTCGCGGGCGAGGTCAGACGGGTCACCGGGGTCCAGCGCAGGCTCGCGGAGGCACACCGGCTCGGCTTCACGCACGCGCTCGTGCCGGGCGATCCCGGCAAGATCCCGACGGGCATGAAGGTCCTGGAAGTCGCCGACATGGGGGACGCGCTGCGGGTGCTGCCGAGCTCCCGTCGCCGAGAGGCCCCGCGGGAGGCGGAGGAGCGCCGGTAGACTTTGCCCTGGTCTCGCCCGTCCGTACGAACCGAGTGCGGGGACGGCAGCGCCTCAGAACCTGCGACCGGAGGAGTGCAGTGGCAGCCAACGACCGGGCAGGAGCTCCCGGAAAGTCCGGTGGGAGTGCCGGTACCGATGGCCTGATGCGCGCCTCGCTGAGCGCCGTGGCTCCGGGCACGTCCATGCGTGACGGCCTGGAGCGGGTCCTCCGCGGCAACACGGGCGGACTCATCGTCCTCGGCTTCGACAAGACGGTCGAGTCGATGTGCACGGGCGGTTTCGTGCTGGATGTCGAGTTCACGGCGACCCGGCTGCGCGAGCTGTGCAAGCTCGACGGCGGCATCGTGATCTCCTCCGACCTGTCGAAGATCCTCCGGGCGGGCGTGCAGTTCGTGCCCGACGCGACGATCCCCACGGAGGAGACGGGCACCCGGCACCGCACGGCGGACCGCGTCTCCAAGCAGGTCGGGTTCCCGGTGGTCTCGGTCTCCCAGTCGATGCGGCTGATCGCGCTGTACGTCGAGGGGCAGCGCCGCGTCCTGGAGGACTCGGCGGCGATCCTCTCCCGCGCGAACCAGGCGCTGGCGACCCTGGAGCGGTACAAGCTCCGCCTGGACGAGGTCGCGGGAACGTTGTCGGCGCTGGAGATCGAGGACCTGGTGACGGTCCGGGACGTGTCCGCCGTGGCGCAGCGTCTTGAGATGGTCCGCCGGATCGCCACGGAGATCGCCGAGTACGTGGTCGAACTGGGCACCGACGGGCGGCTGCTCGCCCTCCAGCTGGACGAGCTGATCGCCGGGGTGGAGCCCGAGCGCGAGCTGGTGGTCCGGGACTACGTCCCCGAGCCCACGGCAAAACGCTCCCGCACGGTCGACGAGGCGCTGTCCGAGCTGGATGCCCTGAGCCACGCGGAGCTGCTGGAACTGCCGACGGTGGCGCGGGCGTTGGGGTACACCGGGTCGCCGGAGGCGCTGGACTCGGCGGTGTCGCCGCGCGGGTTCCGGCTGCTGGCGAAGGTGCCGCGGCTGCCGGGGGCGATCATCGACCGGCTGGTGGAGCACTTCGGCGGCCTGCAGAAGCTGCTCGCCGCGAGCGTCGACGACCTCCAGACCGTCGACGGGGTCGGCGAGGCGCGGGCCCGCAGCGTGCGCGAGGGGCTGTCCCGACTGGCGGAGTCCTCGATTCTCGAACGGTACGTCTGACCGGCCCTAGCGGCTCGGACCACCGCGTCGCACAGCGACTGCGGCCCGGTGGGGGCCGCCCACGCAGTTCCCCGCGCCCCCTGCGGGGCACGCCCCAGCCGCGGGCAGTCGCACCACCGCGGGCCGGTGGGGGCTTGTCGCGCAGTTCCCCACGCCCCTCACGGGGCACGCCCCAGCCGCGGGCAGTCGCACCACCGCGGGCCAGTGGGGGCTTGTCGCGCAGTTCCCCGCGCCCCTTACGGGGCACGTCCTAGCTGCGGGCAGTCGCACCAGCGCGGGCCGGTGGGGGTTGCTCGCGCAGTTCATCGCGCCCCTTGCGGGGCTTGTTAGCTGCGGGGAGGCGTGCCGCAGGGTGGCACGGGTGGGCGCGGTGGTACCCGGCGAGCGCCGGTGAGCGTTCCCGGCCCCCCGGCCCGGCCTAGTCCGCCGCCAGCACGAAGGACGCCTGGGTCTTCGTGAAGCCCGGTGTCGTCGCCTCCAGGAGATACGTCCCCGCCCCGGCCGAGCCCGCCGCAGGCGTCGCGCACTGGGCGGCGCTCGGCTTGCGGTCCCACTTCAGGGTGTACGTGATGCTGCTGCCGGACGGCACCCGGTACCACCGGCTCCCCGCCGCCTTCGGGCAGTCGGCCGACGACCAGTAGGTGTCGTCCGCGCTGGCCTGCGTGATGGTCAGCACCGCGTTCTTCGGCCCGAGGTCGATCTTGCAGTCGCTGGACGACGTGTTCTTCGCGGTGAGCTCGAAGGCCGGCGTCTGCTCGGGCGAGTACGAGTTGTGCAGACTCCGCAGCGTCAACGTCACCGACCCGGCGGTGCAGTTGGGCAGCGTGGAGGTCCCCGGCAGCGAGGCGACCGTACCGCCGGAGCCCGACGTCACGTCGTCCCCAGAGCCGGACGAGGAACCCGAGGAGCCCGAGGAGCCGGCGGAACCGCCCGAGCCGGCCGAACTCCCGCCGTCGGAACCGGAACCGGAGCTCGACCCGGAACTCGCACCGGATCCGCCCCCCGAACCGCCCCCGCTCGACTCGTCCCGCCCGCCCGGTGCCTGGCTGATCGCCGGCCCGCTGCCGGACGGTCCCGGCGTGATCGTGGACACGGGATTCTTGCCGTCCGACCCGCCGGCGTTCTTCTTGCCGCCTCCGCCGTTCGACGTGACGATCCACGCGATCAGCAGCGCCAGGACGCCGAGCGCCGACAGCATGAAGACCCTCCGTCGCCAGTAGATGGAGGAGGGAAGCGGCCCGACCGGATTGCGCAGAGATCCCACGGCGCAAACTGTACGAGAGATCCGTGCAGTTCCTCGCCCCACCCGCCGCCCAAACCTCAACTTTTCCGGATCATCATTCCGGCAACTCCCGTCAGCGCGGCCACCCTTCACCGCGAGCGGCGTCAACCCCGACCGCGCCCCGCCCCTCGCCGCGGACCACGTCCCCGCCACCCGCCGCCGGACGTGGCAGGATCGGAAGGGCCATGACTGAGAAGCTTCACACCCCCGTGATCGCCTGGTTCGACACCCACGCCCGTGACCTCCCCTGGCGCCGCCCGGAGGCGGGCCCGTGGGGTGTGATGGTCAGCGAGTTCATGCTGCAGCAGACCCCGGTCAGCCGGGTGCTGCCCGTGTACGAGCAGTGGCTGGCCCGCTGGCCGCGCCCCGCCGACCTCGCCGCGGAGGCGCCCGGCGAGGCGGTCCGCGCCTGGGGCCGGCTCGGCTACCCGCGCCGCGCCCTGCGGCTGCACGGCGCCGCCGTCGCCATAACGGAACGGCACGGCGGGGACGTACCGACGGATCACGCGCAGTTGCTCGCGCTGCCGGGCATCGGCGAGTACACCGCGGCGGCCGTGGCCTCGTTCGCGTACGGGCAGCGGCACGCCGTGCTCGACACGAATGTGCGGCGGGTGTTCGCGCGGGCGGTGACCGGTGTGCAGTACCCGCCGAACGCCACCACCGCCGCCGAGCGCAAGCTCGCCCGCGAACTGCTGCCGCCGGACGAGAAGACCGCCGCCCGCTGGGCCGCCGCCTCGATGGAGCTGGGCGCGCTGCTGTGCACGGCGAAGAACGAGACGTGCCAGCGGTGCCCGATCGCCGGGGAGTGCGCCTGGCGGCTGGCCGGCAAGCCGGAGCACGAGGGGCCGCCGCGGCGCGGGCAGACGTACGCCGGTACCGACCGGCAGGTGCGCGGCAAGCTGCTGGCCGTTCTGCGGGAGGCGCACGCCCCGGTGCCGCAGACGGCGCTCGACCGGGTGTGGCACGAGCCGGTGCAGCGGGCACGCGCGCTGGACGGGCTGGTCTCGGACGGCCTGGTGGAGCCGCTCGCGGGCGGCCTCTACCGGCTTCCGCTGAGCTGACGTACAGGCACATCACAGAGGACCGGGCTCCGTTACGGCCCGACCGCCGCCTCACCTCCCCTACAAATCCATGCATAGTCGGGCATTAACCAGCGCCCGCTTACCCCGCACCTACTTCCGTTACACAACCGACGGACAGCCGATTGCTACCCGAAGGCTGCTCCGCACAGCCCCGTGACAACGGGTCCGTAGCTTCGTTTCTGTGCCCGCCAGGACCGCGGGACGGCGGGAACTCAGGCACAGGGCCGGGGAAAACGGGGATCGGGAGGCGGTTGATCATGGCGCAGGGCGAGGTGCTCGAATTCGAGGAGTACGTCCGCACTCGACAGGACGCGCTGCTGCGCAGCGCCCGCCGGCTGGTCCCGGACCCGACGGACGCCCAGGACCTGCTCCAGACCGCGCTGGTCCGGACGTACGGCCGCTGGGAGACCATCGAGGACAAGAAGCTCGCCGACGCCTACCTGCGCCGAGTCATGATCAACACGCGGACCGAGTGGTGGCGGGCCCGGAAGCTGGAGGAGGTCCCGACCGAGCAGCTGCCCGACGCCTGCGTGGAGGACTCCACCGAGCAGCACGCGGACCGCGCTCTCCTGATGGACATCATGAAGGTGCTGGCTCCGAAGCAGCGCAGTGTCGTGGTGCTGCGACACTGGGAGCAGATGTCCACGGAGGAGACGGCCGCCGCCCTCGGCATGTCGGCCGGAACGGTCAAGAGCACGCTGCACCGGGCGCTCGCCCGGCTCCGCGAGGAGCTGGAGTCACGCGACCTCGACGCACGCGCGCTGGAGCGTGAGGAGCGGGAGCGTTGCGCGGCCTGACCGGCACAGGGCCCAGCAGGGGCCCGGCGAGTGCACAGGCGGTGATCACGGCGACGGCCGTGCTCGCCGCCCTCGCCCTTTTCGCCGCGGCCTGCGGCACCGGCGGCACCGGCGCCCGTGACGAGGGACCGGCGCACGCCGGCTCGGTCGCGCCCGCCCCGGCCGCCAGGGCCCCCTCGCCCAACCCGTCGCAGACGTACGAGAAGGTCGACGCGGTCGCCCTGGTGAAGGCCGACCCGGCGGTCTCGGCCACGGTGAAGCGGGACCTGAAGCCGTGCTCGGGCGACGAGTACCCCGTCGACGTGACGTACGGCGACCTGACCGGCGGTACGGTCGAGGACATTGTCGTCAACGTGCTGACCTGCGGGGACGCGGTCGGGGTCGGGGCGTACGTGTACCGCAGGGAGAGCGGCGCGTACAAGAACGTCTTCAAGGCCGAGGAGTCCCCCGTCTACGCCGAGATAGACCGGGGCGACCTGAGCGTGACCAAACAGGTGTACGAGAAGGGTGACCCGGTCTCGAGCCCCTCCGGCGAGAACGTGATCACCTACAGCTGGTCCGGGGGACGCTTCGTCCAGGAGGACTTCCACCACACCGACTACGGCAACGCGGCGGGGGGCGGCGACGACGACGCCACGCCGGTGCCCTCCCCGGCCAACTGAGCCCGCGCCCACGGAACCGGCCACACCCGCTGTACCCACTTGATCGACCCCCACCGACTACCGAGAGAGCCGGGATGGCAGACCAGACCCACGTCCTCTTCGTCGAGGACGACGACGTCATCCGCGAGGCCACCCAGCTCGCCCTGGAGCGGGACGGCTTCGCGGTCACCGCCATGCCCGACGGCCTGTCGGGCCTCGAGGCCTTCCGCGCCGACCGGCCCGACATCGCCCTGCTGGACGTGATGGTCCCGGGCCTGGACGGGGTGAGCCTGTGCCGGCGCATCCGCGACGAGTCCACGGTCCCGGTGATCATGCTCTCGGCGCGGGCCGACTCCATCGACGTGGTGCTCGGCCTGGAGGCGGGTGCGGACGACTACGTCACCAAGCCGTTCGACGGGGCCGTCCTGGTCGCCCGGATCCGGGCGGTGCTGCGCCGCTTCGGGCACGCGAGCGGCGGCGAGAGACCGCACGTGGACGCGGCGGAGGTGACGGGCGGCATGCTCACCTTCGGCGACCTGGAGATCGACACCGAGGGCATGGAGGTGCGCCGGGCCGGGCAGCCGGTCGCGCTGACGCCCACCGAGATGCGGCTGCTCCTGGAGTTCTCCTCGGCACCGGGGACCGTACTCTCCCGCGACAAGCTGCTCGAACGCGTCTGGGACTACGGCTGGGGCGGGGACACCCGCGTCGTCGACGTCCATGTCCAGCGGCTGCGGACCAAGATCGGCCAGGACCGGATCGAGACGGTCCGCGGTTTCGGCTACAAGTTGAAGGCCTGAGCGAGGCGGTCATGCGGGGGTTCTCCAACCGGTACCGGGGTCCGGGATTGCGCACCGGACTCAGATGGAAGCTGAGCGCGGCGATCGCGCTGGTCGGCGCGCTGGTCGCGATCGCGCTGAGCCTGGTGGTGCACAACGCCGCCCGGGTCTCGATGCTGGACAACGCGCGCGAGCTGGCCAACGAGCGGCTGCAGATCGGCCAGCGCAACTACGAGCTGTACGGGAGGGCGAACTTCCCCGACGTGAAGGTCAACGACCCCCGGCTGCCGCCGGCCCTGCGCGAGCGGGTCGACGCGGGCCGCCGGGCGACCGACGTCATCGACCACGGCAGCGGCGCGCCGGACATCTGGGCAGCGGTGCAGGCCAAGGACGGGCGGGTGCTGTCCCTGCACAGCACCTTCGCGAACCGCAGCAGCAACGTGCTGAAGGACCTCGACCAGGCGCTGGTCATCGGGTCCATCGCGGTCGTCCTCGGCGGCAGCGCGCTCGGCGTGCTGATCGGCGGACAGCTCTCGGTCCGGCTGCGCAAGGCGGCGGCCGCGGCCAACCAGGTCGCCCAGGGCGAGCCGGACGTGCGGGTGCGGGAGGCGATCGGCGGGGTCGTACGGGACGAGACCGACGACCTGGCACGGGCGGTGGACGCCATGGCGGACGCGTTGCAGCAGCGCCTTGAGGCCGAGCGGCGGGTGACCGCCGACATCGCGCACGAGCTGCGGACGCCGGTGACGGGCCTGCTCACCGCGGCCGAACTCCTGCCCCCCGGCCGTCCCACCGAACTCGTCCTGGACCGGGCGAAGGCGATGCGCACCCTGGTCGAGGACGTGCTGGAGGTGGCCCGTCTCGACAGCGCCTCCGAGCGGGCCGAGCTGCAGGACATCATGCTGGGCGAGTTCGTCTCCCGGCGGGTGGCCGCGAAGGACCCGGAGATCGAGGTGCGGGTGGTGCACGAGTCGGAGGTGACCACGGACCCGCGCCGGCTGGAGCGGGTGCTGTTCAACCTGCTCGCCAACGCGGCCCGGCACGGCAAGCCGCCCATCGAGGTGACCGTCGAGGGCCGGGTCATCCGGGTCCGCGACCACGGCCCCGGCTTCCCCGAGAAACTCCTCGCGGAGGGGCCGAGCCGCTTCCGCACCGGCAGCGAGGACCGGGCAGGGCAGGGCCACGGGCTGGGCCTGACCATCGCGGCGGGGCAGGCCCGTGTCCTGGGCGCCCGCCTCACCTTCCGCAACATCCGGCCGGCCGGCGCACCCGAGCACATCCCGGCCGAGGGCGCGGTGGCCGTCCTGTGGCTCCCGGAACACGCCCCGACGGCCACCGGCAGCTACCCGATGCTGCCGGGCCCGAACCAGACGGGAAGCCGCTGACGACCGCGCGGACCGTGCCGGGAGCCACTGACGAACGCGCCGACCGTGCCGGGAGCCACTGACGAACGCGCCGACCGTGCCGGGAGCCACTGACGAACGCGCCGACCGTGCCGGGAGCAGAGGAGGGTCCGGGCCTCAGACGGAGGCCACCAGGATCTCCTCGCCGCGGGACGGGCGGAGTCCGTCGGTGCGGTCGGCGAAGTAGCGGTCGGCGAGTTCCTCCGCCGGGACGTGCCGGGTGTCCCGGAAGCCGGCCTCGCGGGCCAGGGCCGCCATCCGTTCGGGTGCGTAGAAGCTCAGGAAGGGCGTGCCGGCGGCCCGCGCGCCCCGCTGGGCCACCCGCAGCTGCTCCCGCTGGTCGGGCTCGACGTCCTCGATCGGCCGCAGGAACGTCGTGACCAGCGTCGACCCGGGCGCGAGCCGCGCGATGCGCCGGAAGGTGGCGGCGACGGCGTCCTCCGTGAGGTACATCGTGACCCCGGCGGACGCGACCACGGCCGGCCGGGACGGATCGAACCCGGCGGCCACCAGCTGCCCCCACCAGTCGCCCTCGAAGTCCACCGGCACCAGCGTCAGCCAGCCGGGCACGCCGTACCCCAGCTCGGTCAGCCGCCGCCGCTTCCAGGCCACCGCTCCGGGCCGGTCGGCCTCGAACACCCGCAGCCCGGCGGCCACCGCGTCGGCGGCCCGGCGCTGCGCGAAGGTGTCCAGCCCGGCGCCGAGCACGAGGTACTGGTCCACCCCGCGCCCGGCCGCCGTCAGCACCAGGTCCTCGACGAACCGGGCCCGGGCCACGATGGACGCCCGGGTCCGCCGGGTGGCCTCGACGTCCATGTCCGGCCGGGCCCGCCAGCCCTCCGCGGTGTCCGCGGTGTCCGCGTCCTCCACGGTGCCCGCGCCGGCCGCGCCGGCCGCGTCCGGTTCGGCGAGCCGCAGCCCGACCTCGTCCTCGATGACGTGGGGCGGCGCGTCGGCGCGCAGGTGCAGCGCCCGCCACAGGGCGGTGCGGACGGCGGTGTGGTCGGGCCCGGCCTCCGTCGGCATGCTCAGAACTCCTTGGAGAAGTCGAGCTCTTCGCTGCGCTCGGTCAGCGAGTACCAGTTGCCGTTGTCGTCGCGGAAGATCGCCTCGATGCCGTAGGGCCGTTCCTTGGGCTCCTGAACGAACTCGACGCCCCGCGCGCTGAAGGTCTCGTAGTCGCCGCGGCAGTCGTCCGTGCGGAACGCGCCGGCCCCCATGGCCCCCTTGGCGACCAGTTTGCGCAGCGCCTCGGCGGACTCGGGGTCGAGGCCCGGCCCGTCCACGCGCATCAGGGCGAGTTCGACACCGGGCTGGTCCTTGGCGCCGACGGTGATCCACCGCATGTCGCCCATCGCGATGTCGCTGCGTACCTCGAAGCCGAGCTTCTCGGTGAAGAAGGCCTTGGTGCGCTGCTGGTCGAAGGTCCACACGGTGGTGATGGCCAGGCCCTGGATCATGGGTCCGCTCTCCTGCCTGCCCGGCATCAGCCGCCGGACGGTCGCTGTTCCTGACCGTCACCGTAGGCAGCCGGGTCCGGGCCGCGCTTCTCGGAAGTTGCGCTTCTGCCCGGGAACCCGCCGGCCCAGAGCATGGCGTAGCAGCCGGGGATGAGGGAGGCGCCGCGGCCGACGTGGGTGGTCCGGTACTCGGTGGGGCTGAGCCCGGTGCGGGCCTTGAACCTCGCCGAGAAGGTGCCGAGGCTGCTGAAGCCGACCAGGTGGCAGATCTCGGTGACGGTGAGGTCCGCGCCGCGGAGCATCTCCTCCGCCCGCTCGATCCTGCGGTGCGTCAGGTACTGGCCGGGGGTCTCGCCGTAGGCCGCCTTGAAGGCGCGCAGGAAGTGGTACCGCGAGTACCCGGCGTGCGCGGCGACCGCGTCGAGGTCCAGGGCCGGGTCGGCCCAGTCCCGGTCCATGGCGTCCTTGGCGAGGCGCAGCTGCCGCAACTTGTCCACGCGGTCCATGCTAGGAAACCGGCCCGTCCCGCGATCGATCGAGGCCGGGGCCGAGGCCGGAAACCGACGATGCGGGGGCGGGGGGGGGGGGGGGGGGGGGGGGGGGGGGGGGGGCCGGGGGGCCGGGGGGGGGGGGCGCGCCCCCCCCCCCCGGCGGGGCCCGCGCGGC
>NZ_JBICZC010000019.1:27273-250275 GCF_043201715.1 Streptomyces sp. NPDC048291
CCCTTCGACCGCCCGCTCCGGGGGCCGCCGCCCCCGCACCCCCGCATCGGCCTGAACGGCCTCGGGGGGCCACCCCCGGCCGGGGGGGGGGGGGGGGGGGGGCCCCGCCGCCCGCCCCCCCCCCCCCCCCCCCCCCCCCCCGCCCCCGCACCCGGTCTCAGATGGCCTCGACCGCCGGCATCGGTCCCGCCTCGTCCGCCTTCTGCGGCCCGCCCCGCAGCGGGACCTCCTTCACGAAGACCGCCGCCACCAGCACCAGCACCGCGATCACGGCACCGAGCAGGAACGCCGAGTGGGTGCCGGCCGACACCGCGTGCTGGTACGCCTCGCGCGCCGCCGCCGGCAGCTTCGCCAGGCTCTTCGCGTCCAGCTGCGCCGACTGCTCGGTGATCTTGGAGCCGAGCGAGCCGGCCCGCTGGGCCATGACGTCCTGGACCCGGTTGTTGAAGATCGCGCCCATGATGGCGACACCGAAGGAGGAGCCGAGGGTCCGGAACAGGGTGGTGGAGGAGGACGCGACGCCCATGTCCTTCATCTCCACGCTGTTCTGCGCAACGAGCATGGTGATCTGCATCAGGCAGCCCATGCCGAGGCCGACGACGGCCATGTACACGCCGGACATGAACCGGGTGGTGTCGGTGTCCATGGTGGACAGCAGGTACAGGCCGATGGTGAGCAGCACACCGCCCGCGAGCGGGAAGATCTTGTAGCGGCCGGTGTTGGTGGTGACCCGGCCGGCGACCATCGAGGTCACCAGCATCGCGCCGAGCATCGGGAGCAGCAGCAGACCGGAGTTGGTCGCGGACGCGCCCTGCACGGACTGCTGGTACAGCGGCAGGAACAGCGTGGCGCCGAACATCACGAAGCCCACGATGAAGCCGATGATCGACATCAGGGTGAAGTTGCGGCTGCGGAAGATGTGCAGCGGCAGGACCGGCTCGGCGGCCTTGGTCTGCCAGAAGACGAAGCCGACCAGGGCGACGACGCCGATGGCGATCAGTTCCATGATCCGCGCGGACGTCCAGGCGTACTGCGAGCCGCCCCAGGTGGTGACCAGCACGATCGAGGTGATGCCGAGGGTCAGCAGACCGGCGCCGAGGTAGTCGATGCGCGTCTTGCTCCGCTTCTTCGGCAGGTGCAGTACGGCGCTGATGGCGGCCAGCGCGACCACGCCGAGCGGCAGGTTGATGTAGAAGGCCCAGCGCCAGCCCCAGTTGTCGGTGATGGTGCCGCCGACCAGCGGACCGCCGATCATGGCGAGCGCCATGACGCCGGCCATCATGCCCTGGTACTTGCCGCGCTCGCGGGGCGGCACGAGGTCGCCGATGATCGCCATGACGCCGACCATCAGACCGCCGGCGCCGAGGCCCTGGACGGCCCGGAACCCGATCAGCTGGCCCATGTCCTGGGCCATGCCGCTGAGCGCGGAGCCGATCAGGAAGATGACTATGGAGGTCATGAAGGCGCCCTTGCGCCCGTACATGTCACCGAGCTTGCCCCAGAGCGGGGTGGAGGCCGCGGTGGCGAGGGTGTAGGCGGTCACGACCCACGACAGGTGCTCCAGGCCGCCCAGCTCACCGACGATGGTCGGCATCGCCGTGCCCACGATCATGTTGTCAAGCATCGCGAGCATCATCGCGACCATGAGCGCGAGCATCACGACCCGTACGCTCCTGGGCTCCTTCTGCGGCGCCTCGGCCGCTGCCGGTGCCCCGGGTGACCCCGGTGTCTCCTGCGTTTCCTGGGTTTCCTGGCCGGTCTCGGCCGCCTGGGTGTCCGCCATCTCTCCCACTCCCCCTGGCGACAGCTACTTACTTGCCGCCCGGCTAGTTCAGTACACTCGGAAGTTAGACCCGTTGCTAGCCGGGCGTCAAGTAAGTTTACTAGCCGGGCGGCAAGCAAGTTTCCGCGGGAGCGCGAGGAGTAAGAGGATGAGCGTCACCATGGACGGCACCAAGCAGCAGCGCCGCGGGAACACCCGCCAGCGCATCCAGGACGTGGCGCTCGAACTCTTCGCCGAGCAGGGCTACGAGAAGACCTCCCTGCGGGAGATCGCCGAGCACCTCGACGTGACCAAGGCGGCCCTGTACTACCACTTCAAGACCAAGGAAGAGATCCTGGTCAGCGTCTTCGAGGACCTGACGCGCCCGATCGGGGACCTGATCGAGTGGGGCAAGGGCCAGCCGCACACCCTGGAGACCAAGCAGGAGATCGTACGGCGCTACCACCAGGCACTGAGCGACGCCGAGCCGCTGTTCCGGTTCATGCAGGAGAACCAGGCGACGGTCCGGGAGCTGCAGATCGGCGACACCTTCAAGGACCGGATGCGCGGCCTGCGGAACATCATCATCGACCCGGACGCGGCGCTGGCCGACCAGATCCGCTGCATCAGCGCGCTCTTCACGCTGCACGCCGGCATGTTCGTCATGCAGGACATCGAGGGCGACCCCCGGGAGAAGCGCGAGGCCGTCCTGGAGGTCGCCGTGGACCTGGTCACCCAGGCCCACCGGGGCTCGCACCCCGCGTGACCGCGCCTTGGGCCGCCCCTTAGAGGGTCACGCCCTTGGCGCGCAGGAAGGCGACGGGGTCGACCGCGGAGCCGTAGTTCGGGGTCGTACGGATCTCGAAGTGCAGGTGCGGGCCGGAGGAGTTGCCGGTGTTGCCGGAGCGGGCGATGTGCTGACCGGTCTTGACGATCTGGCCGACCCTGACGTCGATGCGGGACAGGTGGGCGTACTGCGAGTACTGCCCGTTGCCGTGCCTGACGACGATGGCGTTGCCGTACGCGGGACCGTCACCGGCGCCGTTGCCGCCGGCCTTGACGACGGTGCCGCCGTGCGCCGCGACGACCTCGGTGCCGCTCGGCACCGCGAAGTCCTGACCGCTGTGCCGGGCGGCCCACATGCCGCCGGCCTGGTTGAAGCTCGCGGAGAGCGAGTACTTCTTGACCGGGTCGACCCAGGCCGCGGCGCTGGAGGTGGCGGCCGACGCGATCCCGGATCCCACCACGGCCGTGACCCCGACGCCGGCGGCCAGAACGGCGGCCCGCTTGCGGAGCGAGGACGTACGGGGGGAACGGAGAGCGGCGCGCAGGGACATCAAAACCTCGTGGAGTAGACGACAGGACCCCCCTCCGGCACCGGCCCACAGGGGGCGGCCACCGAACGGGGCCATCCCTTGGTAACCCGGAGGCAGGCCTTCGCCCAACCCCCCGCAGCTACGAGGCTTGCTAGTAAGAAACCCAGGAATTGACTGTTTCTTGACAGACCCCTCCCGGGCACCCAACCCCGCCCCGGCCTCGGCACCTCACCTCCGGGCTCGCACCAAAAGTCCCTTCCAGCCCGATATCACCCTCTACTATCCCTCTTGGTAAGGGCCGTTTCACCCGTGCGGTATGTCACCGGCCCCCGCGATCCGCATCCGCCGGAATGTGACGGGCACTACGCTGACCGGCATTCGCACGGCTACGGGGGTGGGCGCGGATGGATCCGGCGGTACTCGGCACGAAACTCGCGTCGAGCCTTGTCGCTCCGCTGGTGAAGCGTCTCTTCGTCCGTGACGCGGCCGGCGCCGGCCTGGTGGAACGGCCCGTGCGGGTGTCCGCCCTGGTGTCCTTCCGGGGTGAGAAGCGCACCCTGTCCGAACCGGACGTACACAAGATCGCCGGTGTCCTCGTCCGTGAGGCGCTGCGGTCCCCGGGGGAGCTCCCCTTCCCGGCGGACGAGGAGACTGCCGTCACCGACGCCCTCGCCCGTACCCTGCTCGCGCTCGGCACCCTCGACATGGACGACGTCCAGGCGGTCCGCCTCGGTCACGGCGAGCTCGCCCGGGAACTGCTGCGCCGGGCTCCGGCGGAAGAGCTCTCCGCCGACGCCGAGTACTTCCTGCGTTCGGCCACCGAGTGGGCCTGCGTGCATGTGATCGACTTCTTCACCCGGCGCTCCTCCTTTGTCGCCCGCACCCTGGTGGAACAGGTCCGTGGCCAGGCCGAACTGATCTCCCGGGTGGACGAGCTGATCGCCCGCACCCCCCGCCAGGACGGGCGCGACAGCGCGTTCGAGCGCCGCTACCTCGCCTACATCGCCAAGAAGCACAGCAAGCTGTTCATCTACGGCATCGACCTGATCAACTCACCCGGCCGCTGGCCACTGGATGCCGCGTACCTGAGCCTGCAGGCGACCGCGCCCAGCGGCCTGGCCGAGGAGATCGTCTATTTCGACACGGCCCGGCGGAACGCGGAACGGACCCTCATCGCGGCGGAGAACGCGTTACGGCAGGCGGCGACCACAGGCCTGAGCCAGGCCGCACGGGAGCGCGCCCACCAGGCCAGGGCCACCCTCGAACACGCCGTCCACCGCACCGCCTCCCTGGCCGCCCTGCACCAGACCTCCCGCATCCCGCTCCCGGCGGACGAGGCGCTGGCCGACCACGAGCGCATCATGCTGCGGGGGGAGGCCGGATCGGGCAAGACCACCCTCGTCCAGTGGCTGGCCGTCTCCGCCGCCCGCCCCACCGGCCCCACCGGCCCCACCGGCCCCACCGGCGACAGCGGCGACAGCGGCGACAGCGGGCGCATGACGTATCTGCGCGACCGGATCCCCTTCGTCCTGCCGCTGCGGTCCCTGACCCGGCACGGGGGACGGCTGCCCGCGCCCCGGCACTTCCTCGACGCGGTGGGCGCGGCGATCGCCGGGGAGCAGCCGGCCGGCTGGGAGGCACGCGTGCTGACCGCCGGCCGGGGGCTCGTCCTCGTCGACGGGATCGACGAGGTGCCGGAGGCCGAGCGGGCGCTGGCCCGGGCCTGGCTCGTGGACCTGGTCGACGCCTATCCGGGCAACCGCTGGCTGGTCACCTCCCGGCCCTCGGCCGTCAGGGAGGACTGGCTGGCGGACGCGGCCTTCACCGAACTGGTGCTGTCCCCGATGCGGCCGGAGGACGTGGTCTCCTTCGTCCGCCGCTGGCACACCGCCGCCCGGCCGGCCGCACCGGGGGAGGACGGCGACCTCGACCGGTACCAGGCCCAGCTGATCCATGCCGTGCGCGCGAAACCCGATCTCGGCCGGCTCGCCACCAACCCCCTCATGTGCGGGCTGATCTGCGCCCTGCACCGCGACCGCCGCGGCTTCCTCCCGCTCGGCCGCAAGGAGCTGTACGAGGCCGCGCTCACCATGCTGCTGGCCCGCCGCGACCGGGAGCGCGGGATGCCGAGCCCGGAACTGCGGGAGGAACCGCAGTTGCAGATCCTGCAGCGGCTGGCGTACTGGCTCATCAAGGACGGCCGGACCGAGATGGCCCGCGAGCGGGCCGTCGCCGAGATCGACAAGGCGCTGCCCGCCCTGCCCGAAGCGGCCGCGCTCGGCGACGCCGACACGGTGCTGGCCCACCTGCTGAACCGCAGCGGTCTGCTGCGCGCCCCGTCCACCGACACCATCGACTTCTGCCACCGCACCTTCCAGGACTTCCTGGGCGCGCGGGCCCTGCTCGACGAGGGCACCTTCGGGATGGTCCACAAGCATGCCGACGACGACCAGTGGGAGGACGTCATCCGCATGGCGGTGGCCCAGGGCCGGCCGCGCGACCGCGGTGAGATCCTGGGCGAGTTGCTGCGCGCGGACTCCCCGCGCGCCCTGCTGCTCGCCGCGTCCTGCCTGGAGCAGGCCACCGAGCTGGACCCGTCGGTGCGCACCGCCATCGAGAACGGTGTCGCCGGGCTGGTGCCCCCGCCCGACCTGGAGTCCGCCTACGAACTGGCCGCCGTCGGCCCCCTCATCCTCGACTTCCTGCCCGCCCCTCGGCAGCTCGCCTCCTCCGGGGAGGAGACGGGCGCGGGCGACGGCGCCGCCGAGGCGGCCCACCTGTGCGTCATCACCGCCTCGCTGATCGGCACCGACACGGCGATCCCGTACCTCGCGGAGTTCGCCGGCCACCCCTCCTGGCGGGTCCGCAAGCAGCTCTCGGGCTCCTGGCACCGGTTCGACACGGAGGTCTACGGGCGGGAGGTGATCGCCCGGCTCCGCCACGACGACCTGTACCTGGTCGCGCACTCCGCCGCCGAACTCGCGGCCGTCCGCGCGATGGGCGGCCGCCCCTGGATGCAACTGGAGGGCGACTTCGCCCCGGAGGACCTGGCAGCCCAGCTGGACCCGGACCAGCTGACCCGGCTCGACCTGCGCGGCACCGTCCGGGACCTGTCGGTCCTGGCCCGCTTCCCGCGACTGGAGACGCTGTACGTCACCGAATGCCCGCCCGAGGTCTTCCTCGCCGGCCTGGCCGAGCTGCCGCTGCTCACCAAGGCCGGACTGTCGGCCCAGCACGTGGCGGTCTCCGCGCAGGCCGGGCTCGTCCTCCCCCGGATCACCACTCTGCACGTCTATGACCTCGGCACGGAGCGGCAGTTGAGGTCCCTGCCGCCCGTCTTCCCGGCGCTGCGCGTGCTGCGCCTCATGCTGCGACCGGGCTACGACCCCCGCAAGGACAGCGGGCTGCTGACCGAGCTCTTCCCCGGCGTGTCGGTACGGGTGGCCGAGGCGGCCCGTCGCGGCAACCACGAGTGATTTCCCCGGCCCATTCCGTGTGACCGGCCTCTCAGTCGGCATTACCCTCCAGTAACCCCGCGGTTCCCCCCGCGCCACCCGAGCCTCAGATCATGCACCTGCCATCAGGTACGCGTACGGACGTGAGAGGACACCCCACACCGATGACCACAGGCACCTGGATCCGCCGCACAGCCGTCACCGCAGTCTCCGTGGCCGCGCTCGCCGGGATGGCCGCGCCGGCCCAGGCCGCGACGGAGACCAGCTCCACCACGGTCGACTACGCCACCTGGCAGCAGGACTGCCAGTCCGTGATGGACCAGGCCCTGCCCTACCTGAAGAGCCGGATCGCCGCCGCGAAGCCGGGCGAGAAGCAGGCGATCGTCTTCGACATCGACAACACCACGCTGGAGACCGACTTCGGCTTCAGCTACCCCCAGCCGGCCAACAAGCCGGTCCTGAACGTCGCCGAGTACGCCCAGGAGCACGGCGTCTCGCTGTTCTTCGTCACGGCCCGCCCCGGGATCATCTACCTGCCCACCGAGTGGAACCTCGAACACGACGGCTACCAGGTCTCCGGCCTCTACGTCCGCGGCTTCCTCGACCTGTTCAAGGACGTCGCCGCCTACAAGACCGCCCAGCGCGTCGACATCGAGAACAAGGGCTACGACATCATCGCGAACATCGGCAACAGCGCCACCGACCTCTCGGGCGGCCACGCCGACAAGACGTTCAAGCTGCCGGACTACAACGGCCAGCTGTCGTAACCCACCGCTAGGCTCCATCTGTTCGCGGAATTCACGGGGGTGGGCGGATGGAGCCGGCGGTACTCGGCGGCAAGCTGGTGTCGAGCCTGATGGGCCCACTGCTGAAGAAACTGTTCGTGGCGGACGGGCCGGGCGCGGGGCTGGTGGACAGGCCGGTGCGGCTGAAGAGCCTGGTGTCCTTCCGCGGCGAGAAGCGCGCACTGGTCGAGAAGGACGTGCACAAGCTCGCCGAGCACCTGGTCCGGCAGGCGGTCGACTCACCCGGTGAGCCGCCCTTCCGGACCGGGGAACAGATCGCCGTCGCCGACGCGCTGGCCCGCAGACTGCTCGCGCTCGGCGATCTCGACATGGACGACGTGCAGGCGGTCCGGCTGGGCCACCTCGAACTGGCCGCGAAGCTGAAGCACGCGGCGCCCGCGCCCGACGGCCTCTCCTCCGACGCCTGCCACTTCCTGGACTCCGCGACCGAGTGGGCCTGCCTGCAGATCCTGGAGTTCTTCACCCGCCGCTCCACCTTTGTGACCCGCACCCTGGTGGAACAGGCCCGGGCCCATGGCGAACTCATCGCCAAGGTCGACGAGCTGCTCGCCCGCTCACCGCGCCCCGACGCCGCCGACACCGCCTTCGAGCGCCGCTACCGCGCCTACGTCGCCGAGCGCCACAACCACATCACCATCTACGGCATCGACCTGCGGGACTCCCCCGACCGCTGGCCGCTCGAAGTGGCCTATCTGAGCCTGGAGGCGACGGCCGCCGACGAGGGCTCCTCCCCGGGAGACACCCCCGTCACCCGTCAGCTGCCGGCCGAGGAGGCCCTGCTCGCCCACGACCGCGTCCTGCTGCGCGGCGACGCGGGCTCCGGCAAGACGACGCTGGTCCAGTGGCTGGCGGTGACGGCGGCCCGCGAGGGCACGCTCATCCCGTACGTCCTCCCGCTGCGCACCCTGATCCGCGGTGCCTCCGCCTTCCCGGCGCCCGCCGCCTTCCTGGCCGCGGTCGGCAGCCCGCTGTCCGCGCCCGAGGGCTGGGCGGAACGCGTCCTGGCGGCGGGCCGGGCCCTGGTCCTCGTGGACGGCCTGGACGAGATCCCCGACGCCGACCGCAACCGCGCCCGGGACTGGCTGGGCTCCCTCCTCCACGCCTTCCCGGGCAACCGCTGGCTGCTGACCTCCCGGCCGACCGCGGTCCGCTCCGACTGGCTCGCCCCGGAGGGCTTCGGCGAACTGAGCCTCGCCCCCATGCGCCGCACGGACGTGGCGACCTTCGTCCACCGCTGGCACACGGCGGCCCGGGCCCCGGAGTTCGAGGGCCCGCTCCTCGACTCCCTGCGCACCAAACGCGACCTGGCCCGGCTCGCCACCAACCCCCTGATGTGCGGCCTGATCTGCGCCCTGCACCGGGAGCGCCGCGGCTACCTCCCCACCGGCCGCAAGGAGTTGTACGACGCCGCCCTCGCCATGCTGCTGACCCGCCGGGACCGCGAGCGCGGCATGGGTGCCGTGGACGAGGTGGAGCTGGGCGAGGAGGCCCAGCTGGAGCTGCTCCAGCGCCTCGCCTACGCGCTGGTGCTGAGCGGCCGTACCGAGATGGACCTGGAGACGGCCGAGGCGATCGTGGACCGCTGTCTGCCGTCCGTCGCGCTGCCCGGCGGCCGGGACGCGCCGACCGTGCTGCGCACCCTGCTCCTGCGCAGCGGCACGGTCCGCCAACCCGCCCCCGGGGTACTGGACTTCGTGCACCGCACCTTCCAGGACTACCTGGGCGCGCGGTACGCGGTGGAGGAGGGCCACCTGGACGTCCTCGCCGGCCACGCGGACGACACCCAGTGGGAGGACGTGATCCGCATGGCGGTGGCCCACGCCCGGCCCCGGGAACGGGCGGCTCTGCTACGACAGTTGCTGACGCGGGACGTTCCCCGGCTGACCCTGCTCGCGCTGGCCTGCCTGGAGCACGCGGCGGCGCTGGACGCGGGCGTCCGGGCGGAGGTGGAACGGCGGGCGGCCGAGCTGATCCCGCCGCCGACCGCCGAGGACGCGAAGGCGCTGGCGGAGGCCGGGCCGCTGGTGCTGGAGCTGCTGCCGGGACCCGAGGGGCTGACGCGGCAGGAGGCGCTGGGCGTCACGATCACCGCCTCGGTGCTCGGCGCCGAGGAACCGGAGGGGGCCCTCGCGGTGCTGCGCCGGTTCCGCGGGCATCCGGATCTGGAGGTGCGCCGGCAGCTCGCGGGGACCTGGAGCCGCTTCGACACCGTGACCTACGCGGCGGAGGTGCTGGACCACCTGGACCGGGAGCAGCTCTTCGTGCGCTGCGAGTCCGCCGGGCAGCGGGCGGCGCTGGCCGGGATGCGGCCCTGGCAGGGCCTCGCGTTCCTGGGCGCGCACTCCGCCGAACAGATCCTGGCCGCCGTGACCGAGGCGGAGGCCCTGCTCTACCTCGACCTGCGGGACAACCCGCTCCTCACGGACCTGGGCGCGCTGCCGCGCTTCGGGTCCCTGCGCACGCTGATGCTGGCCCGCTGCCCCGAGGTGCGGCACCTGGAACGGCTCGCGGAACTCCCGCTGGCCGAGCTCGTCTGCGGGCAGATAGCCGATGTCACCGGCCTCGGGACACTCCGCACGCTGACCCGGCTCACCGTGGAGCAGGAACTGCCGGGCGAGAGCCTCACCGACGTCCTGCCCGTCGGGGCGGAGCTGGAGTTCCTGTTCCTCGGCCGGAGCAGCACCGACCGCACCGGCCTGCGGGGCCTGGAGCACTGGAGCAGCCTCACGGACCTCAGCCTCGGACCGCTGACGAGGGAACTGTCGGCGGCCGACTGGCAGGCGGTGACCGGACTGCCGGGGCTGCGGACCCTGCATCTGAACGCGCGGATCCTGCGGGAGCTGCCGCTCTCCGTCGCTCGCATGCCGGAACTCTCCGGCGTCGAGGTACTGCGCGTCCCCGGGCTGCTCGGCACCGAGGACTTCTCCGTCCTGGCCCGTCGGCTGCCTGCGGTGCGCTCCGTGATCCTGCAGAACATGCCGGGGCACGTCTTCTCCCCGGACCTCGTTTCGGAGCACTTTCCCGAGGCGGACGTCACCCGGGTGAAACGCTGACATGGGGCCGGTGCTGAAAGCACCGGCCCCATGTCACTCGGCTTCAGGCCCGCGGCCTCGCGGACCCGAGGCTTACGCCTCCTTGCTCAGGTTCGGCCCGGCACCGCCGGCCGCCTGCTCGATCGGCGGGACGTCGGGGAGGGCCGACTTCTCCTCGCCGCGGAAGGTGAAGGTCTTGGTGTCGCCCTCGCCCTCCGTGTCGACGACCACGATGTGACCGGGGCGCAGCTCGCCGAAGAGGATCTTCTCCGAGAGCGTGTCCTCGATCTCGCGCTGGATCGTGCGACGCAGCGGACGCGCGCCCAGCACCGGGTCGTAGCCCTTCTTGGACAGCAGCTCCTTGGCGGACTGGGAGAGCTCGATGCCCATGTCCCGGTCCTTGAGGCGCTCGTCCACCTTGCCGACCATGAGGTCGACGATGCGCAGGATGTCCTCCTGCGTCAGCTGCGGGAAGACGACCACGTCGTCGACGCGGTTGAGGAACTCGGGCCGGAAGTGCTGCTTGAGCTCGTCCTGGACCTTGTTCTTCATGCGCTCGTAGTTGGACTTCGTGTCACCCGTGGCCGCGAAGCCCAGGTTGAAGCCCTTGGAGATGTCCCGGGTGCCGAGGTTGGTCGTCATGATGATGACCGTGTTCTTGAAGTCCACGACCCGGCCCTGGGAGTCGGTCAGGCGACCGTCCTCCAGGATCTGCAGCAGGCTGTTGAAGATGTCCGGGTGGGCCTTCTCCACCTCGTCGAAGAGGACGACGGAGAACGGCTTGCGGCGGACCTTCTCGGTCAGCTGGCCGCCCTCTTCGTAGCCCACGTAGCCGGGGGGCGAACCGAAGAGCCGCGACACCGTGTGCTTCTCGCTGAACTCCGACATGTCGAGGGAGATCAGCGCGTCCTCGTCACCGAAGAGGAACTCGGCGAGGGCCTTGGACAGCTCGGTCTTACCGACACCGGACGGGCCGGCGAAGATGAACGAGCCACCGGGGCGCTTCGGGTCCTTCAGACCGGCACGCGTACGGCGGATCGCCTTCGACAGCGCCTTGACGGCGTCGACCTGGCCGATGACCCGCTTGTGGAGCTCGTCCTCCATGCGCAGCAGACGGGAGGACTCCTCCTCGGTCAGCTTGAAGACCGGGATGCCGGTGGCCGTGGCCAGGACCTCGGCGATCAGCTCGCCGTCGACCTCGGCGACGACGTCCATGTCGCCGGCCTTCCACTCCTTCTCCCGCTTGGCCTTGGCGGCCAGGAGCTGCTTCTCCTTGTCGCGGAGGGAGGCGGCCTTCTCGAAGTCCTGCGAGTCGATCGCGGACTCCTTGTCCCGGCGGACGGCGGCGATCTTCTCGTCGAACTCGCGGAGGTCCGGCGGCGCGGTCATCCGGCGGATGCGCATCCGGGAACCGGCCTCGTCGATCAGGTCGATCGCCTTGTCCGGCAGGAAGCGGTCCGAGATGTACCGGTCGGCCAGGGTGGCGGCCTGGACCAGCGCCTCGTCCGTGATGGAGACCCGGTGGTGGGCCTCGTACCGGTCACGCAGACCCTTGAGGATCTCGATCGTGTGCGGCAGGGACGGCTCGGCGACCTGGATGGGCTGGAAGCGGCGCTCGAGGGCCGCGTCCTTCTCCAGGTGCTTGCGGTACTCGTCCAGGGTGGTGGCACCGATGGTCTGCAGCTCACCGCGGGCCAGCATCGGCTTCAGGATCGAAGCGGCGTCGATGGCGCCCTCGGCGGCACCCGCACCGACCAGCGTGTGCAGCTCGTCGATGAACAGGATGATGTCACCGCGGGTGCGGATCTCCTTGAGCACCTTCTTCAGGCGCTCCTCGAAGTCACCGCGGTAGCGGGAGCCGGCGACCAGGGCGCCGAGGTCCAGGGTGTAGAGGTGCTTGTCCTTGAGGGTCTCGGGCACCTCGCCCTTGACGATGGCCTGGGCGAGGCCCTCGACGACGGCGGTCTTGCCGACGCCGGGCTCACCGATCAGGACCGGGTTGTTCTTGGTACGGCGGGACAGCACCTGCATGACCCGCTCGATCTCCTTCTCGCGCCCGATGACCGGGTCGAGCTTGGACTCACGAGCGGCCTGGGTGAGGTTCCGGCCGAACTGGTCGAGGACCAGGGACGTCGAGGGGGTGCCCTCAGCAGGGCCGCCCGCGGTGGCGGTCTCCTTGCCCTGGTAGCCGGAGAGCAGCTGGATGACCTGCTGCCGCACCCGGTTGAGATCGGCACCCAGCTTGACCAGGACCTGGGCGGCGACGCCCTCGCCCTCGCGGATCAGGCCGAGCAGGATGTGCTCGGTGCCGATGTAGTTGTGGCCGAGCTGAAGGGCCTCGCGGAGCGACAGCTCCAGGACCTTCTTGGCACGGGGGGTGAAGGGGATGTGCCCGGACGGGGCCTGCTGGCCCTGGCCGATGATCTCCTCCACCTGCTGGCGGACCGCCTCGAGCGAAATCCCGAGGCTCTCAAGGGCCTTGGCGGCGACACCCTCACCCTCGTGGATCAGGCCCAGGAGGATGTGCTCGGTGCCGATGTAGTTGTGGTTGAGCATCCGGGCTTCTTCCTGAGCCAGGACGACAACCCGCCGCGCGCGGTCGGTGAACCTCTCGAACATCGTTAATCGCTCCTCAGAGCGGTCAGGCAGTGGGGGGAACTTCCCCTCCCTGTCCTTCCGCAGCTTAGTCCCGCAAGCGGGGACCGCTCATTCCAACTGCCGACACCGTCGATGGCCTCCTGACCCCGAACGCCGACATCTGCTCCAACCCGATGGTGCGAGACGATGTTCCCGCAGGCCAGGCAGTTACCCCTTCCGCCAGTACGCCGATGGCGAACGTGAGACGGCCTCGCCTGCGTGTCGCCCCCTCCCACTAGGGATGTCTTACCCGCAGCTACTGACAGTCCATGCCGCGTGTCCCCGGTCCCTCCGCTACGGGCGAACAACCTTGCGTCCCTCCGGACCTCCGCACAACCCCTCGTCGGGCACCATGTGCAGTCGTACGCACACCCAGCGTAACCCTGGTGGCCTCCGGACGGTTGCGCCTGGCATGGCTGGCACAGCACCTCTGGCCGCTTCAACGGTCCCTCACCCCCGTCGTCCGTCCGAGTCCGCTTCCGGGTGCGGCGCCGGTTCCGGCGCCGTCCGGCACTGGTACGAGAACGATCTGGGATGGGCAACGGTGCCCGCGGCGCCCGGAGAGCCGCTACGGCTGGTCACGGGCGTGCGTTTCGACGTGCTGGAGGTGCCGGCGCGGGCGGGGGTGCGGGCGCTCGGGCACCTGGCGCCGGGCTCTCCGGTGGCCCTTCAGGGCGACCGGATGCGGCTGCTGGTGGCGGCGGGCAGCGCGGAGGAGCTGCCGGGGCTGCTGGCCTGGCTGGAGTGGGGCGCACCGGCCCTCGATCTCGATCTGCGGGCGCTGGGCGCCGGGGGCGCGATGGACGCTCCGGCACGGCCCGGCCCGGCCGTCACCGGGATCCGGCCGCCTTCCGGATCCGCCGGGGGCCCGGGCGGGCCCGTACAGGGGGCCGCCGCCTGGTTGCGGCCCCCCGAGTCGGGGTGCGAGGTCGAGGCCTCGCTGCCGACGCTGTCGGCCATGGGGGGCGTTGGAAGCGCCCCCGATCTCGTACGGCTGGTGAACACGGTGGCCACGGAGTGCCACCGGGTCCGGCTGCGGCGCGTGGGCCGCGGGCCGGAGAACAATCAGGCGTTCGCGTCCTCGTAGGCCTGGCGGATCGTCGCCGGAACACGGCCACGGTCGTTGACGTCGTAACCGTTCTCCTTGGCCCACGCGCGAATCTGCGCGGTGTCCTGGCTGCCGCCGGAAGCCGCACGGGCCTTTCCGCGTCCGCCCGAAGCACGGCCACCGGTACGCCGGCCGCCCTTGACATACGGGTCGAGAAGGCCGCGCAGCTTGTCCGCATTGGCGGTCGTGAGGTCGATCTCGTACGTCTTGCCGTCCAACGCGAACGTCACGGTCTCGTCCGCCTCGCCGCCGTCGAGGTCGTCGACAAGAAGGACCTGAACCTTCTGTGCCACCGGATTTCCTTTCATCGATAACTTCAGGGCCGGGGTGTGCGGCGCCCGCCGTTTCGCCGCCCCCTGTTATATGCAGTACTGCAGTACGTCGGAAAGCAAACCGCTTTTGCGGGAAAAACACAAACCCCTGGGAGAGGCCGAGGGGCCCGCTCCCACCCGGAAACATGCGCGTTTCGGACATAGGGCACCTGGGCAAGGGGGGACCCCCGGAATAGCGGGCCGATCTCCGGCCTCCGATGACCCTTGTCCGCCGCGATCCCTCTCGGCGATCACAGATGCAGAAGCATCCGGCTGTTGCCCAAGGTGTTCGGTTTCACTCGTTCGAGTCCGAGGAACTCCGCGACTCCCTCGTCATAGGAACGCAGCAGCTCCGCGTAGACATCGGTGTCCACGGGTGTCTCGCCGATCTCCACGAAGCCGTGCTTCCCGAAGAACTCGACTTCGAAGGTCAGACAGAAAACACGGCGAACACCGAGCCAACGTGCGGTCTCCAGCAACTTCTCCAGCAACTGATGACCGACACCGGCGCCCTTGAGCCCCCGGTTCACCGCGAGAGTGCGCACTTCCGCGAGGTCTTCCCACATCACGTGCAGTGCGCCGCAGCCGACCACCTCGGCGTTGTCGTCGCGTTCCGCGACCCAGAACTCCTGGATGTCCTCGTAAAGCGTCACCATGGCTTTGTCGAGCAGGATGCGGTCGCGAACGTACACGTCGAGGAGGCGGCGCACGGCCGGGACATCGCTGGTCCGGGCCCGCCGGACGGTGATGGCTTTTGCGGTGACTTCGGGGCGCGTCGCTGACATGAGCGGACGCTATCGCCCGCCGGCGTCCGCGGCGGAGCCGGGGTTCTCCTCTTGCGGAGCTTCCCGCTCTTCCCGCTCTTCGTGCCGTTCCCGGCTATCCGGGCCCTGCACGATGCGTACCGCGTCCTGCAGGGCCCGCCGCTGTTCGTCGCTCATCATCCCGAAGAAGGCGACGAGTGCGGCGGCCGGGTTGTCACTCTGCGACCAGGCGTCGTTCATCAGGGCGGCGGCGTAGGCGGCCCGGGTGGAGACGGCCTCATATCGATAGGCGCGCCCTTCGGCCTCCCGCCGGACCCAGCCCTTCTGATGGAGATTGTCCAAAACGGTCATCACCGTGGTGTACGCGATGGACCGTTCCTGCTGAAGGTCTTCCAGGACTTCTCGAACGGTCACCGGGCGGTTCCACTTCCACACCCGCGTCATGACCGCGTCTTCGAGTTCTCCCAATGGGCGAGGCACAGCTCAGAACAATAGTGGGAGATCCCGGCAATGGCGTGCCGGACGTGCACTTTCACCGACAAAGGCGAACAAAAGGGGCGCGCGACTCGGAAAGTGCGGTACGCGCGCGGGAGGGATGCGGCCCGGCCCTCAGACGCCGTCGGGCTTGGAGACGGCGGTCCGGCGGGCGTTCTCCGCGAAGGCCGCGTCGACGGCGGCGTCCTCCTTGGCCTTGGCGGCCCCGCCCTGGGTCTTCACGATCACCCGGACCAGACCGATGAAGAAGACGGCCATGACGACCGGAGGAATGAGCGCGGAGACGTAGTCCATGGGTCCAGGGTAGCCACGGAGTACCAGGCGAAAGGGGCGGGGTGGGCGAACCACTCCGCGACCCCCCGCCAGCTGCCGTTTTCTCAGCCCGCGGCGAGTTGCTGCGGGGGCCCGGCCGGCGGCGCGGCGGGGGGCCTGCGGCGCGGGAAGACCTCGCCCGGCGTGGGGATGGGCCGTTTCGGCGTGGCGGGCTCGGGAGCCGCGGGCCGCGGGGCGGGCCGCTCCGCGGGCTTCTCCCCGGGCTTCTTCTCCGGCTCGTCGGCCACCCCGCCCGGCAGGGCCGTCAGCCGGACCCTGGAGCCCGGAACGGCCGGCGCCGGTACCTTCCGCGCAGCCTGGGCGAGCCGGGCCCGCACATCGCGCTCGGCGAGGTCCTGGCAGCGGACGAGCAGGGCGGCGGCGCCGGCGTTCCCGCGCAGCGTCCGCAGCGCGGCGAGGTCGTCCGGGGTGGGCCGGTGCCCGGCCCCCAGCGCCTCCTCCAGGAGGGCGAGGTAACCGGCGACGGTCCCCGGCAGGGCGGCACGGTACCGGGCCAGATCGGCCACCAGGAAGGCACGCAGCCGGGCCCCCTCGCCGATCGCCTCGTCGAGCGACTCGGCGAGCCGGTGACAGTCCTTGACGTCCTCGGCGGAGACGGGACCGGGGTGAAGGGCGAGGGCGAGAGCACGGCGGAGCACACGCAGCTCCTCCGCACCGAACGCCATGCCGCCGCGGGATCCGTATGGCGTGGGCATGGACCGAAGATACGCGTAAATCAGACAAACTCGACATAGGGGGCGGGGCGTGGCGCGACACGGCCACCCACCTGGACGGCGCTTGCGGACGAAAGCCGGTCCGCACACCCTCCAGCCCGTCCGGCGTTTGAGGACGAGGCCGGAGGCCGAAGCGGGGGTCCGGGGGCGGCAGCCCCCGAAGGCGGCCGCCCCCACCCCACGGCTCACATCCGCGACACGTTCCGCTCGTACACCAGCCGCAGCCCCACCAGCGTCAGCCACGGCTCGTGCTCGTCGATCACCGAGGACTCCCCGAGGACCATCGGCGCCAACCCACCGGTGGCGATCACCGTCACGTCGTCCGGATCGTCCGCGAGCTCCCGCGCCATCCGGCCGACCACCCCGTCGACCTGCCCGGCGAACCCGTACACGATGCCCGCCTGCATGGCCTCCACCGTGTTCTTGCCGATCACGCTCCGCGGCCGGGCCACCTCGATCTTCCGGAGCTGGGCGCCCCTGACGCCCAGCGCCTCCACGGAGATCTCGATACCGGGCGCGATCACGCCCCCGACGTACTCCCCGCGCGCGGACACCGCGTCGAAGGTCGTGGCCGTCCCGAAGTCGACGACGATCGCCGGCCCGCCGAACAGTTCGACGGCGGCGACCGCGTTGATGATCCGGTCGGCGCCGACCTCCTTGGGGTTGTCGGTGAGGATCGGCACCCCGGTCTTCACCCCCGGTTCCACCAGCACCGCCGGCACGTCGCCGTAGTAGCGCCGGGTGACCTCGCGCAGTTCGTGCAGCACGCTCGGCACGGTCGCGCAGATCGCGATCCCGTCGATGCCGTCGCCGAGCTCGTCGCCGAGCAGCGGGTGCATGCCCATCAGGCCCTGGAGGAGCACCGCCAGCTCGTCGGCGGTACGGCGCGCGTCCGTGGAGATGCGCCAGTGCTCGACGATGTCCTCGCCGTCGAAGAGCCCGAGGACGGTGTGTGTGTTGCCGACGTCGATCGTGAGGAGCATGGGGTCACTCCGCCTCGCGCAGGTCCAGGCCGATGTCCAGGATCGGCGAGGAGTGGGTGAGGGCGCCGACGGCCAGGAAGTCCACGCCGGTGTCGGCGTACGCCCGCGCGTTGTCCAGCGTGAGCCGCCCGGACGCCTCCAGGAGCGCGCGCCCGTCGACGATCGCGACGGCCTCCTCGCACTCCATCGGCGTGAAGTTGTCCAGCAGGATCAGGTCGGCGCCCGCGTCGACGACCTCGCGCAGCTGGTGCAGGGTGTCGACCTCGACCTCGATCGCCAGCTCCGGGAACGCCTCCCGTACCGCCTTGAAGGCCTGGGCGACGCCGCCGGCGGCGACCACGTGGTTGTCCTTGACCAGGGCCGCGTCGGAGAGCGACATGCGGTGGTTGGCGCCGCCGCCGCTGCGCACCGCGAACTTCTCCAGGGACCTGAGCCCCGCGGTGGTCTTGCGGGTGTCCCGCACGCGTGCCCGGGTGCCGTCCAGGGCGTCCGCCCACGCGCGCGTGGCGGTCGCGATGCCGGACATCCGGCACAGCAGGTTCAGCGCGCTGCGCTCGGCGGTGAGCAGGTCGCGGGTGCGGGTGGTGATCGACAGCAGCGGCTGCCCGGCCTCGACCCGGTCGCCGTCCTCGACGTGCCGTTCGACCTCGAACTCGTCGGTGCAGACCACGGAGACCACGGCCTCGGCGACCCTGAGGCCCGCGACGACACCGGCCTCGCGCGCGACGAAGTCGCCGGTCGCCACCGCGTCCTCGGGGATGGTCGCGACGGTGGTCACGTCCACGCCGCCCGCCAGGTCCTCCTGGATCGCCACGTTGGCGATGTCCTCGACCTCGACGGGGTCGAGCCCGGCGGCGGCCAGCAGTTCGGCGAGCGCGGGGTCGAGCCCGCACTCCAGATACTCCTCGTCGCCCTCGGCGCCACAGGCACAGCCGTCGCCGCAGCCGCCGTCGGCGAGGGGAAGGTCGTTGGTGCTCACGTCTGTCACTGCTCCTGGTGTGGCTGGTGCGGCCGGGTAGGGGGGAAGTCTGCGGTGTCGGTGGTGCCGACGGCCAGCGTGCGGTCCGGATTCAGCCGTACGACGATGTGGCGCCCCCATCGGGCGTCGTCGCGGTCGGCGTGGTCCTCACGCCAGTGGCAGCCGCGGGTCTCCTCGCGGCGGCGGGCCGCCTCGACGAGCACGCGCGCGACGCACAGGAGGTTGGTGGCCTCCCAGGTGTCGACGCCGGGCTCGGCGGTCTTGCCGTTCTCGTCCAGGGCGTCGCGGGCGTCCGTGTGCAGCCGCTGGAGCTGTGCGGCGGCCCTGGCCAGGGACTCCTCGGAGCGCAGCACGCCGGCGCCCTCGGTCATCGTCCGCTGGATGGCGAAGCGGGCCTCGGGGGCGAGCAGCGGGTGCGCGGGCTTCTCGGGGTGCGGCACCGGTGCGGGCACGCGCGCGTGCAGGCCGTGCTCCGCGCGGGCCGCCGTGATGTCGGCGGCGATCCGCTCGGCGTAGACGAGGCCTTCGAGGAGGGAGTTGGAGGCGAGCCGGTTCGCGCCGTGCACGCCGGTGCACGCGACCTCGCCGCACGCGTAGAGCCCGGGCACGGTCGTGCGCCCGCGTGCGTCGGTGCGCACGCCCCCGGAGGCGTAGTGCGCGGCGGGCGCTATCGGGATGGGCTCGGTGACCGGGTCGATGCCGTTGGCCCGGCAGGCGGCCAGGATGGTCGGGAACCGGTGCTCCCACATGTCGGCGCCGAAGTGCCGGGCGTCGAGGTACATGTGCTCGGCGTCGTGCTCCTGCATGCGCCGCATGATGCCCTTGGCGACGACGTCCCGGGGCGCCAGTTCGGCGAGTTCGTGCTGCCCCACCATGAAGCGCACGCCGTCGGCGTCGACCACGTGGGCGCCCTCGCCGCGCACCGCCTCGGAGACCAGCGGCTGCTGGCCCTCCGCGTCCGGGCCGAGGAAGAGCACGGTCGGGTGGAACTGCACGAACTCCAGGTCGCTGACCTCCGCGCCGGCCCGCAGGGCCAGCGCCACGCCGTCGCCGGTCGACACCGACGGGTTGGTGGTCGCGGAGAACACCTGGCCCATGCCGCCGGTGGCGAGGACCACCGCGGGGGCGTGCACGGCGCCCACGCCGTCGTGCTGGCCCTCGCCCATGACGTGCAGGGTGACACCGGCCGTACGGCCCTCGGCGTCGGTCAGCAGGTCCAGGACGAGCGCGTTCTCGAAGGTGCGCAGGCCACGCGCGCGTACCGCCTCCACGAGGGCCCGGGAGACCTCGGCGCCGGTGGCGTCGCCGCCCGCGTGCGCGATCCGGCGCCGGTGGTGGCCGCCCTCACGGGTGAGGTCGAGGCCGCCCTCGGCGGACTCGTCGAAGATGGCGCCGGTGTCGATGAGCCGCCCCACCGCGCCGGGGCCCTCGGTGACGAGGATCCGTACGGCGTCCTCGTCGCAGAGGCCGGCGCCGGCCACCAGGGTGTCCGCGAGGTGCTGCTCGGGGGTGTCGCCCTCGCCGAGGGCGGCGGCGATGCCGCCCTGCGCCCAGCGAGTGGAGCCGTCGTCCAGGCGGGCCTTGGTGACGACGACCGTGGTGAGCCCGGCGGCCTGGCAGCGCAGGGCCGCGGTGAGGCCGGCCACCCCGGACCCGACGACGACCACGTCCGCCGAGATGCTCCACCCGGGGGCGGGCGCGTGCAGCCGTATGCCGGTGCTGGTGCCTGTGCTGCTGGTGCCTGTGCTGGTCACGAGGCGGCTCCGAGGGTTCCGAAGGTGAGCGGAAGGTTGTCGATCAGCCGGGTCGTGCCGACCCGGGCGGCGACGGCGAGGACGGCCTCTCCGGTGAAGTCGTCGTCGATCTCGGTGAAGTCGGACGGGTCGACCAGGGCGAGGTAGTCCAGTTCGAGCGGCGGGTCGTAGTGGACGGCCTCGTCCAGGACCTGGCGGGCGGCCGCGCGGACCGCCGCGGCGGCGTTCGGCACGGCCTTGGCGACGGCGTGCGCGTCGGCGGCGGCGCGGGACTCGCCTATGGCGCTGAGCGCCTCGGCGCGCGCCCGGCTGGACGGCACCTCCAGCGCCCGCGCGCGCAGCGCCTCCTGCGCCGCGTGCCGGTCGCGGCCGGCGAACAGCGCGCGCGACAGCGTGAGGGCCGTGCGCCGGTCGTCGGTGGACAGGTAGCGGTTGCGGCTGGACAGCGCGAGCCCGTCGGACTCGCGCACGGTCGGTACGCCGACGATCTCGATGCCGAAGTTCAGGTCGCGCACCATGCGCCGGATCACGGCGAGCTGCTGGGCGTCCTTCTGCCCGAACAGGGCCGCGTCGGGCCGGGTGAGGTGCAGCAGCTTGGCGACGACGGTGAGGACGCCGTCGAAGTGCCCGGGGCGGGAGGCGCCCTCCAGGAGCGTGCCCATGGGCCCTGCGGTGACCCGCACCTGGGGTTCCCCGCCCGGGTAGACCTCGTCGGCGAAGGGCGCGAACACCACGTCCGCACCGGCCTGCTCGGCGATCTTCAGGTCGGCTTCCAGGGTGCGCGGGTAGCGGTCGAGGTCCTCGCCCGCACCGAACTGGAGCGGGTTGACGAAGACCGTGACGACGACCTCGCCGTCCGGGCCGGCGATCTCGCGCGCGGCGCGGACCAGGGTGGCGTGGCCCTCGTGCAGGGCGCCCATGGTCATCACGACGGCGCGGCGGCCGTGCCGCACGCGCGCGTGCAGTTCCTCGGCGGTACGCAGCAGGGCGGTGCTCATCGGGGGTTCCCCTCCGTGCCGTTGGTGCCGGTCGTGCCGCCGCCGGCGCCGTCGGCACTGTTGGCGAGGACGTCGAGCAGGTCCTCGGCGAGCTCCGGCTTCAGCAGGCCGTGCGCGAGCGCCCGGTCGGCCGTCGCACGGGCCATCGCCAGGTAGCCGTCGACGGCCCGCGGGGCGTGCCTGCGCAACTCCGTGACGTGCGCGGCGACGGTGCCCGCGTCCCCGCGCGCGACCGGCCCGGTCAGTGCCGCGTCACCGGAGCGCAGGGCGTTGTCCAGGGCGGCGCCGAGCAGCGGGCCGAGCATCCGGTCGGGGGCCTCCACGCCGGCGGTGCGCAGCAGCTCCATGGCCTGGGCGACCAGGGTGACCAGGTGGTTGGCGCCGAGGGCGAGGGCCGCGTGGTAGAGCGGACGGTTCTCCTCGAAGATCCACTCCGGTTCGCCGCCCATCTCGATGACCAGGGCCTCGGCGGCCAGCCGCAGCTCCTCGGGCGCGGTCACCCCGAACGAGCAGCCCGCCAGCCGCTGCACGTCCACCGGCGTCCCGGTGAAGGTCATCGCCGGGTGCAGGGCCAGCGGAAGCGCGCCCGCGCGCAGGGCCGGGTCCAGGACCTTCGCGCCGTACCGCCCGGAGGTGTGCACGAGCAGCTGGCCGGGGCGTACGGCGCCGGTCTCGGCGAGGCCGGCGACCAGGCCGGGCAGGGCGTCGTCGGGGACGGTCAGCAGGACCAGTTCGGCGCGCTGGAGGACCTCGGCGGGGGGTACCAGCGGGACGTCGGGCAGCATCGCCTCGGCGCGCCGCCGGGAGGCGTCGGAGACCCCGGAGACGGCCACCGGGCGGTGCCCGGCGAGCTGCAGGGACGCGGCCAGCGCAGGGCCCACCCGGCCGGCTCCGACAACGCCGACGGTGAGCCGCGCGGGGCGGTCACTGGGGTCTGGCTGTTGGACTGTACTCACGCGAGGGTGGCCTTCCCGTTCCAGTCCGCTCTGGGTACCGGACGATTTCTCGTCATGTTAACGCTATCCGGTCCGGGGCCGATCGGCCGTCCACAGGCTGTGGGTGACGGGTCACACCGCCGGTGCGGAAGAAAATGACGGGCCCCGGTCGACGTGCCACGGCATCATCCACGGCATGAGTGATACGGCCACGGCCCAGGACGAGCAGCCCGAGGAATCCCTGTCGGCAAAGGACCGGATGCGGGAGCGGCGCTCCGCCGCCTACCGGGGTGCCACACGCATCCTCGCGCGCGAGGGCGTGCGGGCCTCGCTCCGCGAACGGCTCGCGCGGCTCCAGGAGGCCGCCCCCGAGGTGTACGACCTGGACGAACCGTCGGACATCTACGGCAACGGGATCGTCGAGGCCCTGGAGCGGCGCGTCGCGGCGCTGCTGGGCACGGAGGCCGCCGCGTTCTTCCCGACCGGCACGATGGCCCAGCAGGTCGCCCTGCGCTGCTGGGCGGCCCGCACCGGCAACCCCACGGTCGCCCTGCACGCCCTCGCCCACCCCGAGCTGCACGAGCGCAACGCCTTCCGCGAGGTGGCCGGCCTGCGCACGGTGCGCGTCACCGGTGAGCCCCGGCTCCCCACCGCCCAGGAGATACGCGACTTCGCGGAGCCCTTCGGGGCGCTGATGCTGGAGCTGCCCCTCAGGGAGGCCGGCTTCGTGCTGCCTTCCTGGGAGGAGCTCACGGAGCTGGTGGAGGCGGCCCGGGAGCGCGACGCGGTGGTGCACTTCGACGGCGCGCGCCTGTGGGAGTCCACCGTCCACTTCGGGCGCACCCTGCCCGAGATCGCGGACCTGGCGGACAGCGTCTACGTGTCGTTCTACAAGTCCCTGGACGGCTTCGGCGGCGCCGCGCTGGCCGGCCCGAAGACGCTGGTCGAGGAGGCGAAGACCTGGCGCCACCGCTACGGCGGCATGGTCTTCCAGCAGTTCCCGACCGCCCTGTCGGCCCTGGCCGGCCTGGACCGCGAACTGCCCCGCCTCCCGGACTACGTCCGCCACGCGCGCGTGGTCGCCACGGCCCTGCGGGACGGCTTCGCAGGGTCGGGCGTCCCCTGGTTCCGCGTCCACCCCGAGGAACCCCACACCCACCAGTTCCAGGTCTGGCTGCCGTACGACACCGACACCCTGCTGGAGACCGCCCTACGCCAGGCCGAGGAGACCGGCACCTACCTCTTCTCCGGCTTCTGGGCCCAGGAGGGCCCGGGCCTGTCGATGACCGAGGTCACGGTGACGGAGGCGGGCCTGGAGTGGACACCGGAGGACGTGCGGACAGCGGTCGCGGACTTCGTGGCACGGCTGTCTGTAACGCCCCTCTAGGGGCGCGGGGAACTGCGCGGGCAACCACCCACGACCCGCACCCGCCACCGAACCGCACCGCACCGCACCGCACCGCACCGCACCGGCACCCCGGTAGGCGCCCGGCCCACCGGCTTCCGGGAGATACAGGATGGTGACATGAGCGTACGTATCGACATCCCGGGCCTACGGCCCGAGAGCGTCGCCGTCGTGCCCTCCCCGCTGGCCGAGCTCGGCATGGCCCTGCACGCGCTGTCCGAGCCGGGCCACCACCCCGGCCAGCGGGGCTGGGCGACCGGCGTGACCGCCCGCATGGAGCCGCATCTGGCCGACCGGATGTGCGAGGCGGACTTCCTGTGGCGGACGACGTTCTCGGACCTGTTCCTGCCGTACGCGGGGGTGCCGGACGCCCTCCCGGCCGGCACCCTCGTGGCGGAACTCGACCAGCTGGACAAGCTGACGGACGAACAGTTCGTCGACGCGGCCATGGAGTTCACGTGCGTACTGACGTACGCCACGCAGGCACCGGCCCTCCTGTCGGATCCCGCCGGGCGCCGCCGGGCGCTGGAGGTGGCCGCCTCCCGGGGCCCGCAGCAGGTCCGGTTCGCCCAACGGCTGCTCGACGACCCGCCGAGCGTGCGCGCGTGGCTGCGCCGGTTCCTGGAGGACTGCGCCGAGGCGTTCTTCGACGAGACCTGGTCACGGCTGCGCCACCAGCTGGCGGCCGATGCCCGGCACAAGACGGAGCTGCTGCGCCACAAGGGGCTGGCCGAGGCGCTCGCGGCGGTCTCGCCCGTCGTGACGCTCGACGGGGCGGGCGCGCGGATCACCGTGGACAAGATCACCGACGGCCACGCGCGCGTGGCCGCGGACGGCCTGCTGCTGGTGCCCACGAGCCTGGGCTGGCCGCACCTGATGGTGCTGCACCGCTACGGGTGGCAGCCGGTGCTGCACTATCCGGTCGGCTCGCCGGAGCTCGCCGCGCCCGCGTCCGTGGAGGAGCTGACGCTGCGGATGGCCGCGCTGTCGCATCCCGTGCGGATGCGGCTGTGCCGGTATCTGGCGCGCAGCGCGTACACCACCAGCGAGCTGGCGCAGGTGCACGGGTTGTCGGCGCCGGAGGTGTCCCGGCACCTGGGCGTGCTCAAGAGGGCGGGTCTGGTCACGACGCGCCGCCGCGGGCGGTACGTCCTGCACCAGCTGGACGTCACGGTCGTCGCCCGGCTCGGCAGCGACTTCCTGGAGGGCATCCTCCGGTAGCGGGCCGCGCCAGGTCGTCGGTCGTCCGCAGTACCGTCGTGGTCGCTCGCGCAGTTCCCCGCGCCCCTTGCAGGGCGCTTCAACGGTGCGCTTCAGTGGCCGCCGCCCGCTCGCACCAGCCCGGTCTCGTAGGCCAGGACGACCACCTGGACGCGGTCGCGGAGTCCGAGCTTGGTCAGGATGCGGCCCACGTGGGTCTTCACGGTCGCCTCGGACAGCACCAGGCGGCTCGCGATCTCGCCGTTGGACAGGCCCTGCGCGACCAGCACCATGACCTCGCGCTCGCGCTCGGTGAGCCGCTCCAGTTCCTGGTGCCGGGGCTCCTTGCCGGCGGAGGGCAGCATCGGCGCGAAACGGTCGAGGAGGCGCCGGGTCGTGGAGGGCGCGACGACGGCGTCGCCGCTGTGCACGGAACGGATGGCGGCCAGCAGTTCGCCCGGGGGCACGTCCTTGAGCATGAAGCCGGAGGCGCCCGCCTTCAGCCCCGAGAAGGCGTACTCGTCGAGGTCGAAGGTGGTCAGGATGAGCACCTTGGGCGGGTCGGGCTGCTCGCAGATGCGCCGGGTGGCCTCCACGCCGTCCAGCTTGGGCATGCGCACGTCCATCAGGACGACGTCCACGGCGGTGGATCTCAGCACCTGGAGGGCCTCGACGCCGTCGCCCGCCTCCGCGACGACCTCCATGTCCGGCTGGGCCGCGAGCACCATCCGGAACCCGGTGCGCAGCAGCACCTGGTCGTCGACGAGCATCACGCGGATCGTCATCGGGTCCTCTTCCGTTTCTCGTTCTCGTTCGGCCGCCGGTCGTCGGCCGGGGGGGGCGTGACAGGTGTCAACCGGGGGCGTGCGTCTGCGTCAATGCGCTGGTTTGAGCGGGAGCAGGGCACTGATGCGGAATCCTCCGCCAGGGCGGGGGCCCGCGTCGAGGGTGCCACCCACCATGCCGACGCGCTCGCGCATGCCGATCAGGCCGTGTCCCTGGCCGTCGGCGCCGCCCTCCTCGTACATCTCGTGCGGGGCGCCCTTGCCGTCGTCCTCGACCAGCAGCCCGAGTCCGTCGTCGAAGTAGACCAGCCGCACGCTGGCGCCCGTGTTGGGGCCGCCGTGCTTGCGGGTGTTGGTGAGCGCCTCCTGCACGATCCGGTACGCCGTGAGCTCGACGCCGCTGGGCAGCGGGCGCGGGGTGCCCTCGACCTTGAAGTCGACGGGCAGGCCGGAGCTGCGGCACTGCTCGATGAGCTCGTCGATCTGCTCGACGTCGGGCTGCGGGACGTACTCGCCGACCTCCTTGTGCTCGCCGGTGCGCAGCACGCCGAGCAGGCGGCGCATCTCGGCGAGGGCCTGGCGGCCGGTGGAGGAGATCGTCTCCAGGGCCTTCTTCGCCTGGTCGGGGGCTGCGTCCAGGACGTAGGCGGCGCCGTCGGCCTGGACCACCATCACCGACACGTTGTGCGCGACCACGTCGTGCAGCTCGCGCGCGATCCGGGCGCGCTCCGCGGCGACCGCGACCTTGGCCTGCGCCTCGCGCTCCTTCTCCAGCCGGGCGGCCCGCTCCTCCAGCTGCGCGAAGTAGGCGCGGCGGGTACGCATGGAGTCGCCGAGCACCCAGGCGAGCACGAACGGCACCGTCTGGAACAGGACGATCGCGACGTGCCCGGGGAAGCTCGCCTCGTCCTGCGGCCACCGGATCTGCGCCAGGGGCGCGGCGGCCAGCCCGGCGTAGAGGCCGAGCCGGGACGACCAGCGCGCGCCGACGGCGGCGGTCGTGCAGACGATCACCAGCATGGCGAAGTTGGCGACGGTCGTCTCCACGTCCAGCACCAGCTGGGCGAGGCCGGTGGCCGCGGCCAGCAGCAGCATGGGCTCCGGGAACCGGCGGCGCAGCGCCACGACGACGCTCATCACGACGGACACGGCCACCATGGCGGCCCTGGATCCGTGGTGCTGGGCCTCGCCGAGCTTCCAGATGCTCGCGCCGGAGATCCCGAGCAGGACGACGGCCCAGAAGCTGTCGACCCATGTCGGGTGCCTGCGGAGGAAGTCATAGAGGCGCTGCACGTAACCCAGAGTAGGGAAGCGTGATAGGTGCAGGGGTCAACCGGAGGGCCGATCCCTGTTCCGCGCGCGTACTCCGCAAGGTGGAGAAGGTGATCACCTGTGCGCCTAGTCTGGCCCGGTGACGGATGAGGCGACGCGAGAGACGGCCGACGACGCCCGTGGCTGGCGTGCGGCCACCGAGGCGGCCCTGTACGGCCCCGGCGGCTTCTACCGCCGCCCGGAGGGCCCGGCCGGGCACTTCCGCACGTCGGTGCACGCCTCGCGGCTGTTCGCCGAGGCCGTGGCCGAACTGCTGTGCCGGGTCGACGAGGCCCTGGGCCGCCCCGAGGCGCTCGACTTCGTGGACATGGGCGCCGGCCGGGGCGAGCTGGTCAGGGGCGTGCTCACGGCCCTACCCGCGGACGTGGCGGCACGCACGCGTGCGTACGCCGTCGAACTCGCCGACCGCCCGCCGGGCCTGCCCGACCGGATCACCTGGCTGACCGAGCTCCCGCGCACGGTCCGGGGCCTGCTCTTCGCCAACGAATGGCTCGACAACGTGCCGGTCGAGGTCGCCGAGGTGGACCCGGCCGGGGTGGCCCGCCTGGTGCACGTCCGGCGGGACGGCACCGAACTGCTCGGCGAGCGTGTGTCGGGCGCGGACGCGCAGTGGCTCGCGAGGTGGTGGCCGCTGGGCACGGAACCGGGGCTGCGCGCGGAGATCGGGCTGCCCCGGGACCGGGCGTGGGCGTCCGCCGTCACCAGCCTCCAGCGGGGGCTCGCGGTGGCCGTGGACTACGCGCACACCGTGGACACGCGTCCCCCGTTCGGGACGCTCACCGGCTTCCGCGAGGGCCGCGCCACGGTGCCCGTGCCGGACGGGGCCTGCGACATCACGGCGCATGTGGCGCTGGACGCGTGCACGGCGCTCGACCCGGCGCTCAGGCTGCCCGAGGCGCTCCTGTGCACGCAACGCGACGCCCTGCGCGCCCTCGGCCTGATCGGCGCACGCCCCCCGCTCACGCTCGCCTCCACGAACCCCGCCGGGTACGTGCGCGCGCTCGCGACCGCGGGAGAGGCCGCCGAGCTCACCGCCCCCGGCGGCCTCGGCGACTTCCTGTGGCTGCTCCAGCCGGTGGGCATGGAGGACGCGCTGCTCTGAGCGTTCCGCTGAGGAAGCGTCGCGATCTGTCGTCTGCGGCGCCGTTGCGGCTGGTCGCGCCCACGCGGCGGAGCCGCATATCGATACAGCCCCGCGCCCCTTACGGGGCTCCTACTTGTCGATGTCTCCCACCACGAAGAACAGCGAGCCCAGGATGGCGACCATGTCCGCCACCAGGGTCCCCGGGAGCAGTTCGGTCAGGGCCTGGATGTTGTTGTAGGACGCCGAGCGCAGCTTCAGCCGGTACGGGGTCTTCTCGCCCTTGCTGACGAGGTAGTAGCCGTTGATGCCGAGGGGGTTCTCGGTCCAGGCGTAGGTGTGGCCCTCGGGTGCCTTGAGGACCTTGGGAAGCCGCTGGTTGACCGGTCCCGGCGGCAGGTCGGCGAGCCGGTCCAGGCAGGCGTCGGCCAGGGCCAGGGCGTTGTGCGTCTGCTCCAGGAGGCACTCGAAGCGGGCCAGGCAGTCGCCCTCGGTCCTGGTGACGACCTTCAGGGTGTCCTGGAGCTCGCCGTAGGCCAGGTAGGGCTCGTCCCGGCGCAGGTCGAAGTCGACGCCCGAGGCGCGCGCGATGGGCCCGCTCACGCCGTACGCGTGCACGGCCTCCGGAGCGAGGACGCCCACGTCCCGGGTACGGCCGCGGAAGATCTCGTTGCCGAGCACCAGGTCGTCGAAGACGTCCATGCGGGAGCGGACGGCGGAGACGGCTTCACGCGCGCGTGCGGTCCAGCCGGCCGGCAGGTCCTCCTTGAGGCCGCCGACACGGTTGAACATGTAGTGCATGCGCCCGCCGGAGACCTCCTCCATGACGTTCTGGAGCTCCTCGCGCTCGCGGAAGGCGTAGAAGACCGGGGTGATCCCGCCGAGCTCCAGCGGATAGGAGCCGAGGAACATCAGGTGGTTGAGGACCCGGTTCAGCTCGGCGAGCAGGGTGCGCGTCCACACCGCGCGGACGGGCACCTCCATGCCGAGCATCCGCTCGACGGCGAGGACCACGCCCAGCTCGTTGGAGAAGGCCGACAGCCAGTCGTGGCGGTTGGCGAGCATGATGATCTGCCGGTAGTCGCGGGCCTCGAAGAGCTTCTCCGCGCCCCGGTGCATGTAGCCGATCACCGGCTCCGCGGAGACGATCCGCTCGCCGTCCAGCACCAGCCGCAGCCGCAGCACGCCGTGCGTGGAGGGGTGCTGGGGGCCGATGTTGAGCACCATGTCGGTGCTCTCGGCGGCGCCGCCGATCCCGACCGTGGTCTGCGTCGTGGGCGTCATGGACCCAGTCTCCCCTACGTACGCTGGCCCTATGGAGACGGGGAGCGCCGCCGGCGCCGAGACCACGGGGACCGAGCCGGTGTGGACGGGTTTGCCGCCCGGCCTGCTGCGGATGCGCCGGCTGCTGCTGGTGGTGTGGCTGGGGCTGCTCGCCCTGGCCCTGGGACTGCTGCCGGGCCTGCTGGCGGGCCCGGTGTGGGCGGCGTTCGCGCTGCTGCCGCTGGCCGTGCTGGCCTGGGGCTGGGTGCTGCTGGGCCGCAACTGGCGTTCCTGGCGGTACGCCGAGCGCGCCGACGACCTGCTGATCAGCCGCGGGGTGCTGTGGCGCGAGGAGACCGTGGTGCCGTACGGGCGGATGCAGCTGGTGGAGGTCACCTCGGGGCCCGTCGAGCGGCACTTCGGGCTGGCCAGCGTGCAGCTGCACACCGCTGCCGCGGCCACCGACGCGACGATCCCCGGGCTCGACCCGGCCGAGGCGGAACGGTTGCGCGACCGGCTCACCGAGCTCGGCGAGGCCCGATCGGCGGGACTGTGAGCGCGCCGGGCGTCGAGAGCGCCATAGGCGCGGGCAAGGCCGTGGGCGAGCGGCGGCTGCACCCGGTGACGCCGTTCCGGCGGGCGTGGGCGCCGGTCGCGGTGCTCACCGGCTGGGCGGTGCACGACCCGAACCAGGCGCAGGAGCAGCTGACGAAGCTGACCACGACCATGGTGCTCGGCGGGCTCGCCGCCCTGGTCACGGCGGGTGCCCTGTACGGCTTCCTCACCTGGTGGTTCACCTACTTCTCGGTGACCGACAGCGAACTGCGCATACGCACCGGCCTGTTGTTCCGGCGCACCGCGCACATCCGCCTGGAGCGGATCCAGGCCGTCGACATCACCCAGCCGCTCCTCGCGCGCGTGGCGGGCGTCGCCAAGCTGCGGATAGACGTCGTGGGCACCGACAAGAAGGACGAGCTCGCCTTCCTCGGCCAGGGCGAGGCGCGGGCGCTCCGCGCGGAGCTGCTCGCGCGTGCCGCCGGGTTCGCACCGGAGACGGCGCGCGAGGTCGGCGAGGCGCCGGCCCACGAGCTGATGCGGGTGCCCCCGGCCAAGCTCGCGCTCTCGATCGTGCTGACGGGCGCCACCTGGGGCTCCCTGGCCGCCGCCCTCGTGGCCCCGCCGCTTCTCTGGCTGGCCACCCACAGCGTGTGGACGGTCCTCGCGACCGCCGTACCGCTGCTCGGCGCGGCGGCCACGACCAGCGTGGGGCGGTTCGTCGGCGAGTACGACTGGACGGTCGGGGAGTCCCCGGACGGGCTGCGCATCGACCACGGGCTCCTCGACCGCACGCACGAGACGGTGCCGCCGGGACGGGTGCAGACCGTGCGGATCGTCGAGCCGCTGATGTGGCGGCCACTGCGCTGGGTGCGGGTGGAGCTGGACGTGGCGGGGTCGGCGAACTCGGTGCTGGTCCCGGTCGCCCCGCGCTCGGTCGCCGAGTCGGTCGTCGCGCGCGTGCTGCCCGGTGTGACCGTCCCCGGTGAGCTGCTGCGGTCGCCGGGGCGGGCCCGCTGGTGCGTGCCGCTGTGGTGGCGCGGGTACGGGCTCGCGGTCACGGACGCGGTGTTCGCGGCGCGGCACGGGCTGCTGCGCCGGAAGCTGTCGCTCGTCCCGCACGCCAAGGTCCAGAGCGTACGGCTGACGCAGGGGCCCTGGGAGCGGCTGTGGGGGCTCGCGGACGTTCATGTGGACACGGGGGCCGACAAGACCGTCACGGCCCGGCTGCGGGGCGCCCAGGAGGCCGCGGCACTGCTGCGGGAGCAGGCCGAGCGGTCCCGCACGGGGCGCCGGGCGGCGCGGCCGGACCGCTGGATGGCCTGACGGCCGGGTCGGTCCGTGGTCGGGACGGTCGGCGGTCGGGACGGTCGGCGGTCGGGACGGTCGGTGGTCGGGTGCGGGTGAGTGGGGGTTTGTCGCGCGGTTCCCCGCGCCCCTGAAAGCAGGGCGCCGCGGTGAGCGCCCCTTCAGGGGCACGGGCAACTGCGCGACCAGCCACGACGGCGCCGCACCCGGCCACCGGCCGCCCGCGTGTTCAGGAAGCGGCGCTGCGCAGACCGCCGAGGTTGATCTGCTCCGTCTCGTCGTGCGCGGTCAGGTCGATGACCTGGCCGACGCCCCGCGCCTGCGCGTCGGCGGGCTTGAACTCGGCCTCGGACTCGGCCTTGTGGAGCGCGAGCGCCTCCTGGCCGACGACGTCCGCGAGGTCCTCGTTGCGCACGGTGTCCAGGCCGCCCGCGGGCGAGCCCTTCTGGGTGCCGAAGAAGTCGAAGCCGCCGGTGACCAGCGGGCGCGGGATCGGCGCGGCCGGCAGGACCGCCACCGCGGTCGGCACCGTGAAGTGTCCCGAGGGCTTGACGGACTTCGCGGACGGTGCGGGCGCGGGGTGGGCGTCCTGCTCCGCCGGCGCCGGGGCGGTGTCCTCGCCCGCGTCGGGCCCTTCCGTGCTGGCGGCGGCCGCGCGCGCGTGCCCGTCGGCCGCCTCGGGCTGCCCCTGCGCCTCGTCCTCCGGCGCGGTCTCGGGCCCGGCGGCCGTCTCCGCCGTCCCCTCGGCGTCGGTGCCCGCGTCGGGCCCGTCCTTCGCGAGGTCCTTCGCGGTGTCCTTCTCGTCGAACCGGGCCAATGCCACCTTGGCCCGCAGGAACAGCTTGGAACCCTCCGGCGAGAAGACCGCGGGAACCGTCTCCTCGACCGTCAGCGCCTCGGCCTTGTCCCCGGTCTTCTCCTCGACGGCCGCCGCGGACTGCTCCGCCGCGTCCGCCTCCCGGGCGGCCGGCAGCTCGTTCGACGGCTCGGCGGCCTCGATCTCCAGCAGGCGGCGGCCCTCCAGGGCGCTCGCGCGCTCGGTCTCGGCCGTGGCGTAGCGGCGCAGCAGGGACGCGTGCTCGTTGCGCAGACCCGCCAGCTCCGACCGCTTCGCGCGCAGACGCTGCTCCAGCTTGGCGCGCAGCTCCCGCGACTCCTCCAGGTCGGTCTCCAGCTCGGCGATCCGCTCCTCGTGGCGCCACTCGTCGCTCGCACGCGCGCGTGACAGGTCGGCCACCTGCTTGCCCGCCTCGCTGTCCCAGCGCCGCATGACGGCAGCGCCGACGGCCGCGGTGGCCGCGGCTATCGCGGCCAGGGTGCGCAGCACCGTCGGTTGGGAGAACAACCAGGGGCCAAGGGCGCATGCGAGGGAGACACCGGCGATCGCCGAGGGAGGCAACAGCCTGTGCAAGGGCGGTGAATGACGGTGACGTCC
Source organism: Streptomyces sp. NPDC048291 (assembly GCF_043201715.1). Classification (NCBI taxonomy): domain Bacteria; kingdom Bacillati; phylum Actinomycetota; class Actinomycetes; order Kitasatosporales; family Streptomycetaceae; genus Streptomyces; species Streptomyces sp. NPDC048291. The sequence goes on from NZ_JBICZC010000019.1 coordinate 60,019, forward strand.
ACGTGGCATGGCCAGAAACTTACCGCGCGTAGGCGAATCGTGGTGCCCCGGGCCGTAAAAACACAGCGACAACGAAGTCTTCACACGGTATCGGGAAGGGCGGGCCTCAGCGGTCGCTCAACCGGCCGCTGATCCACTGGAGCGTCGCGGGAATCTCGCGGCGCCAGGTGTTGAAGTTGTGGCCGCCGCTGTCGAGGATGATCGACGAAATCCGGGTCAGCTTCGTGGCCTCCGCGCTCGCGATGAATTTCAGCGTGGCCTTGTAGTTGGTTTCGCCGACTTTGCTGCTGGTGACCAGCAGGGAGGTGTCCGGGGCGGGCTCGTGCTTCAGGTACCACCAGAGGTCCGCGCGGTTCTCGAGATTCCGGTCGCCCTGGAAGAGGTCGCCGGTCGTGGCGTCGTGGGGCGCCTTGTACGACGGGGAGAGCCCGGCGCCGGCCCCGTACACGCCGGGATGGTGCACGGCGAGCTTGAGCGCGCAGTAGCCGCCCGTCGAGTCGCCGACGATTCCCCAGCCGCCCGGCTTCACGGTGGCCCGGTAGTGCGCGCGCACGGCGTCGGGCAGGTCCCTGGCGAAGAAGGTCTCGGTCTGCGGGCCGCGCGGGACGTCCACGCACTCGGTGTCCCGGGGCGGCGCGACCGTGGGCCGCAGCATCACCAGGATCGTCGGCCGCATCTTCCCGTCCCGGACCAGGTGCTGCGCCGTGCGCGGGTAGTGCAGCTTGTCGACCAGCGCCCGCGCGGTGCCGGGGTAGCCGCTGAGGACGACCACCACCGGGAACGTCCGCGTGCGGTACTGCGGCTGGAAGTACTCCGGCGGCAGGTACACGTACGCGGGCGTGGCGATGTGGGTGGTACGGCCGACTATGCCGACCTGCTGGAGCTGCCCGGCGGTCGTCGGCAGCGAGCCGCCCATGCCGTGCACCTCCGAGGTGGACACCACCTGGAGAGGGCCGGCCGCGTGGTTGACGACGACGCCCTGGTCGGTCTGGGTGCCGAACAGGTCGGCCCAGCTCGCGTAGAAACCGAAGGCCTGGTTGACGGCTATCCCGACGCACGCGAAGAGCGCCAACTGGGTGGCCAGCAGAAGACCGACGCGGCCGCTTACGGCCTGCCAGGTCCGGCGGCCCAGCCGGGGCCACAGCCACACCGTGCCTACGAACAGCAGTACGGCGACCAAGATCGCCAATGCCAGCAGTTTATTGCTCGTGAGACCCATGAGGTGCTTCCTGCCTGCGCTTTCCCCCGAGACCACCGCCACTTTCAGCGAGGCTTGCCCCGGGCTTTCCCTGGCCTTTGAACCGGCTTTCCGGTGGGGAGTGAACCTCTCCCCCCGAGACACCGTCCTAGAGGGCGCAATGTCGCCGGATGCCCGAATCGGGCCCGGATCCAAGGTCTCTCGCAGAACTACGGGATGCGATGTCTGTCAGGATAGATGGGGAAATGTCGGGCGAGGTTCCGAGCCGATCAGGCCGGGCGCGGCGCATGGTCCGCGGCCCGCGCCCTGAGGCCGTCCCCGCTCTGGTCGGCAGGGCGTGCGCGGTCGTGGGCGTCCTGGACATCGCGGCGGGCGTGTTCCCGCGCTTCCGTCACAGCCGTATGCACGCCATGGCCGAGGTGCTGCCCGGCTCGCTCGGCCCGTTCGCCGCGGCTCTCTCGCTCAGCGTCGGCGTGCTGTTGCTGCTGCTCGCGCACGGGCTCAAGCGGCGCAAGCGGCGGGCCTGGCGGGCCGCGGTCGTGCTGCTGCCGGCCGGCGCGGTCTCGCAGTTCGTGTACCGGCACTCGGTCATCGGCGCGCTGATCTCCCTGGCGCTGTTCGTGCCGCTCGTGCTCCACCGCGACGAGTTCAAGGCGCTGCCCGACCCGCGCAGCCGGTGGCGCGCGCTCGCCAACTTCGTCCTCATGAGCGCCGGTTCGCTCGCGCTCGGCCTGGTCATCGTCAGCGCCCACCCGAAGCGCACGATCGGCGACCCGAGCCTGGCCGACCGCATCACCCACGTCCTCTACGGCCTGTTCGGCTTCGAGGGCCCCGTCGACTACGAGGGCTCCACCTCCTGGACGGTCGCCTTCTCCCTCGGCGCCCTCGGCCTGATCACCGCCGTCACCACCATCTACCTCGCCTTCCGCCCCGAACACCCCGCCGCCCACCTCACCGAGGAGGACGAGGCCCAGCTGCGCGCCCTCCTCGTGAAGCACGGCGCCCGCGACTCCCTCGGCCACTTCGCGCTCCGCCGCGACAAGGCGGTCGTCTTCTCGCCCAGTGGCAAGGCGGCGGTCACCTACCGCGTCGTCTCCGGCGTGATGCTCGCCAGCGGCGACCCGATCGGCGACGTCGAGGCCTGGCCCGGCGCCATCGAGCGCTTCATGGACGAGGCCAAGGCCCACTCCTGGACCCCCGCCGTCATGGGCTGCTCGGAGACGGGCGGCGAGGTGTGGACCCGCGAGACCGGCCTGGACGCGCTCGAACTGGGCGACGAGGCGGTGGTGGACGTGGCGGATTTCTCGCTCGCCGGACGCGCGATGCGCAACGTGCGCCAGATGGTCAAGCGCATCGAGCGGGCCGGCTACGAAACCCGGGTACGGCGTATCCGTGACCTCGGCGACGCCGAACTCGACCGCATCCGCCGCGCCGCCGAGGACTGGCGCGGCACCGACACCGAGCGCGGCTTCTCCATGGCGCTCGGCCGCATCGGCGACCCCGCCGACGGCGACTGCCTGATCGCCACCGCCCACAAGGCGGACGAGACGCCCGGCCAGTACGGCGACCTCAAGGCGATCCTGCACTTCGTGCCCTGGGGCACCGACGGCGTCTCCCTCGACCTGATGCGCCGCGACCGCTCGGCCGACCCCGGCATGAACGAACTCCTCATCGTGGCCGCCCTCCAGGCCGCCCCGAAGCTCGGCATCACCCGGATCTCGCTCAACTTCGCGATGTTCCGCTCCGCCCTCGCCCGCGGCGAGAAGATCGGCGCCGGACCGGTGCTGCGCGCCTGGCGCGGACTGCTGGTCTTCCTCTCCCGCTGGTTCCAGATCGAGTCCCTGTACAAGTTCAACGCCAAGTTCCAGCCCCGCTGGGAGCCGCGCTTCGTGGTCTACCGGGCCTCCGGCGACCTCCCGCGCATCGGCCTCGCCGCCATGCAGGCCGAGGGCTTCGTCAGCCTCGCCCTGCCCCTCCCGCGCTTCCTGCGCCGCCAGCCGCCCGCCCCCCGCCCGTGCGCCCACAGCGTCGCCGAACAGGGTGTACGAGCGGCCTGACCCCGGGACCGGCCCGAGCGGACGCCCCGCCCCCTCCGGCCCGGGGGCGCCGCTCGGGCCACGGGGACCCGCCACCGGGCCCGGGGCCTACGCTGAACGTATGAGCAACCACAGCGGACGTGGCCAGGTGACAGGGCTTCCGGCATGGGACCGGTGCGCGGTCATGGGGGTCGTGAACGTCACCCCCGACTCCTTCTCCGACGGCGGCCGCTGGTTCGACACGACGGCCGCCGTCAAGCACGGCCTCGACCTCGGCGCCCAGGGCGCCGACCTGGTCGACGTCGGCGGCGAGTCCACCCGCCCGGGCGCCACCCGCGTCGACGAGGACGAGGAACTGCGCCGGGTCGTCCCCGTCGTCCGCGGCCTCGCCTCCGAAGGAGTCGTCGTCTCCGTCGACACCATGCGCGCCTCCGTCGCCCGGCAGGCCCTCGCGGCCGGCGCCGCCCTCGTCAACGACGTCAGCGGCGGCCTCGCCGACCCCGACATGATCCCGGTCGTGGCCGACTCCGGCGCCCCCTTCGTCGTCATGCACTGGCGCGGCTTCCTGGAGGGCGGCAACGTCAAGGGCGTGTACGACGACGTCGTCGGCGAGGTCCTCGACGAACTGCACGCGCGCGTGGACGCCGTCCTGGCCGGCGGCATCTCCCCCGACCGCGTCGTCGTCGACCCCGGCCTCGGCTTCTCCAAGAACTCCGAGCACGACCTGACCCTGCTCGCCCACCTCGACCGGCTGCACGCCCTGGGCCACCCGCTGCTCGTCGCCGCCTCCCGCAAGCGGTTCCTCGGCCGGGTCCTGGCCGGGCCCGAGGGCGCACCCCCGCCGGCCCGGGAGCGCGACGCGGCGACGGCCGCCGTCTCGGCGCTCGCGGCGCACGCCGGCGCGTGGGCGGTGCGCGTCCACGAGGTACACGCCACGGCGGACGCGGTACGGGTCGCGCGCGCAATAGAAGGAGCGCGCACCGGAACGGACACACCGGGCGAAGGAGCCCGGTGAGCGCCCCCCACACCGACGTCGAACAGGTCGAGGCCGCCAACACCGCCTTCTACGAGGCACTGGAGAACGGCGACTTCGAGACCGTCTCCTCCCTCTGGCTCACCCCCGCCGACCTGGGCGTCGACGAGGAGTACCACGACCCCGCCGACAGCGGCGTGATCTCCTGCGTGCACCCGGGCTGGCCGGTGCTGACCGGCCGCGGCGAGGTCCTGCGGTCGTACGCGCTGATCATGGCGAACACCGACTACATCCAGTTCTTCCTCACCGACGTGCACGTCTCCGTCACCGGCGACACCGCCCTGGTGACCTGCACGGAGAACATCCTCAGCGGCGGCCCGGCCCCCGAGGGCGGCCAGGAGCTCGGCCCGCTGGTCGGCCAGCTGGTCGTCGCCACGAACGTGTTCCGGCGCACCAGGGACGGCTGGAAGCTCTGGTCCCACCACGCCTCCCCGGTGCTGTCCGAGACCGACGAGGACGAGGAGGACGACACGCCCTCCTGAGCACGGGACCCCCCTCGCGGCCCAAGAAGTGGCTGGAATCACGAACTCGCGAGTAGGTACGGCTACCGGCCCGTGAGCCGCCGGGTTCTCCGGGGGAAACACGCGATGAACCCTGCCGTACCCCGGCCGACCCCGTGCCCCGTGCCCCGGCTCTGTCAGTGGCCGCAGGTAGATTCATGTGTGGCCGGCCCGTCGCCCGTACGCGATGCCGCCCGGCCGCCACACCGACGATTGCAGGAGTGATTCGCGTGGATCGTGTCGCGCTGCGCGGCCTGAGGGCCCGCGGGCACCACGGTGTCTTCCCCAAGGAGCGCGAGGAGGGCCAGACCTTCATCGTGGACCTCGTCCTTGGCCTGGACACCCGGCCGGCGGCGGCCGACGACGACCTGGCGAAGACCGTGCACTACGGCATCGTGGCCGAGGAGGTCGTCGCCGTGGTCGAGGGGGAGCCGGTGAACCTGATCGAGACGCTCGCCGAGCGGATCGCCCAGGTCTGCCTCAAACACGAGGGGGTAAGAGAGGTCGAGGTCCAGGTCCACAAGCCGGACGCGCCCATCACCGTCCCCTTCGACGACGTCACCGTCACCATCACCCGGAGCCGAGTATGACCGCATCCTCCCTGCGGGGTCCCAGCGACCCGACCGTCCAGCCGGTGCCCGCCTCCGTCGTCGAGCAGGTCGACGCCGCCGACACCACCCTGTCCAACCCCAAACGAGCCGTGGTCGCCCTAGGCTCCAACCTCGGCAACCGCCTGGAGACCCTCCAGGGCGCCATCGACGCCCTGGAGGACACCCCGGGCGTCCACATCAAGGCCGTGTCGCCGGTGTACGAGACGGAGCCGTGGGGCGTCGCGCCGGGCAGCCAGCCGACGTACTACAACGCGATCGTGGTGCTGAAGACCACCCTCCCGCCGTCCTCCCTGCTGGAGCGGGCGCACGCGGTCGAGGAGGCGTTCAACCGGGTGCGGGACGAGCACTGGGGCCCGCGCACCCTCGACGTCGACATCGTCGCCTACGCCGACGTCGTCTCCGACGACCCGCAGCTCACCCTCCCCCACCCGCGCGCCCACCAGCGTGCCTTCGTCCTCGCGCCCTGGTACGACATCGACCCGGAGGCCCTGCTGCCCGGCCGCGGCACCGTCGCGGACCTCCTGGCGGCCGTCACCCGGCACGGTGTGGAAGCGCGTGGGGACCTGGAACTCCGACTGCCCGAGTAGTCGTTAAGGTCGAGACGACCACATCGCTGCGGGGGAGCTGAAGGAAAACAGTGAAAGAGCTGCGGATCAGGGTGCTGGCCGGCGTCTTCGTCGTGGCCGGAGTGCTGTCCTGGGCGGTCGCCCGCCTCTGGAACGCGGTGGGGACGCTGCCCAGCGTGCCGGTGGCCGCCCCGATCGTCCTCGCCCTGATCGCCGTGGTCCTGCTCGCCACCGCGCTCTCGCTGCGCGCCCGCCTCAAGGCCCAGCGCGAGCGCCGCCCCGGCGCCAAGGGAGTCGACCCCCTGATGGCCGCCCGCGCGGTCGTCTTCGGCCAGGCGAGCGCCCTGGTCGCCGCCCTCGTCGCCGGCATGTACGGCGGCACCGGCGTCTTCCTCCTGGAACTCCTCGACCTCCCCACCCGCCGCGACCAGGCCCTCTACGCGGCCTTCTCGGTCGTCGCCGGCATCGCCGTCATAGCGGCGGCCATCTTCCTGGAACGCGTGTGCAAGCTCCCGGAGGACGACGACAACGACCACACCGGGGTCGAGCCGGTGGCGTGACCCGGTCACCAGGGCTGACGTGCCAGGTGGCCGTTGACCAGAAACCCTGGATGGGGATCGAGGCGGTAGCTGTACAGGGTGAACGGCTTGGTGCTTCCGGCCTTGCGAGGACGAAGCCCACGGACCTCGCCCCCCGTCCAGCGTCCACAGCCGACGGCCCACGCCGTTCACGGTCTGCTTGCTCGGTAACCCGTAACCCACCCTGACCTCCCCGATCGGCACACAACGCACCGATGGAGGAGATTACGGGTCACCACTGACAATCAGTTCAGCGCGCCAGTATCAGGCTCATCGCCTCAGCGCGGGTCGTAGCGTCCCTGAGCTGGCCACGGACCGCCGACGTCGTCGTCTTGGCACCCGGCTTGCGGATCCCCCGCACCGACATGCACATGTGCTCTGCTTCGACGACGACGATCACGCCCCGGGCCTCGAGGATCCGCATCAGCGAGTCCGCGACCTGCGTGGTGAGGCGTTCCTGCACCTGCAGTCGACGCGCGAACACCTCGACCAGACGCGCGAGCTTCGACAGTCCCGTGATCTTGCCGGTCTCCGCCGGGATGTAGCCGACATGGGCCACACCATGGAACGGCAGCATGTGATGTTCGCACAGAGATACGATTTCGATGTCCTTGACCAGGACCATCTCGTCATGGCCGAGGTCGAACGTCGTCGTCAGCACCTCCTCGGGCGACTGCTGATTTCCCGCCAGAAGCTCGCGGTACGCCCGCGCCACCCGCGCCGGAGTCTCCCGAAGGCCCTCGCGGTCCGGGTCTTCGCCGACGGCGATGAGGAGTTCGCGTACGGCGTTCTCGGCGCGTTTCTCGTCGAAGTCGCCGATGGTGCCTTCGCCGTCCAGGGTCACGGGGTCGGTCATCTGGGTGCCTCGTTCCATCGGATATGCGCATGTGGATCACGCGCCTCATGTACAGGCATTACGGAAATGCCGCGCCCCCCAGGCTAGATCCTGGGGGGCGCGGCATCCATTCCGAGCCAGGTGAGGTCGGTGTGACTCAGCTCTCGGGTCGGTCCTCGGAGGCCTTCTCGACCGCCGTGGCGGGCTCGGCCGCCGTGGACTTCGCGGTGCTGATCGCCGGCGTCGAGCCGTTCGCCCCGTTGGTCAGTGCGAGCTCCCTCGGGGAGAGCACCGGCGGGCGGGTGGACGGCGTACGGCGGGAGGAGCCGGTCCACGCGGGGCGCGCGGGCCGCTTGTGGAGCGCCGTGAAGATCTCGGCGATCTCCTCCTTGCCCAGGGTCTCCTTCTCCAGGAGCTGGAGCACCAGGTTGTCGAGGACGTCGCGGTTCTCGACCAGGATCTCCCAGGCTTCGTTATGCGCGTTCTCGATGAGTTTCTTCACTTCCTCGTCCACCAGGGCGGCGACCTCTTCCGAGTAGTCGCGCTGGTGGGACATCTCACGGCCGAGGAAGGGCTCGGTGTTGTCGCCGCCGAACTTGATCGCGCCGAGACGCTCGGTCATGCCGTACTGCGTGACCATCGCGCGGGCGGTGGCCGTGGCCTTCTCGATGTCGTTGGCGGCGCCGGTGGTCGGGTCGTGGAAGACCAGTTCCTCGGCCGCGCGGCCGCCCAGCATGTAGGCGAGCTGGTCGAGCATCTCGTTGCGCGTGGTCGAGTACTTGTCCTCGTCCGGCAGGACCATCGTGTAGCCGAGGGCACGCCCCCGGGACAGGATCGTGATCTTGTGGACCGGGTCGGAGTTCGGAGAGGCCGCCGCGACCAGGGCGTGGCCGCCCTCGTGGTACGCGGTGATCTTCTTCTCCTTGTCCGACATGATCCGGGTCCGCTTCTGCGGGCCCGCGACCACGCGGTCGATCGCCTCGTCGAGCATCTGGTTGTCGATGAGCTTGCGGTCGGAGCGTGCCGTGAGCAGCGCCGCCTCGTTCAGCACGTTCGACAGGTCCGCGCCGGTGAAGCCCGGGGTGCGGCGGGCGACCGCCGCAAGGTCGACGTCGGGCGCGACCGGCTTGCCCTTCTGGTGGACCTTGAGGATCTCCAGACGGCCCTGCAGGTCCGGCGGGTCGACCGCGATCTGCCGGTCGAAGCGGCCCGGGCGCAGCAGCGCCGGGTCGAGGATGTCGGGCCGGTTCGTCGCGGCGATGAGGATCACGCCGCCCTTGACGTCGAAGCCGTCCATCTCGACGAGCAGCTGGTTCAGCGTCTGCTCGCGCTCGTCGTGACCGCCGCCGAGGCCGGCGCCGCGGTGGCGGCCGACCGCGTCGATCTCGTCGACGAAGACGATCGCCGGGGCGTTCGCCTTGGCCTGCTCGAAGAGGTCGCGCACCCGGGAGGCACCGACACCGACGAACATCTCGACGAAGTCGGAACCGGAGATCGAGTAGAAGGGGACCCCTGCCTCGCCGGCGACGGCGCGCGCGAGGAGCGTCTTGCCGGTGCCGGGGCGGCCGTAGAGGAGCACACCCTTGGGGATCTTGGCGCCGACGGCCTGGAACTTGGCCGGCTCCTGCAGGAACTCCTTGATCTCGTGGAGTTCCTCGACGGCCTCGTCGCAGCCCGCGACGTCCGCGAAGGTCGTCTTCGGGGTGTCCTTGGTGATGAGCTTCGCCTTGGACTTGCCGAAGTTCATGACCCGGGAGCCGCCACCCTGCATCTGATTCATCAGGAACAGGAAGACGACCACGATGAGGACGAAGGGCAGCAGGGAGAGCAGGACGCTGACGAACGCGTTCTGCTTGGTCGGCGCGACGGTGTAACCGTCGGGGATCTGCTTGTCCTGGTACTTGGTCTGCAGCGTGTTGGCGAGGGTCACGCCCTGGTCGCCGATGTAGCTCGCCTGGATCTTCGAGCTGCCGTCGACCTTCTCGCCGTTCTTGAGCGTGACCTTGATGGTCTGCTCGTCACCGGTGGTCAGCTTCGCCGATTCCACCTTGTTGTCATTGATCGCCGCCACGACCTGGCCGGTGTCCACCGTCTTGTAGCCGCCGGACGAGCCGACGACCTGCATCAACACGACCACGGCAAGGACGGCCAGCACGATCCACATGACCGGCCCACGGAAGTATCGCTTCACGTCCATCCATACGGAGCGGTGTCGCCCCGTCCCTCCTGCCATAGTGAGTTTGATAAGACAGTTCTTCTGACGGTACCCCAGCATTGTCGCCCGAAGCCGCACGAAGCCGCTCGGACGACTGGTGAAACCCGTCTCTGCATGCTCCAACGGCGCGAAACCCGCTGGGGTTCCCGATCGTCTTACGTAAGTGGACCCTCCGGCGTATCAGCCGGGGTTCAGCCGCCGTAGACGTGAGGCGCGAGCGTACCGACGAACGGGAGGTTGCGGTACTTCTCGGCGTAGTCGAGGCCGTAGCCGACGACGAACTCGTTGGGGATGTCGAAGCCGACCCACTCGACGTCGATGGCGACCTTGGCCGCGTCCGGCTTGCGCAGCAGGGTGCAGATCTTCAGGGTCTCGGGCTCGCGGGAGCCGAGGTTGTTGATCAGCCAGGACAGGGTCAGGCCCGAGTCGATGATGTCCTCGACGATCAGGACGTGCTTGCCCTTGATGTCGGTGTCGAGGTCCTTGAGGATCCGCACCACACCGGAGGACTGGGTGCCCGCCCCGTACGAGGACACGGCCATCCAGTCCATGGTGACGGGGGTGGACAGCGCCCGGGCGAGGTCCGCCATGACCATCACGGCGCCCTTGAGGACGCCGACGATGAGCAGGTCCTTGCCCGCGTACTCCGCGTCGATCTTCGCGGCCAGCTCGGCCAGCTTCGCGTCGATCTCTTCCTTGGTGATGAGCACCTGCTGGAGGTCGGCACCCATGTCTTTCGCGTCCACCCGCATCACTTTCGGTCGGTCGTCCCACCGGCCTACCCGGCCCATCGCAGGAGCACCGAGGAGCTCTCCGCGAGGTCGGGATTCAGCCTTGCCGAATCACCAGTCTGCCACCCTGGCGCTGGGCGACGACTTTGCCGGGGAGATTGATGGCTCCCTGGCCGCGCCAGCCGGTGATGAGGCGGTCGACTTCCTCGATGTGCCGGGCGAACAGGGAACCGGCCGGTGCGCCCGCCTGGATGGCCGCGCGGCGCAGGATCCGGCGCCGTACCGCGGGGGGCAGGGCGTAGAGCTTGGCGCACTCCAGGAGGCCCGCCGCGTCCCGTACGGAGACCTCGGCCTGGCTGGCCCAGGTGTCGAGGGCGTCGGCGTCGTCACGGGAGAGCTGGGCGGTGCGGGCGAGCGCCTCGACGACGCCCTTGCCGAGGGCTTTCTCCAGGGCGGGCAGGCCCTCGTGGCGGAGCCGGGAGCGGGTGTAGGCCGGGTCCGCGTTGTGCGGGTCGTCCCAGACGGGCAGGGACTGGACCATGCAGGCCTTGCGGGCGGTCTGCCGGTCCAGCTGGAGGAACGGGCGGCGGTAACGGCCGCCGGCCCCCGAGACCGCGGCCATTCCGGACAGGGAGCGGATGCCGGAGCCGCGGGCGAGGCCGAGCAGGACGGTTTCGGCCTGGTCGTCCCTGGTGTGGCCGAGCAGGATCGCGGCGCCGCCGTGCCGTTCGAGCGCGGCGTCCAGGGCCGCGTAGCGGGCGTCGCGGGCGGCTGCTTCGGGTCCGCCGTCGCGGCCGACGGTCACGGTGATGGACTCGACGGGGTCGAGGCCGAGTTCGCGCAGCCTGAGGACGACCTCCTCGGCGCGCAGGTCGGAGCCGGGTTGCAGGCCGTGGTCGACGGTGATGCCGCCCGCGCGGATGCCGAGCTTGGGGGCCTCGAAGGCGAGGGCGGAGGCGAGCGCCATGGAGTCGGCGCCGCCGGAGCACGCGACGAGGACGAGCGGGGAGGGGGGCCGCTCGTTCGGTGTCTGCTCCGGGATCTCGAGGACCTCGGGGAGGCCGCCGGCGGGGCGCGCGAGGCGCACGCCGATGCGCCCACCGGAGCGCTCACCGGCGGTACGGCTGTAGCGGCTGTCGTCGGTGAGGATGTCGTGGAGGACGCGGCGGACCGCCAGGCGTATCGCCGCGACCGCAGGATGGGGACCCATGTCCGGTTCCCTTCATGAAGTTTTCGGGGGGTGAACCCGAGACCGGTCACTCAGAGTGTGTAGATGGTGACAGAAACGGGCCGTTCCCTGAGCATCGCACGCCTACCCATCGCTCACGGTCCCTCGGACGGGTGATTGGAGGGGCGTTCGCCTGCCGTCGGCCGGTTTCCGTTCACCGCACTTCCGCTGGTTCACGACTCGGACTTGCGGTGCACCCGCGCGACCCAGTCCGCCGGTTTGGCGATCTCCGCCTTGGTCGGCAGTGTGTTCGGGGAGGTCCACACCCGGTTGAAGCCGTCCATGCCGACCTGCTCGACGACGGCCCGCACGAACCGTTCGCCGTCCCGGTACTGACGGAGTTTGGCATCCAGGCCGAGCAGCTTGCGCAGGGTCATGTCGAGCCGGGAGGCGCCCTTGGCGCGCCGCTGCTGGAACTTCTCGCGGATCTCGGCGACGGTCGGCACGACCGCGGGTCCCACGCCGTCCATGACGAAGTCGGCGTGGCCCTCCAGGAGGGACATGACGGCGGTGAGCCGGCCGAGGATCTCGCGCTGGGCGGGGGTCTGCACGAGTTCGACGAACGACCGTCCGCCGTCGTCCTCCTCGGCCTCGGGGCGGCTTCCGGCGAGGGACTGGGCGGCGTCCCTGATGCGTTCGAGGACGGTCATCGGGTCGACGTCGGTCTCCGAGAGGAACGACTGGATCTCGCCCTCCAGGTGGGCGCGCAGCCAGGGCACCGCCGTGAACTGGGTGCGGTGCGTCTCCTCGTGCAGGCACACCCACAGGCGGAAGTCGTGGGGCTGGACGTCGAGTTCGCGCTCCACGTGGACGATGTTCGGGGCGACGAGCAGCAGTCGGCCGCCGCCGTTCTCGTCGGCCGGGAGGTCGCGGGAGGAGGGGGCGAAGGTCTCGTACTGGCCGAGGACCCGGGACGACAGGAACGACAGGAGCATGCCGAGTTCCACGCCGGTGACCTTGCCGCCGACCGCGCCGAGGACGGCGCCGCCGGGGGAGCCCGCGCGCCGCTCCTGCATCTTCTCGAGCAGCGGCTTGAGGAGTTCCCGGAAACCGGCGACGTTCGCCTTCACCCAGCCGGGCCTGTCCACCACCAGAACGGGGGTGTCGTGAATGTCGTCGGTCCCCATACGAGTGAAGCCCCGGACGTGTTCCTCCGAGGCCTTCGCGTGCCGCCGCAGTTCGGCGACGATGACCCGGGCCTCGTCGCGGCTCACCTCGGGCCCCGGCCGCACGAGCCGGGTCGCGGTCGCCACCGCGAGATTCCAGTCGACCATCCCAGAAGAAGCAGCGCCACCGATGCTCGTCATGCGTCAACCGTACGTTAGCGCTACCGGTTGGGGCAGGCCGTGGGGGTTGGTGAGGTTGGCGTGACTTGTGTGGTGGGGTCGGGTTGGAGGCTTGCGTCGGCCGGGGTGGACAGGGCGGCGGAGAGGCGTGGTCACAGCCCCGCCAAGGCCGTTGCCGCCTGGTCGAGGGCCGCCTGGGCCGCCGGCGGGTTCGTCGTGTTCGAGGTGAGGAAGGCGAAGGCGAGGAGACGGCCGTCCTTGTCGACGACCGTGCCCGCGAGGGTGTTGACGCCGGTGAGGGTGCCGGTCTTGGCGCGTACGACGCCCGCGGCGCCGTCCGTGTAGCGGCTGGTGAGGGTGCCCGTGAAGTGGGCGACGGGGAGGCCGGTGAGGACCGCGCGCAGGCCCGGCCGCTCCACGTCGCCGGCCTTGGCGAGGAGGGCGGTGAGGAGGTTCGCCGTCAGCCGGTCGTCGCGGTTCAGGCCGCTGCCGTCGTGGAAGGAGGCGCCGGTCATCGGCAGGCCGAGCTTGCTGAGCTGGGCGTCGATCGCCGCCGCTCCCCCGTCGAAGCTGGCCTCCTTGCCGGTCGCGAGCGCCGTCTGGCGGGCCAGGGCCTCGGCGATGTCGTTGTCGCTGTTGGTCAGCATGCGTTCGACGATCGAGGACAGCGGCGGCGAGGAGACGGTGGCGAGGGTCTCGGCCCGGCCGCTCGCCTTGGAGGTGCCCGGTGCCGAGGTCTTGATGCCGGCGTCCGCCAGGAAGCCCGCGAACTTCCGTGCCGCGTCGGCCGCCGGGTCGCCGACCCGGAGCACGGGTCCCTCGGTGGAGTCGTTGGTGCGGCCCTCGTCGGCCGTCAGCGGGGTCACGCGCGCGAGGTTCTCGTTGACGCCGATGGAGTGCAGGTCGGGGCCGGAGTAGAGCGTGGTGTCGTAGGAGAGGGTGATCTGCCCGATGCCCCGCGCGGTCAGCGACCTCGCCGTCTCGGTGGCGAGGGTGCGCAGGCTGGCCCAGCCGGCCGCGTCCTGGTGCGCGGTCAGGGTGGGGTCGCCGCCGCCGACCAGGACGACCTCCCTGGTGCCGGGTTCGAGGGCCACGCGCGTGGTGATGCGGTGGTCGGGGCCGAGGGCGGAGAGGGCGGCGACGGCGGTGGCGATCTTGGTGGTGGAGGCGGGGGTCAGGGCGGTGTCGGCGCCGGAGCCGTAGAGGCGACTGCCGGTGGCCACGTCGACGACCACGGCGGTACGGACGCTGCCGAGCGCCGGGGCCTTCAGGAGGGGTCCCAGGAGGTTCGTGACGGCCGTTCCCGAGATGCCGACCGACTTTCCGGCGGGCGCCGACTTCACGGTGTTCGTGGCGCCGTTCAGCCCCGTGAGGACGGGTCCGGCGCTGGGCGCGGGGCGGGGCTCGCCGTCGGCTGTGACGGAGTCCGCACCGGAACCGTGATCTGTGCCACCCGTCCGCTCCGGGGCGGTGGCCCGGTCCCGCTCGGCCGTACGCTGACCGTTGGCGTCCCAGGGGCCCGCCACGGTCACCGCACCGGCGGCCAGGGCGAGCCCGGCCGTGGCGGCGCCCGCGGTGTACTGCCAGGTCCTGAGGGTCCGGATCCGAGGTCGAGGGGGGCGGACCAGGGTGGCCAGCCGGGGTCCCGTCGCGCGCGTGACGCGTGCGAGGCGCGGTCCCACTGCCCGCCACAACCGCGCGACCTGCGGTTTCACGGTGTTCACCAGGCGTGCAAGCCGTGGTCGTACGGCGCCCGCGATCTTCCGCACACGCGGTTTCGCGGACTGCCAAGGCCTCAGCTCTGGCACGACCACCAGCCCCTTTCGCGATCACACACCTGCGTGGGGGACACTTAACCATCAGAACTATGTGTTGATCATGGAGGAGCCACCGGTGGAGTTCGACGTCACGATCGAGATCCCGAAGGGTTCGCGGAACAAGTACGAGGTGGACCACGAGACCGGTCGGATCCGCCTCGACCGTCGTCTCTTCACCTCGACCGCCTACCCGACCGACTACGGCTTCGTCGAGAACACCCTCGGCGAGGACGGCGACCCGCTGGACGCGCTGGTCATCCTGGACGAGCCGACGTTCCCGGGCTGCCTGATCAAGTGCCGCGCGATCGGCATGTTCCGGATGACGGACGAGGCCGGCGGCGACGACAAGCTGCTGTGCGTCCCGGCGACCGACCCGCGCGTGGAGCACCTGCGCGACATCCACCACGTGTCGGAGTTCGACCGCCTGGAGATCCAGCACTTCTTCGAGGTCTACAAGGACCTGGAGCCCGGCAAGTCCGTCGAGGGCGCCAACTGGGTCGGCCGCACCGACGCCGAGGTCGAGATCGAGCGGTCGTACAAGCGCTTCAAGGAGTCGGGCGGTCACTGACCCCCCTCTGGCAGGCCAGCACCGGGAAACGGGCCGCACGCACGCGTGGGGCCCGTTTTTCGTGTCCGCGGAGCGGTCATGCGCATACTGAGGCTCAGGTGAAGTTGTCGTTCAGGGAGCGTTACGACGGTGACGGAGGCGGAGGACCGCAAGCCCGGGTCGGACGAGGCGCGGTACGACCCGGAGCTCACGTCCGAGTTCGCCGTCCCCCGGGGCATCGAGGTCCCCGAGGGCGGCGGCGGTGAGCCGGAGACGACGTCCGAGTTCGCGGTGCCGGAGGGGTTCGCGGCGCCGCAGCCTGCGGTCGCCGAGCCGGAGGGGTCGGCGTTCAGCGTGCCGAGCACCTACAGCGCCCAGGACGCCCCGCCGGTCTTCACGCCGGCCTCCGGGTTCCCCGCGGTCAGCCTCGTCAAGGACGCGCCCTGGCAGGACCGGATGCGCACGATGCTGCGCATGCCGGTGGCCGAGCGGCCGGCGGTGGAGCCGGCGCAGAAGGCCGAGGAGGGCGCTCCCGCCGTCCCGCGCGTGCTCGACCTGACGCTGCGTATCGGGGAGTTGCTGCTGGCGGGCGGCGAGGGCGCGGAGGACGTGGAGGCCGCGATGTTCGCGGTCTGCCGGTCCTACGGCCTCGACCGCTGCGAGCCGAACGTCACCTTCACGCTGCTGGCGATCTCGTACCAGCCCTCGCTCGTCGACGACCCGGTGACCGCGTCCAGGACGGTACGGCGGCGCGGGACCGACTACACGCGGCTGGCCGCCGTCTTCCGGCTCGTGGACGACCTGACCGACCCCGAGACCCATGTCTCCCTGGAGGAGGCCTACCGGCGGCTCGCGGAGATCAGGCGCAACCGGCACCCGTACCCCGGCTGGGCGCTGACCGCCGCGAGCGGGCTGCTCGCGGGGGCCGCCTCCGTGCTGGTCGGCGGTGACCTGCTGGTGTTCGTGGCGGCGGCGATCGGCGCGATGCTCGGCGACCGGCTGGCGTGGCTGTGCGCGGGGCGGGGGCTGCCGGAGTTCTACCAGTTCATGATCGCCGCGATGCCGCCGGCCGCGATCGGGATCGCCTTCTCGCTCGCCCACGTCGACGTCGCGGCGTCCGCCGTCGTCACCGGTGGGCTGTTCGCACTGCTGCCAGGACGGGCCCTCGTCGCGGGCGTCCAGGACGGGCTCACCGGCTTCTACATCACCGCCTCCGCGCGCCTGCTGGAGGTCATGTACTTCTTCGTCGGCATCGTCATCGGGGTGCTGACCGTCCTGTACTTCGGCGTGAAGCTGGGCGGCCGGCTCAATCCCGACGCGGCGCTGATCGGCTCCCATCGGCCGCTGCTGCAGATCGCCGCGTCGATGGTACTGTCGCTGACCTTCGCGGTCCTGCTCCAGCAGGAACGATCCACCGTGCTGGCGGTGACCCTCAACGGGGGCGTGGCGTGGTCGGTCTACGGCGCGATGCACTACGCCGGGGGGATCTCGCCGGTCGCCTCCACGGCGGTGGCGGCCGGGCTGGTGGGGTTGTTCGGGCAGCTGCTGTCGCGGTACCGGTTCGCGTCCGCGCTGCCGTACACGACGGCGGCGATCGGGCCGCTGCTGCCGGGGTCGGCGACCTATTTCGGGCTGCTGTCGATGGCGCAGAACGAGGTCGACAAGGGGCTGGTGTCGCTGGCCAAGGCGGCGTCACTCGCCATGGCCATCGCCATCGGGGTCAATCTGGGGTCGGAGATCTCCCGGCTGACCCTGCGGGTGGGGTCGGCGGGGAAGCGGAGGGCCGCGAAGCGGACGAGGGGGTTCTGAGCGCCCACCGGGGTGGGGGCTCGGGCCGGACGGCGGCTGCGGGTGCGTGGGGGTTGATCGCGCAGTTCCCCGCGCCCCTTAAAAGCAGGGCGTTGCCGCTTACGGGGCTCGGTAGTGGTCCTCGGTGTACGGGTTGGGCTGCTGGCCGTAGGCGTTCTGGTCGTAGCCGTCGTAGCCGCCCTGGTCGTAGTACGGCTGCTGCTGGCCGTAGCCGTACTGCTGCTGGGACTGGGGCTGGGGCTGCTGGCCGTACTGCTGCTGGGACTGCTGCGGGGTGTAGGTCGGCTCGATCCTGCGGAGCTGGGTCGTGGCGTCGTCCATCATCGGGGGCGCCGCGGTCGCGGGGTGCTGCTGGAACGGCTGGAAGGGCTGCTCGGGCGGGGTCGCCGCGGCCTCCTTCTTCGCCTTCGAGCGGGCCCGCAGGAACTCGATGGCGATCGGGACGACCGAGACGAGGACGATCAGTATCAGGATCGCCTCGATGTTGTTCTTGACGAAGTCGATCTTGCCGAGCCAGGAGCCGAGCAGGGTGACGCCGGCGCCCCACAGGACACCGCCGATGACGTTGAACGTCAGGAACGAGCGGTACTTCATGCCGCTGACGCCGGCGATGATGGGCGTGAACGTGCGGATCACGGGCACGAAGCGGGCCAGGATCAGGGACTTGGGGCCGTGCTTCTCGAAGAACTCGTGCGCCTTCGCCACGTTCTCCTGCTTGAAGAGGCGGGAGTCGGGGCGGTTGAAGAGCGTCGGGCCGACCTTCTTGCCGAACATGTAGCCCGCCTGGTCGCCGAGGATCGCGGCGACGCAGATCAGGGCGACGGCACCCCACAGCGGGAAGTCCAGCTGGTTCGAGGTGATCAGCAGGCCGCAGGTGAAGAGGAGGGAGTCGCCCGGGAGGAAGAAGCCGATCAGGAGGCCGGACTCGGCGAAGACGACCAGGAGCAGGCCCCAGATGCCGAACTGGTCGAGAAGGGTGTTGGGATCCATCCAGCTCGGGCCGAGGGCAAGCGTGGTCGTCACGGTTCCGGTCACGGTTCCGGGCTCCTGAGGGGTGAGGGCAGTGCAAGTGCCTTGTGCGGGCGCACAAAGCTATCAACGCATTGTGTCCGCCCCAGGTTCCACCGGTGGATCCAGGATGCACTGTGGGCGCCCTGGGGAATGGCTGTGCACATGGGTATCGAAGAGTACGGCGGCGGTCAGGGACCGCAGGCCGATGTGCTGGTCGTCACCACGAACGACGTTCCCGGGTACCGGGTGCGGGAGGTCATCGGCGAGGTCTTCGGGCTGACCGTGCGCTCCCGGCACCTGGGCAGTCAGATCGGCGCGGGTCTGAAGTCGATGATCGGGGGTGAGCTGAAGGGGCTGACGAAAACGCTGGTCCAGACCCGCAACCAGGCCATGGAACGGCTGGTCGAGCAGGCACGCGCGCGTGGTGCCAACGCCGTGCTGGCCTTCCGGTTCGACGTGACCGAGGCGGCGGACACGGGGACCGAGGTGTGTGCCTACGGGACTGCCGTGATCGTCGAGAAGGCCGCCTAGTCACCCCGCGAGCCGGGCCGCGTTCGCCTCGATCGCCTCCTTGAGGTGCTCGGCCAGGCCCGGGGCCATCGAGTCGTAGAAGGCCTTGAAGCGCTCGTCGGACACGTACATCGCGGCGAGGCAGCGGTGCATCTCGGGCGGGCAGTCGTAGAACCAGGCCGAGATGTGCCGCCGGTGTTCCTCCGCCATGTCCATGGCCCGTTCGCCGGCCGCCGGCTCGGCGGCGGTCACCAGGGCGGCGTAACGCGCGCTCCAGTCGTCGACCTCGGCCTTCATCCGCTGCCAGTCGGCCTTGGTGTAGCGGGCCGCGCGGCGCTGGGACTCGGCGTAGGCCTCGGTGCCGCCCCAGCGCTGTTCGGCCTCCTCGGCGTACTGCTCGGGGTCCTTGTCCCCGAAGACCTCGAAGCGTTCCTCGGGGGTGAGGTCGATGCCCATTCTGCGTGCCTCCATGGCGTGCTCCACGGCCGCGGCCATCTTCTGCAGTTTCTCGATCCGGGCGGTCAGCAGTTCGTGCTGCCGGCGCAGCTGTACGCGCGGGTCCGCCTCCGGGTCGTCCAGCAGGGCCGCGACCTCGTCGAGCGGGAAGCCGAGCTCCCGGTAGAACAGGATCCGCTGGAGCCGTTCCAGGTCGGCGTCGCCGTAGCGCCGGTGGCCCGCGGTGCTGCGCTCGCCCGGGACCAGCAGGCCGATCTCGTCGTAGTGGTGCAGCGTGCGCACGGTGACGCCGGCGAACCCGGCGACCTGTCCGACGGAGTAGCTCACTTCCGCTCCTTTCCGTGCTCCACCCTGGGGCCTCACGTCACGTCAGGTGCAAGCCGGTTTCGTTCAGGATGTTGTGCCGGTTTTGCCCGCTTATGGTGGGCCCGTGGCCCAGGACACCGCGCAGCAGGCGCTTCCCATCCCGCCCTCGGCCCCCGCGCGCGCCCTGCTGCCGCTGATCCTGCCCGCCCTCGTCGTCGGGGTCGGGAGCAGCCTGCTGTTCCTGCTGGTGAGCTCGCTGGCCGAACGGCTGCAGCACGTGCTGTGGAACAACCTGCCGGACGCGCTGGGCATCGGACGGTACTCGGTGCTGTGGATGCTGGTGATGCTGACGGCCACCGGGGTCGCGGTGGGGCTGGTGGTGTGGAAGGTGCCGGGGCACGCAGGGCCGGATCCGGCCACCCTGGGCCTGGAGGCGGTGGCGCTGCCGCCGGCCGTGCTGCCGGGGCTGGTGCTGGCGACCGTGCTGATGCTGGCCGGCGGGCCGAGCCTCGGTCCGGAGAACCCGCTCATCGCCGTCAACGTCGGGCTGGCGCTGTGGCTGGGGCGGCTCGCGATGCCCCGGCTGCCGGGCTCGCTGTGGCCCGCGCTGGCCGACGCGGCGACGCTCGGCGCGCTGTTCGGGACGCCGGTGGCGGCGGCCCTGGTGATCTCCGAGGCGCTGGCCGGAAAGCCGCTGAAGGGCGCGCTGTGGGACAACCTCTTCGGACCGCTGATGGCCGCGGGGGCCGGTTCGATGACGACCGCCCTGGTGGCCCGCCCGACCCTGGACCTCGGCCTGCCCGCGCTCGGCCACCCGCACTGGCCCGATCTGCTGGCGGTGCTGGTGATCGCCCCCGCGGCCGCACTGCTCGGCATGTGCGCCGTCTACGTCTTCCCGTCCGTGCACGGCGCCTTCCGGCGTCTCGGGCACCCGATGGCGGCCCTTCCGGCCGGCGGGCTCGTGCTGGGCCTCCTGGGGGCGCTGGGCGGTCATCTGACGCTCTTCAAGGGGCTGGACGAGGTCGCGGAGCTGGCGAAGGACCCGGAGGGCTGGTCGGCCGGGCAGTTCGCCGTGATGGCGGTGGTCAAGCTGGCCGCGCTGCTGGTAGCCGCCTCCTGCGGTTTCCGCGGTGGCCGGATCTTTCCCTCGGTGTTCATCGGCGCGGCCCTCGGGCTGTGCGCCCACGCCCTGGTGCCCGCGGTCCAGCCCTCGGTGGGCGTGGCGGCGGGTGTGCTGGGCATGCTGTTGGCGATCACCCGGCAGGGCTGGGTGAGCCTGTTCACGGCCGCGGTGCTGGTGGCCTCGACGAGCATCATCGCGTTGCTGTGCATCGCGTCGCTGCCCGCGTGGCTGCTGGTGACCGGGCGGCCGAGAATGCAGTTGCGGGCGGACGGTACGGCCCTGCGCTGATCCTTGCGAACCCCCTCATGTCGTCCAGGAGGCACTCCTCATGCCGCTGCACAAAGGCCCCCAGAAGCACCAAGAGCGACCCATGTCCGTCAACCCGTTCTTCGGGGAGGCGAACCCGGTCGCCGGCATGGCCGAGGCCCCGCCCACACACCGGCTGCCGGACGGCCCGCTGCCGCCCACGACCGCCTACCAGCTGGTGCACGACGAGTTGATGCTGGACGGCAACGCCCGGCTGAATCTGGCCACTTTCGTCACCACCTGGATGGAGCCCCAGGCCGGGATCCTGATGGCGGAGTGCGACGACAAGAACATGATCGACAAGGACGAGTACCCGCGCACCGCCGAGCTGGAGCGGCGCTGCGTGGCCATGCTCGCCGACCTGTGGAACGCGCCGGATCCGGCGAACACCATCGGCTGTTCGACGACCGGCTCCAGCGAGGCCTGCATGCTGGCCGGGATGGCGCTCAAGCGGCGCTGGATGCAGCGCAACCCCGACCGCTATCCGGGCACCGCCCGGCCGAACCTGATCATGGGCATCAACGTCCAGGTCTGCTGGGAGAAGTTCTGCAACTTCTGGGAGGTGGAGCCCCGGTTCGTGCCCATGGAGGGCGACCGCTACCACCTGGACGCGCAGGCCGCCGCCGACCTCTGCGACGAGAACACCATCGGGGTCGTCGCCATCCTCGGCTCCACCTTCGACGGGTCCTACGAGCCGGTCGCCGACCTCTGCGCGGCCCTGGACGCCCTCCAGGAGCGCACCGGAATCGACGTCCCCGTCCATGTGGACGGCGCGTCCGGCGGGATGGTCGCACCCTTCCTCGACGAGGACCTGGTGTGGGACTTCCGCCTCCCGCGCGTGGCGTCGATCAACACCTCGGGCCACAAGTACGGGCTGGTCTACCCGGGCGTCGGCTGGGCGCTGTGGCGGGACAAGGAGGCGCTGCCCGAGGAACTGGTCTTCCGGGTCAACTACCTGGGCGGCGACATGCCCACCTTCGCCCTCAACTTCTCCCGCCCCGGCGCCCAGGTGGTCGCGCAGTACTACACGTTCCTGCGGCTGGGCCGGGACGGCTACCGCGCGGTGCAGCAGGCGTCCCGGGACGTGGCGACCGGGCTCGCCGAACGCATCGAGGCGCTCGGCGACTTCCGGCTCCTCACCCGGGGCGACGAACTGCCCGTGTTCGCCTTCACCACGGCCGACCACGTGACGGCGTACGACGTCTTCGACGTGTCCCGGCGGCTGCGCGAGAACGGCTGGCTGGTGCCGGCGTACACCTTCCCGGCGAACCGGGAGGACCTGTCCGTGCTGCGGGTGGTGTGCCGCAACGGCTTCTCGAAGGACCTGGCGGACCTGTTCGTCGACGACCTGACCCGGCTGCTGCCCGGGCTGCGCCGGCAGCCGCATCCGCTGACCCATGACAAGGAGGCGGCGACCAGCTTCCACCACTGACCGCTGCGCGGGGGAGCCGCGAGGTGGCGTCCGTCGTGTGCCGGCTGCGGCGCCGTCGTGGCTGGTCGCGCCCACTCGGCGGAGCCGCATATTGATACGGCCCCGCGCCCCTACGGGGCGCCCTGCTCCAGCGCGACCAGTTCGAAGGCCGTCTTGCCGTCCAGGGACTCGCGGATGATGTCGGCGTGGCCCGCGTGGCGGGCGGTCTCGCGGATCAGGTGGAGGCAGACCCAGCGCATGGAGACGCTGCCCTTGGGGAACCAGGGGGCCTCGGGGAGCGGGAAGGTGTCGTCGAGGCTGGGGACCGAGCGGATGAACTTCTCGGTCTCGGCGGCGACCTGCTCCCAGTAGGCGAGCTGCGAGGCCACCGTCTCGTCGCCGACCAGCTGGAAGGTCTCGTGCCAGTTCGACTGGTCGCGCTCCATCGCCGGCGGCTCCTGCCTGGCGCGGGCGATCCAGCTCTGCTCGACCTCGGCGCAGTGCTTGAGCACGCCCGACAGGGACAGCTCGCTCGCGCTGGGCCTGCTCGCCGCCTGCTCGTCCGTCAGCCCGAGCAGCGCCCGGCGGATGCCGCCGCGCTGCTCCTCGATGAAGGAGAGCAGTGCTCCGCGCTCGTCGCCCTGTGCTTCCGCGGGAACGTGAGTGACCATGACGGCCGCCTTTCCTCGGGTGGTGTCTCCCTGACACGACCGAAGCTACGGGCCCTATAGGACAGATAGCGTCCTATAGGGCCCGGCGACCGGAACTCTGCCGGCTAGAACGGGAAGCCGCTCCGGCCGTGCTGTACCGAGATCCACTTCAGGGTGGTGAAGGACTCCACGGTCGTCTCGCCGTTCAGGCGGCCGATCCCGGAGTGCTTCTCGCCGCCGAAGGGGACGACGGGCTCGTCGTGGACGGTGCCGTCGTTGACGTGGAACATCCCGGTGTCGATCTGCTTGGCGAAGGCCACGCCCCGCTCGACGTCCCCGGTGTGGACGGCGCCGCTGAGGCCGTAGGGGGTGTCGTTGACGAGGCGTACGGCCTCCTCCTCGCCGTCGAACGGGATGAGGAAGGCGACCGGGCCGAAGACCTCCTGGCGGAGCAGGTCGGAGTCGGCCGGGACGCCGGTGAGGACCGAGGGCTCGACCAGGTTGTCGGTGGTCGTGCCGCGCACCAGGGCGGTGGCACCCTCGGCGACGGCCTGCTCGACCGTGGCCGAAATCGACTCCGCCTGCTGGGAGTTGATCAGCGGGCCGATGACGGTCGCCGGGTCGTTCGGGTCGCCGGCCTTGAGGGTCTTCACCTTGGCGACGAACTTCTCGGTGAACTCGTCCGCGATCGAGCGGTCGACCAGGACGCGGTTGGCGGCCATGCAGACCTGGCCCTGGTGGACGTAGCGGCTGAAGACCGCGGCGTCGACCGCGTAGTCGATGTCGGCGTCGTCGAGGACCACGACCGCGCTGTTGCCGCCCAGTTCGAGCACCGTGCGCTTGAAGAGCGAGGCGCAGACGGTGGCCACGTGGCGGCCGACCTTGTCGGAGCCGGTGAAGGAGATGACCTTGGGGATCGGGTGCTCGATGAACGCGTCGCCGATCTCCGCGATGTCGGTGACGACGACGTTGAGCAGGCCGCCGGGCAGGCCCGCGTCCTCGAAGATCTTCGCGACCAGGGTGCCGCCGACGATCGGGGTGTTCTGGTGCGGCTTGAGGACCACGGCGTTGCCGAGCGCGAGGGCCGGGGCGACCGACTTGATCGACAGCAGGAAGGGGAAGTTGAAGGGGCTGATCACGCCCACGACGCCGACCGGCACCCGGTAGACGCGGTTCTCCTTGCCGTCCACCGGGGAGGGCAGGATCCTGCCCTCCGGGCGCAGCGCCCACTGGATCGACTCGCGCAGGAACTCCTTGGCGAGATGCAGCTCGAAGGCTGCCTTCAGACGCGTGCCGCCGAGCTCGGCGATGATCGCCTCGGTGATCTCCGCGTCCCGCTCCTCGATGAGGCGCAGGGCCTTCTCGAAGACGGCGCGGCGGGCGTAGGGGTTGGTGGCGGCCCACTGCTTCTGGGCGCGCGCGGCGGCCTGGTAGGCCTGATCCACCTCGTCGACCGCGGCTATGGTGATCGACGCGAGCTTCTCGCCGTCGTACGGGTTGAAGTCGATGATGTCCCAGGAACCGGTCCCCGGGCGCCACTCACCGTCGATGTACTGCTGGGCCAGGTCAGTGAAGTACGACGACATGTGATCCCCAAATCACTAGCAGGCATGATCAACATCACGGTCTGATCACGCGTCATCGTACTTGTGTTACAGGGGAGTTGGGGACAGAGAGCGAACTTCTGGGGAGAGCCCTAGGAAAGTTGGAGGAGACCCCGGAGCAGGTCCCGGCTCTCGTCGGGTCCCGGGCTGTCCTGCTGGAGTTCCTTGAGCGCCTGCTCGTACTGGGCGACGTCCTCGCGCTTGTCGAGGTAGAGGGCGCTGGTGAGCTGCTCCAGGTAGACCACGTCGGACAGGTCCGACTCGGGGAAGCTCAGGACGGTGAACGAACCGCCCTCCCCGGAGTGCCCGCCGAAGCTGAACGGCATGATCTGCAGCCGTACGTTGGGCCGCTCGGAGATCTCCACGAGATGCTGGAGCTGGCCGCGCATCACCTCGCGGTCGCCGTAGGGGCGGCGCAGGGCGGCCTCGTCGAGGACGATGTGGAAGTCGGGGGCGTTTTCGGCCACCAGGTACTTCTGCCGCTCCAGACGCAGCGTGACCCGCCGTTCGACGTCGGCCTCGCTGGCCCCCCGCATGCCGCGCCGCACCACCGCGCGCGCGTACTCCTCGGTCTGCAGCAGGCCGTGGATGAACTGCACCTCGTAGGCGCGGATCAGATGTGCCGCGCCCTCCAGGCCGACATAGGTGGGGAACCAGGTCGGCAGGACGTCGGAGTAACTGTGCCACCAGCCGGCGACGTTGGCTTCCCGGGCGAGGGAGAGAAGCTGTTCACGCTCGGCCTCGTCGGTGATGCCGTACAGCGTCAGCAGGTCTTCCACGTCCCTGGTCTTGAAGCTCACCCGGCCCAGCTCCATGCGGCTGATCTTCGACTCGGAGGCGCGGATCGAGTACCCCGCGGCTTCACGGGTGATGCCGCGGGCCTCGCGCAGCCGCCTGAGTTGCGAGCCGAGCAGCATTCGCCGCACCACCGATCCGGGCTCTCCCGCGCTCACGTTCGCCAGCCTCCCCAACCGTCTTCAGGGCCCGCAGTCTGCCACTAAAACACTTCGAGCAGTACTCGTCCGGTTACGGAAACGGCAAGCGGCCAAAGTTTAAGCACAGGAAGTTGCAAGCAGGTAGTAAGCCAAGGGCGGGAAGTTGGCGGAAAAAATGGCCAACAAGCGGTACGGGAGGGTCCAATTCGGTCGCGTGCACGTGCATCTGCCCTTGCATCTGCTCTACGCATCCGAAACCATGGTCCCGCGCCACCGCTGCATCGCAACGACCGCGAATTCCCGGGAGTGCCTCGCATGGGGACGAATGGATCGACCATGCTCAAGCCATTACGGCAGGGCCTTCCGCCGCTTGATCCCGCGGCCGTGTCCAACGCCGCCTCGTGCGCCCTGCCCGCCCGCTACGAAGCCGTGCGCGAAGCCCGTCAGTTCACCCGCAGAACGCTCGGCCAGTGGGACGTCGGCGACCGCTTCGACGACATCTGCCTCGTCGTCTCGGAGCTCGTCACCAACGCCCTGCGGCACGCGGTGCCCGGTGAGACCGACTGCCTCGCGCCGCCGCAGGCGCCGGCGGTGCGGCTGCACCTGATGCGGTGGACCGGGCGACTGGTGTGCGCGGTGCGCGACCCCAGCCACGAGACGCCCGTCCCGCGCGACTCCGAGGACTTCTCAGCGGAGTCGGGCCGCGGGCTGTTCCTGGTCGACTCGTTCAGCGACAGCTGGGGCTGGCACCCGCTGGCCGGCACCCTCAGCGGCAAGGTCGTGTGGGCGCTGTTCCGGCTGCAGACCGCCGAGTGAGAAACCCGGCGCCTTCGGACGCCGGGTTTCTACGCGCGTTACCCGCGCGTTGTGCACCGAAGGCACCGGGTTGCCCCGGATACGGCCGCCGTCAGCTCGTGATCAGGTGGTCGAACTCGCCGTCCTTGACGCCGAGGAGCATCGCCTCGATCTCGGCCCGCGTGTAGACGAGCGCCGGCCCGTCCGGGAAGCGCGAGTTGCGGACCGCCACGTCGCCGCCCGGCAGCCGGGCGAACTCCACGCAGGAGCCCTGCGAGTTGCTGTGCCTGCTCTTCTGCCAGGCCACTCCGTCCAGCTGCGTGGCAGCCATGCCG
This sequence comes from Streptomyces sp. NPDC048291, assembly GCF_043201715.1. NCBI lineage: Bacteria > Bacillati > Actinomycetota > Actinomycetes > Kitasatosporales > Streptomycetaceae > Streptomyces > Streptomyces sp. NPDC048291. Next base: position 86,451 of record NZ_JBICZC010000019.1, read on the forward strand.
TTGTACACGTCAAACCCCCCGTACACGCCGTCAACGTCGAGGTCCACAGGTCGCTCCCCGGTGGTGCACTAACTGGCTGATGTGACCATTGATGCAGCGGTCAACTGACCCGGATCATAACCTTGTTCACGTGCAGATGCATGAGCAGATGCACGTGCACGGGGGGTGTTCCTGCGGTTACAGCTTTGACGCCCGCTTTACCGAGCCCGTTCCAGCGTCTGCCCCGGATCGAATACTTCCTGCACCAAGAAGAGACGCACACCCGGGCCCCCGTGTTCCAGCGCCCTTGTGACGGTCCGGTGAGCGAGATTGGCCGGAACGGGATCGGACCACCGGACGGACGGCGTCCGCTGCCTGTCGTAGGCGAGAACCTGCACGTAGACGACGCGAAAGAGGCCGGTGCGCGGGCCTGCGACGGCCCGCGCACCGGCCTCTGCGACGTCCCCGTCGGGCTACGCCGATCGGGTTACGACGATCGGGCTACGCGGACCGGGCCACAGCGGCTCGGCCACACCGGCTCGGCTACAACGACCGAAACACGACGCGTCATCGCGTGGTTCCGTACGGCAGCAGTGCCATCTCGCGCGCGTTCTTGATCGCCCTGGCCAGCAGCCGCTGCTGCCGGGCGGAGACGCGGGTGACGCGGCGGCTGCGGATCCTGCCGCGGTCGGAGACGAACTTCCGCAGCAGGTCGGTGTCCTTGTAGTCGATGTACGTCACGCCGGCCAGGTCCAGCGGGTTGGGCCGGTCCTTCACCGGGCCGCGGTCGGTCCTGCGGGGGCGGGGCATCGGGTCAGACCTCCAGAAGGGCGTCGAAGGCGGGCGGCAGCCGCAGCCAGGCGGCGCGCCCGGCGGCGTACTCGGCGTCGGTCAGCAGGCAGGACTCCAGCAGCCGTTCGAGCCCGTCGCCGTCGAGCCCGGGGGACGTGAAGACCAGGTGCTGGCAGCGGTCGCCGTGCTCCGGGTGCCAGTCGAGCGCGGCGGCGGCCCGGCGCACCGGCGGGACCAGCTCCCAGGCGGCGTCCGGGAGGGAGGCGAGCCACGGTCCCGCGCTCTCCACGCACAGGGCGCCGCCCGCCGCGTCCCAGTGGAGCAGCACGTCGGGCTTGTCGGCGAGCCAGAACCGGCCCCGGCTGCGGGCGGCCGCGCAGGTCAGGTCCTCCAGGGCGGCGTACAGCCGCCCCGGGTGGAACGGCCGCCTGTGCCGCCAGACCAGCGTGGCGACGCCGTGGCCGTCGGCCTCGGCGGGGAGCAGCGCACACGCCGGATGCTGGGCGGCCGCCGCCGCCTCGACGTCGAAACCGGCGAGCGCGGCCCGGGCCAGCGCGCCCGCGGCGCCCGCCAGGCCCCCGGGGTGGCCGCCCGGGAGGGGGACCTGGCGGGCTGTCGGATGGAGCTGCGCGAGCAGCTCGCGGTCCTCGTCGTCGGCCTCCGGCGAGTCGAGGACGGCCAGGACGGGGGCGTACTCCAGCTGCCGGGCGAAGGTGTCGGCGACCGTGCGCCGGTCGGTGGCCGCCGCGGCGAGCCCGGCGTCGGCGAGGTCGTCGCCGTTGCCGAGGCAGGGCAGCAGGAGGGCCGGGTCGACGGCGGTGATCACGCCGGTGACGGTGAGCCCGCCGGCGACGACGACCTCGGTCATCGCCTTGGGCTCGACGGAGTCCCACAGCTCGACGATCGCGAGCCGGGTGGCGCCGTCGGCGGCGAGCCGCCGCAGCTCGGGCACCAGGTCCTCGCGCAGGGCGCAGCACGCGCAGTCGTCGACCAAGGGCGTCTCGGCACTGGACAGCAGGCCGCGGGCGTCCCGGACCGTCCGCACGACCGTGCCCTCGGCGGCCATGGCGAGGTCGTGGTGGAGTACGGCGCTGCCCGGGACGTCGGCGAGCAGCCGGGCGACGGCCCGCCTGCGGGCGTCGGCGTGCAGCCCGCCGACGATCACCACGGGGAGCGGGGCTCCGGGGGGCATCAGCCCTGCCTTCCGTACCGGCGCTCGAAGCGCTCCACGCGCCCGGCGGTGTCCAGGACGCGGGCGGTGCCGGTGTGGAAGGGGTGGCTGACGTTCGAGATCTCGACATCGACCACCGGGTAGGTCCGGCCGTCCTCCCACTCGATCGTCTTGCCGGTCCCCTCCGCGCCCGCCAGCGTCGAGCGGGTGAGGAAGGCGTGGTTCGCGGCCCGGTCACGGAAGACGACGGGCCCGTAGGCGGGGTGGATTCCCTTGCGCATGGCGGCGGTTCAGCGCTCCTCTCGGAAGTCGACATGCCGTCCCGCGACCGGGTCGAACTTGCGCAGGGTCATGCGGTCCGGGTCGTTGCGGCGGTTCTTGCGGGTCACGTAGGTGTAGCCGGTCCCTGCGGTGGACCGGAGTCTGATCACCGGCCGGAGTTCGTTGCGTGCCATGACTGGTACCTTACTGAAAATGAATCCCATTAGCACTAGCTTCGGGGACTCCCCCGCGAGAGAGGTACGTCACCATGTCCGCCCACTGCATGCTGACCGGCGCCCAGCCCGGCTTCGGCAACCGGATCTCCCACTCCCACCGGCGGACCTCCCGCCGCTTCGACCCCAACATCCAGACCCGGCGCTACTGGCTGCCCAGCGAGAACAGGCACGTACGGCTCCGGCTGAGCGTCCGTGCCGTGAAGACCGTCGACACGATCGGTGTCGAGGCGGCCGTGGCGCGCATCCGCGCGCGGGGCGTGAAGGTCTGACGGGGGCGGGGCACCGATATGGCGAAGAAGAGCAAGATCGCGAAGAACGAGCGGCGGCGCGAGGTCGTCGCGCGGTACGCCGCCCGCAGGGCCGAGCTGAAGGAGATCCTCCGGCGGCCGTCCTCGACCGCGGCGGAGCGTATCGCCGCCGCGCGTGAGCTGCGCGGGCAGCCGCGCGACGCCAGCGCCACGCGCGTGCGCAACCGGGACCAGGTGGACGGCCGGCCGCGCGGCTACTTCCGTGCGTTCGGCCTGCCCCGGGTGAATCTGCGCGACCAGGCCCACAGCGGATACCTACCCGGCGTACGCAAGTCCTCCTGGTGAGTGCTGGTAGCTTGCCGCTGTCGTCCGGGCGGCCGGGCGGCCGACCCCCTAGAGCTCGGGAGCGTTGCGGTGACCACGGCTACGGCGAGTACGGGTACGGGTACGACGCGCACGGAGACGGCTGCGGCTTCGGTCACGGCTACGGCTACGGCTGCGGTCACGGCTGAGGCTGAGGCTGTGGGGCGCGGCGCGTCCGCCACGGTGGCCACGCGGCCGGCCCTGCGGATCGCGGCCGCCGCCGCGGGGCTGGTGGGCGCGCTCGCGCTCACCGCGTGCAGCGGGGGCGGCGGGTCCGACAGCGGCTCCTCGGCCACCCCGTCGGGCACGGCGTCCGCCGGCGCCACCGCCTCGGCCGGTTCGGACGGCTCCGCGACCTCGTCCGACGCGCTGCAGGGCAGCTGGATCACCACGAGCGGCGGCAAGATCGTCGCGCTGGTCGTCACCGGCAAGGAGGCCGGGCTCTTCGAGACCGGCGGGGCCGTGTGCAGCGGGACCGCGGGTGAGGAGGCCGGGATGCGGATGATCCATCTCACCTGCACGAACGGCAGCAAGGACCGGGTCACCGGAATGGTGGACTCGGTCAGCAAGAGCGGCATGAAGGTCACCTGGTCCGGAAAATCGGGCGAGGAGACCTACACCAGGGCCGAGGGCGGCAAGCTGCCGTCGGGGCTGGCGACGGCGAGCCTTGGGCAGTAGGGCCCGGTAAAGCCCTGTCCGACCGTTTCCCGGCGGGTTCCCGACGGCCCGCGCGGGTGGCGGGAACCCGCCGGGAAACGGTCGGAGACGGGGGCGGGCGCGCGGGGCCCGGGCCGGGGCGTGATGATGCTGGGACACCGTCACGACCTCGATGGGGATCTGCACATGCGCGCCATTCCGCTCACCGTCACCGCCGTCGCCGCCGCCCTTGCCCTGACCGCCTGCAATGGCAGCGGCTCGGGTTCCAGCGGCAAGAACAGCTCGGCCTGCCAGATCGGCAAGGTCTCCGTCCAGGTCGGCTCCGTGAGCGTGGCGCCGGCCGCGGGGGACACCGGCGAGGTGCCGGTGAGCCTCACCAACCAGAGCGCGCCGTGCACGCTGGACGGCTTCGCCGGCGTCACGCTGAAGGCGGGCGGTACGGCGGCGGCGGTCGCCGCGCAGTCGGGCGCGAAGAGCGACAAGCTCACGCTGGCCAAGGGGGACTCCGCGACGTTCTCGATCAGCTACGTGCGCGGCAAGGACGGCGACCAGGCGAGCCTTGCGGCCAGTTCGCTGACGGTGTCCCTGCCGGGGAGCGACGCGACGGAGAGCTTCCCGTGGAAGTACGGGGCGGTGGCGGGCAAGGGGGCGGCCGACAAGCCGAACGCTGCGGTGGGGGCGTTTCAGCAGGCGGGGGACTGATTCGGGGGGCGGTGCGGTCACGTTTCGGCCGACGGGGGGTGGGGGTTCTCGCGCAGTTCCCCGCGCCCCTGGAGGGGCGGGCGGTCACGGTCGTGTGTTGGCTGACCGCCGGTGGGGGATTTTTGCGCAGTTCCCCGCGCCCCTGGAGGGGCGGGCAGTCACAGTTGTGTGTTGGCTCACCGCCGGTGGGGGGGGTCTTGCGCAGTTCCCCGCGCCCCTGGAGGGGCGGGCGGTCACGGTCGTGTTTTGGCTCACCGCCGGTGGGGGGGGTCTTGCGCAGTTCCCCGCGCTCCTGGAGGGGCGGGGGGACACGGTCGTGTTTGGGCTGACCGGCGGTGGGGGGCTCGCGCGGTTCCCCGTGTTGCTGGAGGGGCAGGGGGTGTGGTTCAGGGGAGTTGGGGGTGGGAGTGGACCTGGGCCTGGTTGGCTGCTCTGGTGCCTTCTGTCCAGCCGGCCTCGTCGGTGACGGCGCGGAGGCGGGTCGTGGTGGTGGCGGGGAACATCTGGTCCAGGCGGTCGGTCACGGCCAGTTCCCTGGTGGCCAGGACCGGGAGCAGGTCCCGGGGGGACTCGGTGTCGGCCACGGCCGACTGGGCCGCCGCTCTGAGGCGGTCGCCGACGCGGTGGGCGTAGGCCGCCAGGAAGGACTGGCGGAAGGTCTTCGTACGCTTGCGGCCACCCGCCCGCTGCGCCGCCTCCGCCTTCGCCATCGCGTGCGTGGCCTGCACCAGCAGCGAGGTGTGGAGCAGCTCGACCACCTCCAGATCCGCCTCGAAGCCGACGACCGTGGAGAACGCCAGCGGCTCGTTCCACACCGCGCGGCAGTGGTTGGCCGTGGCGACCGCGTCCAGGAGCACCGCCTTGGCCTGCTCGTACGGCGGCTCGACGCCGATCCGGCAGGCACCCGGCGCGTCCGGCGCGGGCGCCCCCGCGGCGAGCAGCGCCTCGTCCACGCTGTGCCGGGCCATCAGTTCCTGTGCCTTGGCGCTGAGCGCCTCCGCCTCCTCCGGAAAGCCGGTCGCCTCGGCCTTGGCGAGCAGCGCGCGGATCCGGGTGAGCATGCGGGACTGCGGGCGGTGCGCGGTCGCGGCCGGCCGGGGCTCGTCGAGGGGCTCCAGGGCGGGCAGTCGCAACAGCAGGCGGTAGAGCTCCAGGACGGCGGTGGCGTGCGAGAAACGGTCGCCCACGCGTGCGTGGCCGTCCGCCTCCGGCAGCGCGTCGAGCTGCGCCCGCCAGCGGGGGCCGCGCGGCTGGTCGTCCGGCGCCTGCGCCCTGATCAGCCCGGCGGCGAGCCGGAGATGCGGCTCGTCCAGCTCGCGCCGCACCAGCCGTACGACGTCGGCGGGCTGCCAGCCGCGCCGCCAGGCCGCCGCGACGAACTCCCGGCCCCGGTTTCCCAGTTCCGCGTCGGCACCGGAGTCGGCCGCGAGGAGGGACGCGCCCGTGTCGAGGCCGGAGTCGGTGTTGTCGTACAGGGCGCTCTGGAAGGCTCGGTCGACGGTGCTGGGCTGGCTGCTGGTCACGTGTCGATCGTGCCATGGGGTGCCGACAGCGGTCGGTGGCCGTCCACACCCTGTGGACAACTCCCGGCCCCCGGCGAGCGAAGTGTCAACCGACGGTTGACAGGTGGTGGGTGTCAACCTACGGTTGACATATGGCAACCGACCCGAACATCACGGCATCCGTGCGCCTCGACGACCTCATCGCGGCGATCAAGAAGGTGCACCCCGAACCCCTCGACCAGCTCCAGGACGCGGTCATCGCCGCCGACCACCTGGGCGACGTGGCCGACCACCTGATCGGCCACTTCGTCGACCAGGCCCGGCGCTCGGGCGCGTCCTGGACCGACATCGGCAAGAGCATGGGCGTCACCCGGCAGGCGGCCCAGAAGCGCTTCGTGCCGAAGGAGTCCGCCGCCCTCGACCCGAACCAGGGCTTCGACCGCTACACCCCGCGCGCGCGGAACGTGGTGATGGCGGCCCACAACGAAGCGGTCGCCGCACGCAACCCGGAGGGCCGCCCCGAGCACCTGGTCCTCGGCCTGCTGGCCGAACCGGACGGCATCGCGGCGAAGGCGATCCTCGCGCAGGGCGTCCTGCTCGACACCGTGCGCCAGACGGCCACGGCCGCGCTCCCGCCGGCCTCGGAGGACGTCCCCGACCTCGTCCCCTACGGCCCGGAGGCCAAGAAGGCCCTCGAACTCACCTTCCGCGAGGCCCTCCGCCTCGGCCACAACTACATCGGCACCGAACACCTGCTGCTGGCCCTCCTCGAACACGAGAACGGCGACGGCGTACTCAGCGGACTGGGCATCACCAAGCCGGCGACCGAGGAGTACATCGCCAAGGTGCTCGGGCTGCTGCTGGAACAGAAGAAGAACGCGGCGGAGGCGGCGGGCGCGGCGGAGAAGGCGGTGGACGAGCCGAAGGGGGGCGAGGCGGGCTGAAAAGACCTTCGGAGCGCTGAAATCGCAGGTCAGGGCGATTGTCAGTGGTGGGTGCCACACTCGCAGCATGACCGACCGGTGGGCTCTCGCTCCGGCCGAGGACGGTGGCGTTGACGTCGCCCCCCTCGGTCCGGACGGGCTGCCCGCCGGACCGGTGCGGCGGGAGCCCGATCTCGCCGGGGCGGTCAGGGACCGCCCGGAGGTAACGCGCTGGGTGTGGCGGTCGACCGCCGAGGTCTACCCGCGTCTGCTCGCCACGGGGGTGCGAGTAGAGCGGTGCTACGACATCGAGGACGCCGAGACACTACTGCTGGGCCACGAGGGACGCTCCGGCGAGCCGCGCTCGGCCGCCGCCGCCCTGGCCCGCCTCCGCGGCGGTCCCGTACCGCCCGACCCGCCGCAGCGCGCGGCCGAGCCGGGCGCGCAGTCCCCGCTGTTCGAGCCGCAGGGCTCCGCCCGCCTGACGCTCGACGAACTCCTCGCGGTCTACGCCGAGCAGCAGCGCCGGCACGACCGGGCCGAACACCCGGACCGGATGCGGCTGCTGACCGCCGCCGAGTCGGCCGGGATGCTGATCGCCGCCGAGATGAACGGCGCGGGCGTGCCCTGGAGCGCCGAGGTCCACCGCGAGGTGCTGCGCGAACTGCTCGGCGAGCGGTACGCGGGCGGCGGTGAGCCGCGCCGGCTGGCCGAGCTGGCCGACGAGGTGTCGGCCGCGTTCGGCAGGCGGGTGCGCCCGGACCTGCCTGCCGATGTGATCAAGGCCTTCGCCCAGGCCGGGATCAAGGTGAAGTCCACCCGCCGCTGGGAGCTCTCGACCGTCGACCACCCGGCGGTGGAACCGCTCCTGGAGTACAAGAAGCTGTACCGGATCTGGGTGGCGCACGGCTGGACCTGGCTCCAGGACTGGGTGCGCGAGGGCCGTTTCCGGCCCGAGTTCCACGCCGGAGGTACGGTCACCGGGCGCTGGGTGACCAACGGCGGGGGCGCCCTGCAGATCCCCAAGGTGATCCGGCGGGCCGCGGTCGCCGACCCCGGCTGGCGGCTGGTCGTGGCCGACGCCGACCAGATGGAACCGCGCGTGCTGGCGGCGATCTCCCGTGACCCCGGGCTGATGGAGGTCGCCGGGCGGGAGAGCGACCTCTACCAGTCCGTCTCCGACCGCGCCTTCGCCGGCGACCGCGCGCAGGCCAAGCTCGCCGTCCTCGGCGCGGTCTACGGCCAGACCTCGGGCGACGGACTGAAGAACCTGGCCGCGCTCAGACGCCGTTTCCCGAAGGCGGTGGCGTACGTCGACGAGGCGGCGCGGGCGGGCGAGGAGGGCCGGCTCGTGCGCACCTGGCTGGGCCGCACCTGTCCGCCGGCGACCGGCGCGGGCGACGGCACCGAGGAGGCGGGGATGCCCCAGGAGGAGCCGGAGGAGCAGGCCGCCGAGGGCTGGGTGCCGGGGTACGCCTCCACCAACTCCCGGGCCAGAGGCCGCTTCGCGCGCAACTTCGTGGTTCAGGGCAGCGCCGCCGACTGGGCCCTGCTGATGCTCGCGGCGCTGCGCCGGACCTGCGCGGACCTGGCTGCCGAGCTGGTCTTCTTCCAGCACGACGAAGTGATCGTGCACTGCCCCGAGGAGGAGACCGAGACGGTTGTGACGGCCATACGGGAGGCAGCCGACCTGGCCGGACGGCTGACGTTCGGGCAGACACCGGTGCGGTTCCCGTTCACGACGGCGGTGGTGGAGTGCTACGCCGACGCGAAGTGATCACTCGGATCGGTCGGATGGGTCGGATCGGTCGCCGGAGGCCAGCAGGACGCGCAGTTCGGCGAGGACGTCCGGCTCGTCCGTGCCGTCCAGGGCGGTGAGCGCCGTGCGCCAGGAGTCGTACGCCTCGCCGGTGCGCCCCTGCTCGCGCAGGAGCAGACCGAGTTGGTGGCGGGCCAGACCGCCGCTGTAGCGGTCCGCTCGGGCGTCGGCGCGGCGCAGGAGTTCGGCGCACTCGTGGTGGGCCCGGTCGGTCCGGCCGAGGGCGCGCAGTGCGCGGACCAGACCGAGCCGGGTCTGGGACTCGCCGTGCCAGTCGCCGTGGCCGCCGAGGATGCGCAGGCTCTCCTCGAAGTGCACGGCGGCGGCACCGGGTTCGCCGAGGCGGAGATGGGCGTAGCCGATGTTGCAGTGCGCCGAGTGCCGCAGGATGACGGCGCCGATCGCGTCCCCGATCGCGAGGGAGCGCCGGTGCTGCTCGATGGCGGCGCGCGGGTCGGTGTGCTCGTAGAGGTTGCCGAGATGGCTGTGGGTGACGGCCTCGCCGTAGGGGTCGTTCAGCTGCCGGGAGTGGTCCAGGCTCTGCCGCAGCGCCTCGCCCGACTCCTCGTACCGGCCGAGCCCCTCGAGGAGCAGCCCCCGGTTGTTCAGGCCGCGTCGGATCCAGGACACCACGCCCAGCCGCCGCCACAGGACCAGCGCCGCGTCGGTCAGGGCGAGCGCCTCCCGCTGGCGGCCGGTGAGGAAGCGCAGCCCTGCGAGGTCGCCCAGGGCGTAGGCCTCGGCCGGCTCGTCGCCGAGGCGCCGGGCGGCGGCCAGGGCCGCGGTGCCGAGCACCTCCATCTCGGCGACCCGGCCGCCGCGCAGCAGGTAGGGGTAGAGGAGCCGGACGAGCGTGGCGAGATAGGCGCTGGTCCGCGCGTCGGCGGTGTCGGCGTACCGCTCCACCAGGGCGACGATGTTCTCCAGCTCCATGTCGCCCCAGGCGAAGGCGTGCTCGGCGCAGGCGAAGGACGGCAGGGCGGCGGTGTACGGCTGGTGTTCGGGGGGCTGGGCGGTGGTGGGCCGGCGGCGGTCGCCCCGGTCGAGTCCCGGTTCGAGGATCGCGAGAAGGGCGCGCTCGGCGACGGCGGCGAACCAGCGCAGGGCGGTGAGCGCGGCCTCGGCGCGGGCGGTGCCGCCGGTACGACCGCTGTCGTCGGTACGACCGCTGTCGTCGGGGCCGACGGGACCGTCCGGGCCGGCGTCGGCAAGCTCGCGGGCGAAGTCCCGTACCAGGTCGTGCGGGGTGTAGCGGCCGTACGCGGTCTCCTCCAGGAGGGCTACGTCGACCAGGCGGTCCAGGGCGGCCTCGGCGCGGCGCTCGTCGGTGCCGGTGAGCCGGGCGATCAGCGGGGCGCCGTAGGCGGGCAGGTCGAGGGCGCCGAGGCGGCGCAGGACCAGGGCGGCGTCGCGGTCGGGGGCGTGGTCGGAGCCGTCGAGGGCGTCATGGGCCACGGCGAGGGACCGCCGGACGCTGAGGTCGTCGTATTCGAGGTGGTGCAGCCTGTCCTCGGTGGCGGCCAGTTGACCGGCCAGCACCTCGGGGGTGAGCGCGCGGCGGGCGGCCAGCCGGGCGGCCACGACGCGCAGGGCGAGCGGGAGCCGTCCGGTGAGGCCGACGAGCGGGTGACCGGCGTCGATCTCCGTACGCCCGCTGACCGCGCGCAACAGTGCCGCGCTGTCCTCGCCGGTCAGCGGCCCGAGCGGGAAGCGGTGGGCGCCGTCGAGCGCGGTGAGCGGCGAACGGCTGGTGACGATCACCGCGCAGCCGGGGCCGCCGGGGAGCAACGGCCGCACCTGGGCGGCGTTCGCGGCGTCGTCGAGGAGCAGCAGGGTGCGGGTCGGCGCCAGCAGCGAGCGCAGCAGAGCGGCGGCCGCGTCCGGGTGTTCGGGGATGTGCCGGGGATCGGCGCCGAGGTCCCGCAGCAGCGCGGCGAGCGCCTGGCCGGGGGCGAGCGGGGGCATGCCGGGGGTGGCGCCGTGCAGGTTGACGTAGAGCTGGCCGTCGGGGAAACGATCCCGCAGCTGGTGCGCCACGTGCAGCGCGAGCGCGCTCTTGCCGACGCCGGCCATGCCGCTGAGCACGGCGAGGGTGGGGGCGGCCGTGGCCTCGGCTTCGCCTTCGGCCCTTGTGTTCCCACCCGCACCACCCGTGACGGTTTCGTCGTCGGGTGCGGGTGGCCCCTGTGGGGCGGAACCGCCGTCGGCGGCTGCGGGTGGTCGGATGCCGGTGAGAGTGAGCGTGAGAGTGAGAGCGCGGGTCAGTTCGTCGCGCAGGGCGGTGCGACCCGTGAAGTGGGCCGGGGGCGGGGGGAGTTGGGCGGGGCGGGGGGACAGCGAGTCGCCGCGCGTAGAACCAGGAGCGGCGGGTTCGGCCTGCGTCCGGGCGGGCGGCTCCGCCCGTTCATCGTCACGGGCCCGAGCAGGCGACCCCGGCCATTCATCGTCACGGGCGCGAGCAAGCGACCCCGCCCGCTCATCGGTGCCTTCGGCATTCGTCTGGCGGTTCGGCGACGCGTTTCTCGGGGGCGCGGGGAACTGCGCGAACCGCCCCGGCGCGCCCGGACCCGCCCCACCACCCGAGCCGTCCTCGGACGTCGGCGCTGTCTCCCCCACCGCGGCGCTCCCCCGCAGCACCTCCACATGGGCCCGGCGGACCGCCGGGCCCGGCTCGATGCCGAGTTCCTCTCGCAGGCGGTTGCGCAGGTCGCGGTGGACGGCGAGGGCCTCCGCCTGCCGGCCGCCGTGGTGCAGGGCGAGCATCAGCTGGCGGTGATAGGTCTCGCGGAGCGGGTGCTCCGCGACGAGCGCGGCCAACTCCGGTACGACGCCGCCCAGCCGGGGTCCGCCGAGGGCGAGCTCCGCGTCGTAGCGCCATTCCAGGAGCAGCAGCCGGGCCTCCTCCAGGCGCTGCACGAAGGCGAAGCCGCCGAGTTCGGCGGGGAGGCCGCCGAGCGGGCCGCCACGCCAGAGATCGAGCGCGTCGGCCGAGGCGCGCAGCACCGGCGTCCACTCCCGCCGCCCGTGCGCCGCGCGCGCCCGGGCCACCCGGGCGTCGAACACGTCGACGTCCAGTTCACCGTCGTCGACCCTGAGCAGATATCCGGGCGGTACGGCCCGCAGCCGCTCCGGGTCGTCGAGGAGCCGGCGCAGCCGGGTGACGTGGTTGTGCAGCGAGGCGCGCGCCGACACCGGGGGCGCCCCGCCCCACAGCGCCTCCCGCAGCGACCCGACGGAGACGACCCGCCCGGCCTCAAGGAGCAGCGCGGCGAGCAGCGCGCGCACCTTGGGGCTGCCGATGGGGCGCACGTCGCCCGCGTCGTAGAGAACCGGAGGTCCCAGCAGTCCGAACCGCAGCTCGTGCCGCCGCATCACTCCGCCCCTCGCCTCCCCGCACGGCGGAGGTGCCCGCCGGCCCTTGATCCTGGCGGAATCGCAACCCCTGGGGGATGACTTCGCGCCACCTTGTCTGTGCCGGTCGGAGCCGGAATCCGCAGGGTTTCCGGCCTGTCCCCGGAGTCGTACGGCGGCTTCACGCCAACCGGTTGGCGTCCTCCGGGAGAACCGCTGGCCACATGTTAGCGATCCGTTGGCGAGCCCTGATGTGATCTTCACATCGGACCGGGTCCGACGGCGCACGCGTGGATCGCGTGACTCGGGGGAGTGCCGCCGCAGACCGGGGTCCGGGGACGCGAGAGGGTTCCGGTCGACGGAGGTGATCGACCGGGACCCTCGTCCCGCCTTCGGAGCGGACTCGGGGCCAACTCGGGGGCGGACTCAGGGTCAGACGACGGGCGGACGCCCGAGCCTCGTGAGCCGCCAGACCGTGCGCCAGCGCATCGGGCGGCGCTCCCCGGCCGGCTCGCGCAGCCCCTCGGCGAAGCCCGCGAACCAGGCCCGCAGGCCGCCCGTCGAACGGGTGCGCAGGAGCGTGATCAGTATCCAGACGCCGAGGTGGACCGGGATCAGCGGCAGAGGCAGCCGACGGCGGGTCAGCCAGACGCGGTTACGGGCGGTGACCCGGAAGTAGACGGCGTGCCGGGCGGGCGAGGTCCGGGGGTGCTGGAGGAGCAGCTCGGGCGCGTAGAGGATCCGCCAGCCGGCGTCGGCGGCCCGCCAGGCGAGGTCGGTCTCCTCGTGCGCGAAGAAGAACTCGGCGGGCCAGTCGCCGGTCTCGGCGAGCATGGCCATGCTCAGGGCGTGGCCGCCGCCGAGGAAACCGGTGACGTAACCCCCGCGCATGGGGTCGGCGTTGCCGACGCGCGGCACGTGCCGCCGCTGGGTCACACCGCGCTCGTCCGCGATACGGAAGCCGACGATGCCGAGGCGGGGGTCGGCGGCGAACAGATCCCGTACCTGCCGGAACACCTCGACGTCGACGAGCAGGCCGTCGTCGTCCAGTTCGACGACGACGTCCACGTCACCGAAGGCGCGCAGGGCGGCGAGGGCGACGTTGCGGCCGCCGGGGCAGCCGAGGTTGTCCTCGACGTCGAGGGTGGTGACCTCGCCGGGCAGGTCCAGGCGGTGGGCGAACTCGGGCAGCCGGCAGCCGTTGCCGACGATCACGATGCGGTCGGGGGCGAGGTCCTGCTTGGCCACGGACCCGAGCAGGGCGTCGACTTCGTCGGGCCGGTTCCCCATGGTCACCACGGCAACAGCGAGCCTCGGCTCCGCCATGTCCCTCACCCCATCCAGCCGACGGCGACACCTGACCTTGACGAGCAACACACATTGTTCACCAGGATGTTGCCGCAGATACTCCGGTGCTCCAGAAATGGACTCGCCTTGCGGTGGCTTTGGAAAGGATTTGATTGACCTTTTTTCGAACCGGCACATTCCGGCACAACCGCGCCGCAGCCGAGCCGCGACCGCGCCACAGCCGGGCCAGAGACGGGCCACAGCCGGGCCGGAGGCGGGGCCCGGCCCGGCGTTCGCCCGCCGGTGCTCCTCCGCCACGCGCCTAAGCGCCGCGGAGGCGAAACGGCGGCGCGGTACATTGCCGACCCATGCGCCGACCCATGCTTCGTGTTCAGGTCCTGGGTCCGATCGGTGCCGACATCGACGGCGCACCGGTCAACCTGGGAAGCCCCCGGCAACGTGCGGTCCTCGCCCTCCTGCTCGCGAACCGCGGCCGTGTGGTGCCCGCGGGCCGGCTGATCGGACACCTGTGGCGGGACCGGCCCCCGGAGAAGGCCGCCGCCTCCCTGCACGTCTACGTGTCGAACCTGCGGCGCGCGCTGGAACCGGACCGGGCGCCCCGCGCCCCCGCCGGTGTCCTGGTCAGCACCTCGTCCGGGTACGCGGTACGGCTGCCCGAGGACGCGGTCGACGCCTGGCGCTTCGAGGCGGCGGTGCGGCGGGCCCGTACGGCCGCTCCGGCCGAGGTCCGGCGCCTGCTCGAAGAGGCCGTCGGGTGGTGGCACGGCACGGCGTACGCCGAGTGGGCCGACGAGGAGTGGGCGGCCGTCGAGGCGGCCCGGCTGGGTGAACTCCACCTGACGGCAAGGGAAGCGGCGGTGGGCGCGATCCTCGCGTCCGGGGCTCCGGCGGAGGGGGTGCCGGCGGCCGAGGCGCTCGTGCGGGAACACCCGCTGCGCGAGGAGGGCTGGCGGCTGCTGGCCCTCGGGCTGTGGGCCGGCGGGCGCCGCGCGGACGCGCTAGCCGAGCTGCGGCGCGCGTCCGCCGTCCTGGCCGACGAACTCGGCCTGGGACTGGGCGACGCCCTGACCGAGCTGGAGAAGGCCCTGCTGACGGGGCGGACCGAGATCCTGCGCGCGTCGGTGCCGTCAGTGCCGTCGGTGCCGTCAGTGCCGTCAGTGCCGTCAGTGCCGTCAGTGCCGTCAGTGCCGTCGACCTCGGAGCCGGAGCGGCAGCCGGTCGTACCGGCCGTGCCGTTCGCGGGGGCCGCGGCCACGGCGGTGGTCGTCCCGCCGGCCGAGGACCTGTTCGTGGGCCGGGACGACGAACTGCGGGTTCTGGACGAGGTCGCGCGCGACGCCCGGCAGGCCGGTGGCGTCGTCCTGGTGACCGGGGAGGCGGGCGCGGGCAAGTCGGCGCTCCTCGGCCGGTACGGCAGGCGGTTGCGGGAACAGGGCTGGACCGTGGTGGTCGGCCGCTGCCCCGAGTTCGACGGCGCCCCCTCCGCCTGGGCCTGGGTGGAGGCGCTCGGCGCGCTCGCCCGCCGGGTGCCACCCGCCGACCCGGACGCACTCGGCGCCCTGCTCCAGGAGGCCGCCGGCTACGGCGAAGGGGAAGGAGACGGGCACGGGGACGGGGACGGTCCGGGGGGCGCCGGGCTCCCGGGCCCGGACGTCGGAGCCGCGTCGGCCGGGCGGTTCCGGCTGCACCGGGCGTTCGCCGCCTGGCTGCGGGAGGCCGCCGCGGACGCACCGCTGGCGGTCGTCGTCGACGACCTGCACCGGGCGGACGGCGAGACCCTGGCCCTGCTGGAGCGCACCGCCGAGCTGGTCGGATCTCCGGTGCTGGCCATCGCCGCGTACCGCCCGGCCGACGCGACGGACCGGCTGTCCAAGACCCTCGCCGAACTCGCCCACCGCTCGCCCCGCCGGCTGGCGCTCGGCGGGCTGCCGCTGCCGGACGTGGACACCCTGGTCGGCGCGGTGTGCGGGGCGCCCGTCGACACGGCGATCGTCTCCGCGCTCGCCGAGCGCACCGGGGGCAACCCGTTCTACGTCCGGGAGAGCGCCCGGCTGCTGGCCAGCGAGGGTGCCCTGGTGGCGGTCTCCGAGGTGCCGCAGGGCGTACGCGATGTGCTGCGGCGGCGGCTGCGGCAGTTGCCCGCGGGAGCGTCGGCCGTCCTCCAGCTCGCCTCGGTGGTGGGCCGGGAGACCGAGGTCGGGGTGCTCGTCGAGGCCGCGGCCCCCGACCGGCACGGCGAACCCGAGGTGCGCGCCGCCGTCGCGGCGGCCGTCGCGGCCGGGCTGCTGACCGAACCCGCACCCGATGTGGTGCGGTTCGCGCACGCGCTGGTCCGCGACACCCTCTACACCGACCTGGCCGGGGTGCGGCGGGCGCGGCTGCACGCCCGTCTGGCGGAGGTTCTGAAGCGGCGCCGTCCGGACGATCTGGCGGCGCTCGCCCACCATTTCGCCCGAGCAGCGAACGCGCAGACGGCGCCGCTCGCCGTCGAGTACTCGCTGGGCGCGGCCGACCTCGCCGAGCGGCGCTACGCGCACGACACCGCCGTCGAACTGCTCACACAGGCGATCGAGTCCTTCGCGCTGGTCCCCGCGGGCAGCGCGGACGGCGGCACCGCCGAGGGCGCGGCCGGACGGCTGGTCGCGCTGCTCGGGCGGCTGCTGCGGGCCGAGATACGGGCCGGGGCCATCGTGGCGGCGCGGCACACCCGGCAGCGCGCCCTGGCGGCGGCCGAGGACGTGGGTCACGACGAGCTGGCAGCGGCGGCCCTCGACACGTGGACCGGCCCGAATCCGGCCGCGGGCGGGGCGCTGAGCGGCCCTTGGGGGCTCGTCGACCCGGCAGCGCTCGATACGTTCGTGGACCGGCTGACCGCCCGCGCCGACCTGGACCCGTCCGTCCTCGGCGTCCTGCCGCACGGTGCGGCGGGCGGCGGGACGGGCGGCGAGGCGGCCGACCGGGTGAGCGGCGGGGTGGGCGGCGGGGCCGACGGCAGGGTGCGCGATGGGGCCGACGGCGCGGTGGGCGGCGACGGCCGTGCGGAGTGGGGTGCGGATTCGGGGACGGGGTGGGGGACGGAGTGGGGGACGGAGGTGGCGCGGCGGCTGGCCGTCGCCCGGGCCGTCGGGGATCCGCTGCTGCTCTCCTCCGCGCTGAACGTGGCCTCCGCCGTCCTGCCCGACCGGTACCCGGACCGCCGTGCCGCGCTGGCGACCGAACTGCGGGTGCTCGGGTACGCGCACGACCTGCCCGCCAACACCTGGGTGCGCGAGCACATCGGGGCCATGGCCGCCGGCGCCCGCAACGACGTGGCCCGGGTCCGCCGGCACACCGGCGAGGGACGCACCGTCGCCCGGCGGCACCGGCTGGTGGAGGCGGAGGCCATCAACCTGACCACGCTGGCCATGCTGGCCCATGTCGAGGGCCGCTTCGCCGAGGCGGAGGCCGGTTACACGGAGGTGCGCAAGCGGTTGCGGTCCCGCGGATCGCCGTACGGCGACTTCGTGCACGTCCTGGGGCTGACGACCGTACGGCTCGGGCAGGGCAGCCCCCGGCAGGCCGAACCGCTGCTGCGGGACCTGCTCCGCGAGCCCGAGCCCACCGCCGAGCTCGCCCTGGGGGTGGTCCTCGCCCGGCAGGGCGAGCACGAGGAGGCCCGCGCGCTCGGCCGGCGCAGCGCCGCCGCCGTGCCCCTCGTACCCGACCACCTGTACGGCATCGCCCTGTCCCTCCGGGCCGAACTGGCCTTCCTGCTGGGCGACACGACCACCGCCACCGAGTTGCTCCCGCTGCTGCTGCCGCTGGGCACCCAGCTTGCCGGCGCGGCCAGCGTCTCCTTCGCCACCCGCCCGTTCGCCCACTCCCTGGGCGAGCTGTACCGGCTGCTCGGTGACGAGGCGGAGGCGCGGCGGCAGTTCAGCAGCGCCGAGCACGTGGCCCGGCAGTGGGGCTCCGGGCACCTGGTCGAGGCGGCCCGGTCGGCCCTGGACGGCCGGGCGCCCCGGGGGTGACGCGGCCGTGGCCCGGAATCAGCCCAGGTGCCACTTCTGGTTGGACGCCCCGGTGCAGTCCCACAGCTGGAGCCGGGTGCCGTTGCCGGTGCCCGCGTCCTTGGCGTCCACGCACTTGCCGATCACCGTGTTGACCAGGTCGTGGGAGCTGTTGAGGTTGAACTTCTGGGCCCAGCCGCCGTTGCAGGTCGCCAGCTGGACGGCCGCCCCGTTGTCCTGGGAGGCGTCGGCGATGTCGAGGCACAGGCCCATGGAGCGGACGCTGCCGTCGGACCGGAAGACCCACTTCTGCCAGGCGTCCCCGTCGCAGCCCCACAGTCGCAGGGGGGAGCCGTCGGTGCCGGCGTGGGCGCTCACCTCGACGCACTTCGAGGAGTCGTAGCCGACGATCGTGTCACCGGCCGCGGTGGTCGAGGAGGCGGCGTGGGTGGCGGCCGGCTTGGACGCCGGCTTGCTGGTCGCCTTGGTTCCGGTGGTTCCGCTGCCTCCGGTGCCTCCGGTGCCCGCGCCGTGGGCCGCGTTGGTGCCGGTCGCCTTGTCCGGAGCGGTGGAGTCCGCCGCCGAGGAGGAATCCCCCGTGGTGTGCGCGCCCTTGGCCGTGCCGGGCTTGGTGCCCTTCGGGTCGTGCGGCGGACGGCCGCTGCCCTTCCCCGTCGCGGAGGGGGAGCCGGTGAGCCCTGCCGAGCCGCCCTCGGCGAGCTGGGGCACGGTGCCGTCACCGACGGCGGCGGCGCGGGGGGCGGGGTCGTCGTCGTTCGGCAGCGCCATGAACGCGGCGCTGCCGAGTCCGAGGACCAGCAGGGCGCAGGCGGCGACCACGGCTCCGACGACCCGCGCACCGCGCTCCGGCCGGGCCTGCCCGGAGCCCGCCTCGTCCCGTGCCCCGCGCTGGTCCGGCCGCACCTCGGGCGACCGGAACAGCCCTCCGGGACCACCGGCCGGACCGACCTCGGCCACCGTCGCCGCCGCGGGCGCGGACGTCGGCGTAGCCGTGCGGTCCGGTGCGGGTGCGCTCTCGCCGTGCGGGGCAGCCGCGGGACCGCCGGGTGCCGCCACTTCCGCGGCCGACGCCGGGGAGCCGGGCGCCAACCCGGCCGCCCTCGCGGACCCGGCCCCGGACGCGGATTCGGATTCGGATTCGGATGCGGCCCCGGAAGCGGACCCGATGCTGGACGCGGTTTCGGGCCCGGAAGCGGACGCGGGCCCGGAAGCGGGCACGGGCCCGGACCCGGACCCGGACGCGGACCCGGACGCGGTTCCGGACCCGGACGCGGTTCCGGACGCAGCCCCGGACCTCGCTCCGGACACAGACCCAGCCTCAGAAGCGGCCCCAGCCCCGGACTCGGCCCCGGACGCAGGCCCCGACCCGGCTCCGGAAGCTGACCCGGACGCAGGCTCGGGCCCGGCTCCGGAAGCTGACCCGGACGCCGTTTCGGACCCGGAAGCGAAAGCGGACTCGGACGCAGACCCGGCCCCGGACCCGGCCCCGGACCCGGACCCGGGCTCGGACCCGGGCTCGGACCCGGGCTCGGTTTCCTGGAGCCACGGCAATGGGCGTTCCCAGACGGCCGGTTCCTCCGGTGTCTCCGGCTGTTCTGCGGTGTGCCCCATGTCTGCCTGCCCGTCTCCGCGTCCGATGTTCCCCGGCGCGCGAATCTAGGGCCGCGGCGACCGGCGGCCCGCCGTTCGCCGCGGAGGCTGCCCCGCAGGACCTGAAACCCTTCCCCTGCGGGCCGACGGGGTCCGGTGGGAGCCCGTGAGGACCGGTCGCGCCCACGCGGCCATCGCAGCCGTCCAGCCGCTTTCCAGCCGCTTTCCAGCCGCGGGCAGTCGTGGCTCCCCCCGTGCCCCAAGGGCCTGGGAGGTGCCCCCAGGCGGCGCGGGTGGGCGCGGGCGGCACCCTGTCAGCGCCGGTAAGCGCCCCCGGCCCGGGCCCTGACCCCGGCCCCGCACCCCGCACCCCCGGCCCCGCCCCCTACAGCGTTCCCGAACGCAGGGCGAAGGCCACCGCGTGGGTGCGGTTGCGCAGGCCGAGGCGGTTCATCATCACGCTGACGATGCTCTTGATGGTGCGCTCGGAGTAGTTCAGCTTCTGGGCGATCTCCGCCGTCTCCAGCCCCTCGGCCAGCAACCGGAGCACGTCGACCTCACGGGTCTCCAGACCGGACGCGGTCACCCCGAGCGGCGCCAGTACATCGCGCTGGACCGCCTGTATGTGGTCGACGAGACGGCCCTGGACCGGGAGCGGCAGGGCGGCCCCGCCGTCGGCCACCGCGCGTACGACCTCCACGACCCTGTCGTACGTGGACTCCTGACGCCACATCACCCCGCGCAGCCCGTACCGCATCGCCCGGAGCAGGTGGGCCTCGCCGATGTGCTCGGTGACCAGCACGAACGCCATGTCGGGGTTGGTCGAGCGGCCGCTCACCGACTCCATCAGCAGCACCGTCTCCTCGGTGACGTCCGGCGTGAACACGAGCACCACGTCCGCGTCCCCGTGCTCCTCCTGCGGCACCACCTTCAGCCCCGGGTACCTGCGCAGGCACGAGACGGCCCCCTCACCGGTGATCGGGTCACCGGCGAGGACTGCGATCGAGATCATCCCCAACGTTCCTGCGTTCCTTCCGGGCGTGGACCGCCGCTCCCAAGCGGCGCCCGAGGATCGTCACCGGACCGCCTTAACGCCAACTTGGCGTGTACTTGGCGAAGCTGCCCCTCCGGCCAGGCTTCGCCGTCCGCGGGGGCGGACATCCGCTTCCCCCACCGGGCCGCGGACGGCCGCGTGCCTACGCTCCACGCGCGGATCCCACCGCGCGCAGGTCAGGAACAGCAGCAGAGAAGAGAGCACGTTGAGCACCGTCGTCGCCAAGCGCTCGCCGCGTGCCGAAGGCCCCCCGATGCCCGAGGGCCAGGTGGAACTGGCCGAGCCCCCCGTCCTCGGCGAACCGGCCACCGCCGACTTCGGCTCCGTGATGACGTACCTGCCGATGGGCCTGGGCGCCGGGGCCATGGTGCTGATGTACACGGTCGGCAGCGGCGGTTCGTCCATGTACATGATGACCGGGATGATGGGCGTCGCCATGGTCAGCATGACGCTGACCCAGATCGGCCGGCCCGGCGCGGAACGGCGCCGCCGGATGCGCGCCGAACGCCGGGACTACCTGCGCTACCTCGGCCAGAAGCGGGTCCAGGCCCGGCAGGCCGCCGACGACCAGCGGGCCGCGCTGCTGTGGGACAACCCCGAACCCCGCGACCTGTGGGCGCTCGCCGCCGGTCCCCGGCTGTGGGAACGCAGGCCCGGGCACGAGGACTTCGGCCGGGTCCGCATCGGTCTCGCGACCCGGCGCGCCGCGCTGGAGTTCCTGCCGCCGCAGACCCGGCCGGTGGAGGACCTGGAACCGCTGTGCGCGATCTCGCTGCGCCGGTTCACCAAGGCCCACCAGACCGTGCCCCTGCTGCCGGTGCCGGTGTCCCTGGGGCGCTTCACCAGCATCGAGTTCACCGGCGAGGCGACCGAGGCGCTGCTCCTGGCCCGGGCGATGCTCGGCCAGCTCGCGGTCCTGCACTCCCCCGACGAACTGCGGGTCGCGGTGCTCGGCGACGAGGCCGCGCGCCGCGAGTGGGACTGGCTCAAGTGGCTGCCGCACAACGCCCATCCGGCGGCGGAGGACGCGGCCGGGGCGGTCCGGCTGGCCGCCGGCGACCACGACGAGCTGATGGACCTGCTCGGGCCCGACGTCCGCGACCGTCCCGACCACGACCCCGCCTCCTCGCCCAGCGTGGCCGAGCCGCTCACGGTGATCGTCGCGCAGGGCGTGCGCCTCCCGCCGGCCTCGCGGCTGCTGGGCGCCGGGATGCGCGGGGTGGTGCTCCTCGACCTCACCGGCGCGGTACCCGGCGGCCCCAAGGTGCTGCGGCTGACGGTGCGCGACGGCCGGGTGGAGTTCCCGAGCGGCACGGAGAACGTCGGCGGCCGGGCCGACCGGCTCGGCCGCGTCGAGGCCGAGGACCTGGCCCGGGCGCTCGCCCCGATGCGCACCGGCGGCGGGGTCGACCTGGTGGACCAGCCGCTGGAGTCCGACTTCGACCTGGCCACCATGCTCGGCATCCGCGACGTACGCGGTTTCGACGTGGCGGCCAAGTGGCGGCCGCGGCTGGCCCAGGAGGCCCGGCTGAAGGTGCCGATCGGGGTCACCGAGGACGGCGAGGTCGTCGAGCTGGACCTGAAGGAGTCGGCGCAGGGCGGCATGGGCCCGCACGGGCTGCTGATCGGCGCCACCGGCTCCGGCAAGAGCGAGCTGCTGCGCACGCTGGTCACCGGCCTGGCCGCCACCCACTCCTCCGAGATCCTGAACCTGGTCCTGGTGGACTTCAAGGGCGGCGCCACCTTCCTCAACATGGACCGGCTCCCGCACACCTCCGCCGTCATCACCAACCTCGCCGACGAACTCCACCTGGTCGACCGCATGCGGGACTCCATCAACGGCGAGATGATCCGCCGCCAGGAGCTGCTGCGGGAGGCCGGGTACGCCTCGCTCTACGAGTACGAGAAGGCGCGCGCCGCCGGGGCCACCCTGGCGCCGCTGCCCTCGCTGCTGGTCATCGTCGACGAGTTCTCCGAACTGCTCGCCAGCAAGCCGGAGTTCGTGGAGCTGTTCGTCTCCATCGGGCGGCTCGGGCGCAGCCTCGGAGTGCATCTGCTGCTCGCCTCCCAGCGGCTGGACGAGTCCCGGATCCACCGGGTCGAGGGACATCTGTCGTACCGGGTCGCGCTGCGCACCTTCTCCTCGATGGAGTCGCGCAGCGTGATCGGCACCTCCAGCGCCTACGAGCTGCCGTCCGCGCCCGGCAACGGCTACCTCAAGGTCGACACCACCAACCTGGTCCGGTTCAAGGCCGCTTACGTGTCCGGGGCCGCGCCCGCGGCGCCGGGTCCCGAGGAGACGGGCGGGCGGCAGGGCGTCGTACGCGAGGTGACCGCGTTCGGGCTGGACCGGCAGGGGCCGGCCGCGGCGGCAGGCGAGGCCGAGGAGGCCGCGCGGCTGGTCTCGCTCGCCGAGGAGCAGTTGCGCGACCCGGGCGCGGCGGCCACGGCGGAGCCGGAGGGCGGCGAGGACAGTCTGCTGGAGGTCTTCGTCGGACGGCTGGAGGACAGCGGCCCGCCGGCCCGGCAGGTCTGGCTCTCCCCGCTCTCCGACTCGCCGGGCCTGGACCAGCTGCTGCCCGGCATCGTGCCCGACCCGGAGCGCGGCATGGGCGCCGCCGACCCGCGCGTGCAGGGCGCGCTGCGGGTCCCGCTGGGCATGGTGGACCGGCCGTTCGAGCAGTTGCGCGAGCTGCTGACCGCCGACCTGTCGGGCGCCGACGGCCACATCGGCCTGGTGGGCGCCCCGCAGACCGGCAAGTCGACGCTGCTGCGCACCCTGATGCTGTCGCTGGCGCTGACCCACACGCCACGCGAAGTGCAGTTCTACTGCCTGGACTTCGGCGGCGGCGGTCTGGTCTCCACGGCCGGACTGCCGCACGTGGGCTCGGTGGCCACCCGCCTGGAGCGCGACCGGGTGCTGCGCACCGTCGAGGAGCTGACCCAACTCCTTGAACAGCGGGAGCAGTTGTTCACCTCACGGGGCCTCGAGTCGATGGCCGCCTACCGGGCGCTGCGCGCCGACGGCACCCTCGACGACCCGTTCGGAGACGTCTTCCTCGTCGTCGACGGCTGGGCCACGCTCCGCCAGGACTTCGACGACCTGGAACAACGGATCATGGAACTCGCGGCGCGCGGCCTGTCGTTCGGCCTGCACATCGTCGCCTCCGCGGTCCGCTGGTCCGAAGTACGGCCCCGGCTGCGGGACATGCTCGGCACCAAGCTCGAACTGCGGCTCGGCGACTCGATGGAGTCCGAGGTCGGCTCCCGGGCCGCGGCCGGTGTCCCGCACCGGCCGGGCCGCGGCCTGACCGGCTCGGGACACCACTTCCTGTCCGCGCTGCCCCGCCTCGACAGCTCCTCGCGCACCGACGACCTGACGGCCGCCACCAAGGCCGCGGTCGCCGAGATCGACACGTTCTGGACCGGCCCCCGGGCCCCCGGCGTCCGGCTGCTGCCGACCCGGCTCGACGCCCGCCGGCTGCCCGCCCCCGCCGACACCCGCGACCTCAGGTTCTGCCTCGGCTGGGACGAGCAGCGGCTCGCCCCCGTCTGGCACGACTTCGGCACCACCCCGCACCTGCTGGTCTACGGCGACGGCGAGACCGGCAAGACCAACGCCCTGCGCCTCGCCATCCGCGCCATCACCGCCCGCTACCGCCCGGAGGAGGCCAGGATCCTGCTGGCCGACCCCGGCCGCGGACTCCTCAAGGACGTGCCCGAGGAGTACCGGGTCGGCTACGTCGTCGACAACGACGCGCTCGGCAAGCTGGCCGACAGCGCCGCCGTGTCCGTCGCCAAACGGGCCCCCGGCGCCGACGTCACCCCGGAGCAGCTGGAGAAGCGGGACTGGTGGACCGGCCCGCTGCTGTTCGTCCTCGTCGACGACTACGACCTCTTCGCCGGCGCGCCCGGCACGCCCTCCCCGATGAACCCGCTGGTGCCGCTGCTCGCGCAGGGCGCGCACATCGGGCTGCACCTGGTCGTCGCCCGCTCCACCTCCGGCGCCATGCGGTCCGTGATGGACCCGCTGATCCGCCGGATGTGGGAGCTGGGCAACCCGGCGCTGCTCTTCTCCTACCCCAAGGAGGAGGGCAAGTTCATCGGCGAGGCCAAGCCACGCACCCTGCCCGCCGGCCGCGCCCAGCTCGTCACCCGGCGCACCGTCCAGCTCGTCCAGACCGGCCTGGTGTCGGCGGCGCCCGTCCCCACAGGAGCACGATGACCACCGCCCCGGCCCCGGCCGGCCCCACCACCGCGCCCGCCGCCGGCGGCGCCACGCCCCTGCCGTCCGTCCGGGTCACCGAGGTCTGCCGCCTCACCGTCGAGGCACCGGCCGGCCGGGCCGACCTCGCCGTCCCGGTCACCACCCCGGTCTCCACCCTGCTGCCGGTGCTGCTGCGCCAGGCCGTCGGCCCCGGCGTCGAGGGCACCTCCTGGGTGCTGCAACCGCTCGGCGCCGAGCCCCTCGACCCGGAGGCGACCCCGGAGAGCGCCGGGCTGCGCGACGGCGACGTGCTGCACCTGCGGCCGGCCGACGCGGCGCTGCCCGCCCTGCACTTCGACGACGTCTCCGACGGCGTCGCGCACACCGTCGGCGCCGGAACCGGCCGCTGGCGCCCCGAACTCACCCGGCGCCTCGGTCTCGCCCTGTCCTGCCTGGCGCTGGCCGCGCTGGCCGCCGCACTGCTCGGCGCCGGTCCCGGCCCGCGCACCGCGGCGGCGGCCGGGGCGGTCGCCCTGGTGCTGGCCGCGGCCTGCGCGGCGGCGGCCCGCGCAGAGGCCGACCGCGGCGGCGTACTGGTCGCCGGGGTCGGCGCGTTCGGCTTCGCCGCGCTCGCCGGAACGGCCCTGCGCGAAGGCCCCGCCGACGGGTTCGCCCCCGGTCCCACGGGCGTGCTGCTGGCCGCCGGGTACGTGGTGGCGCTGGCCGGCGTGCTGCTCGCACTGGGCGCGCTGCCCCTGGTCGTACCCGGCACGGTGCTGCTCACCGCGGTCGCCGCCGCGGTGGGCGCGGGACTCGCCCTGGCCACCGGACTGCATGGTGTGCAGGCCGCCGCGGTGGTCGCGGTGGGCCTGTTCGTGCTCGGCCACCTCGCCCCCCGGCTGGCCCTGCGCACGGCCCGGCTGCGGGTGCCCCAACTCCCCCACGACGCCGCGGAACTCCAGCTCGACATCGAGCCCGAATCCGGCGAGGCCGTGGCCGCCCGGGTAGCCGTCGCCACCGCCTGCCTCGACGCGATCGGCATCGCCTCCGCGCTGGTGTGGGCGGTCGCGCTCTGGCTGCTCGCCGACCGCGAGCCCGGCTGGGCCGGCTGGCTGCTCCCGGTCTCGCTCAGCCTGGCCGTCCTGCTCCGGGCCCGCGGCACCAACGGCACCCTGCAACGCGTCCCCGCCGTGCTGGCCGGCGCCTACGGCCTCGGGCTCGTCCTCATCGTCCGGGTCGCGCCCACCGGCCCCGGCGGCCGGGCCGCGGTGCTCGCGGTGCTGCTGGCCGCCGCGCTGCTGCTCCTGGTCGGCGCCTGGCGGCTGCCGCGGGCCCGGCTGCTGCCGGTGTGGGGGCACTTCGGCGACCTCCTGGAGACGGTCACCGCGATCGCGCTGCTGCCCCTGCTGCTCCAGGTGCTGCACGCGTACGGCTACTTCCGCGGCCTCGCGGGCTAGGGGCGGCGGCAGCCATGCAGACGCGACGCGATCACGTACAGGCCTACCAGTTCGCCATGGGCCGCCTCGCCTCCGCCCTGGTCAGCGGCGACCCCGGCCGGGGCGACAGCCCGACCCGGCGGTCCGCGCTCGGCTCGGTCTTCGGGGTGGGGCTCGTGGTGCTGCTGTGCGCCGGGTTCGGGGTGTACGGGCTGATCTCGCCCGTCGCCGGGGACGGCTGGCGCAAGGACGGGGCGATCGTCCTGGAGGAGGACACCGGCAACCGGTACGTGTACGCGAACGGCGAGCTCCGCCCCGTCCGCAACTACGCCTCCGCGCTGCTCATCGCGGGCGAGCGGACCGCGCCGGAGACGGTCTCCGCGAAGTCCCTGGCCGGGGTCCCGCACGGCACCCCGGTCGGCATCCAGGGCGCCCCGGACACGGTGCCGGACGCGTCCGCCCTCACGACCGGCGCGTGGGCACGGTGTCTGCCGGGGCAGGGAACGGCGGCGCAGACGGGCGGCGGGCAGGGGGCGGCGACCGGGCAGGGGGCCGCGAGCGGGACGCAGGCCGGGAAGGGGACCGCGACCGGGACGCCGACCGGGACGGAGACAGGGACACAGGCCGGGACACAGGCCGGGACACAGGCCGGGACACAGACGGGGGCGCAGGCCGGGACACAGGCGGGGGCGCAGGCCGGGAAGGGTGCCGTCGGGAAGGCACCGGCCGGAGCCGCCGGGAAGGCACGGGCCGGGAACGGGCAGACCCTCGTCTTCGGCGGGTCCGCCGCGGCGCTCGCCGCCCTCCCCGCCGACCGGCAGGTGCTGCTCAGCGGCCCCGGGGGCACCCGCTACGTGCTGTTCCGCAACGTCAAGTACCCGGTCCCCGGCGCCTCGACGCTGATCGCCCTCGGCCTGGACGACCAGACGGCCCTGCCCGCCACCGCCGACTGGCTGGCCGCCGTCCCCACCGGAACCGCGCTCACCGCGCCCGTACCGCCCGGCGCCGGGAAGGCCGCCGGGCAGGTCGCCGGACAGAGCGCCGAGGTCGGCCAGGTCTTCCGCACCAGCACGGGCGGCACCGAGCACCACTACGTGATGCGCTCCGACGGACTCGCTCTCGTGAACGCCACCGAGTACGCCCTGCTCGCCGCCCGGCCCGGGGCACCGGCGCCCCGGCAGGTCGGGCAGCCGGACATCGCCGTCGCCCCGGTCTCCGCGGACCACGGCGGCGCCGGCCGGATACCGGACCTGACCGGCGTCCGCGCCCTGGCCGCCGGCGGCACGGTCTGCCTGACCGAACTCGCCGACGGCGGGGCCCGGATCACCGTGGGGACGCCCGGCGCCGGCGGGATCGTGCTGCCGGCCGGGGCCGGTGTGCTCGCCGTGCCGGAGGGCGCGGAGACCGAGACCGAGTACCTCATCACCGAGCAGGGCCTGAAGTACCGCATCGCCGACAGCGACGCGGCCCGGGCCCTCGGGTTCGAGAACAGCAAGCGTCGGCTCACGCTGCCCGCGGGCGTCCTCGCCCTCGTCCCCGACGGTCCGGTGCTCAGCCGCGCCGCCGCGGCGAAGGGCTGATCCCGATGGCCCGGCTCCGCCTGCGCTCGACACCCGTCGGCGACGCCCTCCTGATCCACCCCAAGGGCAGGTTCGACGACCGGGCCGCCGCGTTCGCCGGGGGGATCACCGAGGACCCGCTGCACACCCTCGCCGTGGTCGACCTGCCCGGCGGCGCCCTCGCCACGGAGTGGGAGTCGGTGGCCCGGCTGCTGTCGTCCGCCCGGTACGGCAGCCCGCGGCTGGTCTTCGGCCGGAGCGGTCCGGACGAGGTCCGTACGGCGTGCCGCCGTATCGCCGACCGGCTCGGGCGCGATGTGCTCGCCCCCGACGGCGACCTGGTCCCGACCGTCGACGGCGGCCTGTTCGTGCCCGGCGAGGACGGCGCGGCCTGGCTGCGGTTCCGGCCGGGCCACGACCCCGAGCCCGTGGCGCAGCGCTTCCCCAAGCCGCACTGGGAGTTCTCGGTGCCGACCCGCACCACGCCGGTCGGCGCGAGTGCCGTGGTCCAGCCGGTGCCGGCCGGTGTGTGGCTGCGCCCCAGCGACCGGGACCCCCTGGCCGCGCACCACGGACGTGCGGTCGCCGCCGCACCCACCGACCCGCACCTCTGCGTGGTCGTCCTCGGCAGCCCCGGCACCCCGCCGCTGTCCCCCGTCGACGTGGCCCGCTTCTGGGACACGGTGCTCCCCGGCGCCCGCCCGGCGGTGCGCTTCGTCCTGTACGGCGCCCTCGACGTCCCGGCCGACCACACCGTCCCCGGCCAGGCGCTCGCCGACGTCCTGGGCGCCCCGGTGGTCCTGTACGACACCCTGCCCACCGCCGCCCCCGGCGACCGGACCACCCCCTCCACGACCACCTACCTGCCCACCGACACCACCCCACCGGCCCCCGCCACGGCCGCCGTACCGCCGGTGCCGCCGGTGCCGCCGATACCGCCGGCACCGGCCCTGCCGCCCGTCCGCACGGAATCCGGCGCCGACCCGTCGACGGCCCCCGCCGGACCCGACACCGAGGGCGCGACGGACCTCTCGGAGGCCCCGACCGTCCGCAACCCGACCGGCCCCGAGAACGAGAACGCGGCCCCGGTCGCCGAACCCGCCCCCGGCCACGGCAACGGCGCGGCAGACCTCGACGAGGCCCCCACCGTACGCAGCAGATCCCGCACCGTACGGGGCGGAGCACGGGCCGGTACGCCGGAGGCGGAGGCGACGCCGATGTCGGCGTCGGCGTCGGCGTCCCCATCGGCCCGCGTTCCGGGATCGGCGTCGGCGGCTACGCCGCCGCCATCCCCACCGACGTCAATCGGGATACCGGGATCGCCCGAGACATCGACGGCGGCCGGGACACCGGCACCGCCCGAGACATCAACACCGGCCGGGATTCCGGGATCCGCGTCGCAGGCGGCCCTGTGGTCCGGCCCCGTACCGCCCGCCGGATCCGCGCCCGCGCCCGCGGCAGGATCCACGCCCCCATCCCCGGCCCGGCGCACGCTCCCGCCCGAATCCACCCCCCTTGCCGAACCCGTCACCCCCGACCCCGTCCCGCCCCACGCCCAACGGCCCCTACCCCCCACCCCACCGCGCTTCCGCCTGGAGTCCGCCGCGCCCGAGGCGGAGATCGCGGAGATCGCGGAGATGGGCGGACTCGATGAGGTCCACGCGCTCGGCGGACTCGACGCGAGCCCGGAGCGGGATGACGCGGACGTGCCCGCGCCGCCCGTCGGTTCGGGGCCGGCCCCCGGTCCCGTACCGGGTCACGGCACCGGCACGGCCGCCGTGCCGTCGGCTGTCGCGGGAGGGTCCGCCGTGCGGGTGCAGCCCGTGCCGCGGGCAGCGGCCTGTGCGCTGCCGCCGGAGCGGGGGGTCGCCCAGGAGCGGGACTGGCTGCGCCGGACGTTCAGCGAGCAGTACAACGCCCTGGCCGGCTCCGTCTCGCGCGTGATGTCGGAGTCGCCGGGACTGCGCGGCCGGTCCAGGACGGAGGCGGCGGACGCACTGACCGAACTGGTCGCCGTACGCCTGTACCTGTCCGGCGACCCCCGCCTCGCCGACGCCGCGGTGCGCGAGGCGGCGCCCGGACCGCACGTACCGCTGGCGCGCTGTGTGACGGCCGGGCTGCGGCGGCTGCCCTCCTACCGGGGCCCGGCCCTGCTGCGCACCCGGCTCGGCGACGCGGAACGCGCCTGGTACCGCGAGGGCAGGCTGGCCACCGAGTGGGCGTTCTGCCACGCCCGTACGTCGCTGCACCCCGGCCCGCGCGGCAGCGGCGCCACCGACGTCCTGATCTGGTCGATGACGGCGCGGCGGACCAGTTCGCTGGACGCGGCCGTCCCCGACCGGGTGGTGTTCCTGCCGGGCACCGCGTTCCGGGTGCTGCGTGCCGAGGGCCCCGCGGTGCTGATGCGTGAACTGTCCCCGTCGGAGGCCGCGCAGAAGAGCGGCGGCGGCCGGGACGAGGTGGCGGCGAAGCTCGACGAGATCGCCGTCAAGGGCCTGGAGAAGATCCTGGACGCGCTGGAGCGGGCCGGCACCGACGCCGCGGCCGAGAGCGCCGATCCGCCCGGACTGATCGTGACCCCCCGTGCGGTCCGCACAGAAGGAGTCGAGCCGTGAGCAGGCAGGTGTTGCTGGTCGCCCCGGACCGGCCGGGCGCCCACCGTACGATCGCCGGCGCGCTGGCCGAGGCGGCGGAGGGGGCGCTGATCACGGTCGCCCCCGGCCGGTACGAGGAGTCGCTCGACCTCGTCAGGCCCGTGACCCTGGCCGCGGAGGGCGGCGCCGGGACGGTACGGGTGCACGCGCCCGCCGGGAGCACGGTCGTCGTGCAGGCCGAGGCGGTGCAGCTGTCCGGGCTGGTCCTGTCCGGCGCCGACCGGGAGGCCCCGGTCCTCGACCTGCGGCGCGGGCAGTCGGCGCTGGACGGCTGCCGGATCGAGGGCGCGGCGTGGACGGCCGTACTGGCCTGGAACGAGGGCACCCTGGCGGCCCGCGGCTGCCGGGTGACCAACCCGCACGGCGCGGGTGTCGTGGTCACCTCGCACGGCGCGAACGTGCTGGCCGACACCGAGATCACCGAGGCCGGTTCGTCGGCGGTGGTGGTCGCCGAGCACGGCCGCCTCGACGTACGGGACTGTCTGCTCGACCGTCCCCGGGGCAACGGCGTCTGCGTCAACGGCAACGCCGTCGCGACCGTCGAGGCGACCCGGATCACCGGCAGCGGCAAGCCCGCCGTCGCCGTGGAGCAGGAGGCGCGGGCCGCCCTGCTCCGGGTCACCGTGACCGGCAGCACCGCGCTGGACGCGTACCTGACCAGCCGGGGCGAGACCACGCTCACCGACTGCGCGTTCTCCGGTTCCGGCGGCCAGTCCGTGCACGTCGCCGAGGGCTCCGCCCCGCACCTGCGCGGCTGCGTGGTCACCGGCGCGGCCCGCGGTGGCGTCCAGGTCACCGGGGGTGCCCGGCCCCGCCTGGAGGACTGCGAGCTCACCGGCACCCCGGTCGGGCTGCACGTCACCGGCGCGGGGAGCACCGTACGGGCGACGGGGCTCGTCGTCCGGGACGCGGCGACCGCCGCCGTGCAGGCCGCCGACTCGGGCACCGCCGAGCTGGAGCGGCTGACCGTCACCGGCGCCGCGGGCGCCGGGGTCCGGGCGCAGGGCGGTGCCCGGGTGACCCTGCGGGACGCCGAGATCGCGATGTCCGGCGGCGGGCAGGGCGCGACGGGGCTGGGGCTGGCCGGGACGGCGAGCGCGTTCGTGGCCGGATCCGTCCTTCGCGGGTGCGGTGCGGTCGTCGGCGAGGACGCGGAACTGACCGCGCACGACACGGAGTTCACCGGTTCGCCGGGCGACGCGGTACGGGTCCTCGCCGGTGGTTCGTTCACCGCCGTCGGATGCCGGATGACGGGCGCGCGCGGCCAGGGCGTCAACGCCCACGCCGACGCCCGCACCGACCTCGGCAACTGCGCGGTCCAGGACAACGCCGGCGACCGGCCCGCCGCCCGTACGGACGACCGCTCGTCCGACCGCCCGACCGACCACGCGGGCGGCGGCTTCGGCAGAGACGGCGGGGGCTTCGGCGGGGACGGTGACCCAGGTGGTTCCGGGCGGCCTCCCGGTCCCCCGGCGGACCCGGACGTCTCCCGCTCCGCCACCACCGGCCCGCTCGCCGAACTCGACGCGCTGGTGGGCCTGGAGAGCGTGAAGCTGGAGGTCACCGGGCTGATCAACCTCAACAAGATGACCAAGCGGCGCACCGAGATGGGCCTCCCGATGCCCCCGATGAGCCGCCACCTCGTGTTCGCCGGACCACCCGGCACCGGCAAGACGACCGTGGCCCGCCTCTACGGCGCGGTCCTCGCCGAACTCGGCATCCTCGGCCAGGGCCACATCGTCGAGGTGGCCCGCGCCGACCTGGTCGCCCAGATCATCGGCGGGACCGCCATCAAGACCACGGAGGTCTTCAACCGGGCGCTCGGCGGGGTGCTCTTCATCGACGAGGCGTACACCCTGACCAACCAGTCGCGGGGTACCGGGCCGGACTTCGGCCAGGAGGCCGTCGAGACGCTGATGAAGCTGATGGAGGACCACCGCGACGAGATCGTCGTGATCGCGGCCGGCTACTCGGAGCACATGGACCGGTTTCTCGCTTCCAACCCCGGTATGGCGTCCCGATTCGCCCGGACGATCGAGTTCCCGAACTACTCCCCCGAGGAACTGGTCACCATCGTGCGGGGCCTGTGCGCCAAGCACTACTACGAGCTCTCCGCCGACGCCCTGGACGCGCTGTCCCGCTACTTCGAGACCGTTCCCAAGGGCCCGACCTTCGGCAACGGCCGGGTGGCCCGCCAGGTCTTCGAGTCGATGATCGGCGCCCAGGCGTCCCGGCTGGCCGCCCACCCACCGGGCCACGACCACGAGTTGAGCCTCCTCACCGCCGCCGACGTCACCCCGGCCCCACGCCCACCGTCCCCCACACCCGAGCCCACACCTGCACCCACACCCACACCCACACCCGAGCCCACACCTCAGGCCGTACCCGCACCCCAACCCACACCTCAGGCCGCACCCACACCCGCACCCGCACCCGCACCCGCAGGACCGCCGTCCGCCGCACCCGCACCACCGCCCCCTGCCGCTGCCGCTGCCGCCTCAGCCGCAGCCGCAGCCGCCGACGGCGACGGCGATTCCGCCCCACAGGGGCCACCCGCACCCGACGACGAAACCGTCACGGGTGGTGCGGGTGGGAAAACGATCGCCGAAGGCGAAGCCGAGGCGGCGGCCACCCGCCACCTCACCACCCTCACCGCCCTCACCCCGGTCACCGAAGCCCTGACCACCCGCCTGGCCACCCTCGCCGAGCTAGGCAAGCTCGGCCGGCTCGACCAAGGCACCGCAGGCCTCGCCGACGTGGTCCTGGAGGGCCCCCCGGGCAGCGGCCGCCGCGCCGTGGCCGCCGCCTACGCCCGCGCCCTCGCCGAGCTGGGCGTCGTACCCTCCGGCGCGTTCACGCACGTACCGCTGTCGGCCGTCCCCACCCGCTGGACCGCACAGCCACGCGCCTACCTCGCCGACGCCTTCCGGCGCGCGTCCGGCGGCCTGCTGGCGGTGACCGCGGACCCCGCCTTCGAGTCCCGGCCGCAGGCCGAACGGCACGCGGTCGCGGACGCGTTGACCGCGGAGACGGCGACCCGCGACGGCGCCGGCCGGTACGGCCCGGTGCTCGTGCTCTGCGGCAGCGCCCCGCGCCTGATGGAACTGCTGCGCACCCGCACCGACCTGGCCGGGACGTTCGCGGAGTACCTGCGGCTGCCCGCCTGGACCGGCGCGGGTCTCGCGGAGCTGACCCGGCGGCGCCTCACGGTCCTCGGCTTCGACGTGCCCGCCGACGTCGTCGCCGCGCTCGCCGCCCAGGACCCCGCGCACGGCGCGTACGGCGCGCACCGGCTGGCGGACCGGATCGCCGCCCGCGCGAGCGCCCCCGTGCTGGTCCCCGCCGACCTCGCCGGCGAACTCCCGCCGGCCGACGCATCGCAGGACGCCCCGCAGGACGCGCTGGTGGCCGGCTGACGGACCGCAGGGACAGAGAATCACGGCCGGTCGGGCAGCGAGCCCGGCATCCGGCCCCGTACCGGCACCGCCGCGGACCACCATCACGAACGACGACCCCACGTCCCGGCAGGAGAGGAACGGCCATGGCCGCCAACACGAACACATCGGTCGACACTTCGGGCATGCTGACCGCCCAGGGCAGCTTCCAGACCGCCCTGGACGAGGTCAACAACACGTACACCCAGATGCAGAGCCAGATCGACGCGCTGCGCTCCAGCTGGACCGGTGACGCCTCCAGCACCTTCCAGAGCGCCATGGACACCTGGATGACCGACTTCGGCACGGTGAAGCAGCAGTTGGAGCTGATGCTGCAGAAGCTGCAGGCCAACACCGGCAGTTACGACACCACGCACCAGCACACCTCGGACGCGGCAACCCAGCTGCACAAGTCCATGTCCACTCCGCTGCCCGGTTTCTGAGCCTGCGTCACCCCAGCACCCCAGCACCCCATCACCCCGCCACCCCACCAACGAGGAGCGACCCATGCCTACGTACACCGTCAACATGAACCAGGTCGAGTACGTGGTCGGCGAGATGACCGCGATCAGCGGGAAGATCCAGTCGGCGCTGACCGACCTGGACGACAGCGCCAAGGTGCACCTGAGCGAGTGGACCAGCGACGCCCGCGCCACCTACGACATCGCCAAGGCCAAGTGGGACGCCGCCGCGGCCGACATGGTGACGCAGGCGCAGAACGCCACCAACGCACTCGGGCAGATCAACGAGTCCTACTACGCGGGCGAGCGGCACGGCGTGAGTCTCTGGGAGCAGTGAGATGGCGAACGAGACCGCCGACAGCGACCACGGCAGCAGCGATCCGAACGTCAACAACAACGACTACGGCGGGAACGACAGCGGCAGCGGCAACAGCGACGGCTCCGGCGATCACCACTACCACGGTGGCACCGACGTCCTGCACGTCCCGGGGATCCTCTCCGACCTGCACCCCTTCGTGCCGCCGCCGGTGCCGGGCGGTGACGGGCACAACGGGACCTCGGTCAGCACGCCGTCGCTGGACCTGTTCGCCTCCAACATCGACCTGCTGATCCAGCCGGTGCGCGACGTCGCCACCGGTCTGAGCGATGTCTCCATCGCACCGGGCGCCTTCTACCACGCCAACAAGATGCGGACGACCGTCAACGGTCCGAACGCCGACGACGGGCTCAAGAAGAGTTACGGCGACGCCCTCTCGGCCCTGGTCCGGGGCCTGACGGACCTGCGGGACGGCGTACGGGGGCTGAGCCGGAAGTACACCACGACCGAGGACGTCAACAACGCGACGGCCCAGGACCTGGCGGACGCCTTCACGACGACCACCGCCGACTTCAACACGATGATGACGTCGAACGGCGGCAGCGGCATGACCACCACCACGACCGGCACCGGGAACTCGAACGGCAACGGCAACGGCAACACCGGTACCGGCAACTCGAACACCACCGCCTAGGCGGGCTCCGCGGGAGGGCGAACGTGCCGGACTACAACAGCGGCGGCTTCCACCAGGGCGAGGACGGGACGATCTTCGGGAATCCCGACGGCTCGTCCCCGGGAAGCATCACGGACTACGACAACTGGGACTGGAAGCAGATCAAGGCCGCCGTCTACGGCATGTCGTCCGGGGTCTCCACCGACGCCAATCTGGCACACGCGCGCTCCATCGCGAACCCGCAGTCGCTGCTGGACGCGGCCAACGCCTTCTACCACGTCCAGCTGACCCTGGAGGGCGTCACCAAGAGCCTGGTCGACCAGGCCAAGGCGCTGGCCGGCGACAACGGCCCGTGGGGCGGCACCGCCGCCGACTCCTTCCTCGACATGATGACCAACTTCTCCCGGCAGGTGAAGGCCAACGCCGACGTCCTGTCCGGGGGTTCGACCGGCGACCACTCCATCCCGCACCAGCTCGCCAACAACGCGATCTCCTTCCAGAGCGCGCAGAACCTGCTGGCGGAGATCGACTCGTTCTACGCCGACGAGGCCCAGCGGATGGGCGTCACGCCGATGTCCGACGGGCTGATCCCGATCAGCCAGAAGCCCGAGCTCGTCGCGATGATGACCGACGACATGCGGGCCGTGCTCAAGAGCCTGGCGCACTCCTACCAGGTCACCACCGACGCCATCGTGAACCCGACCCCGGTGACCTCGCCGACCGACAACCCGAACGACTCGGGCAGCGACGAGGGCCTACCGGACCCGAACGACGGCCTGGGCGACACCCCCGACCCGGGCGGGTCCGACAGCGGCATCGGCGGCCTCGGCGACACCGGAAACCTGTCGGACCTCTCCGGCTACCCCGACACCGGCCTCGGCAGCGGCCTGGACAGCGGACTCGGCACCGGTGACGGCATCGGCGACGTCGGGGACCTGGCCGGTCTGGACGGCTCGACCGACCCCACCGCCTTCCCCGGCGACCTCGGCCTGGACGGCTCGGACCTCGGCGGCACCGGCGACGGCATCGGCGACCTCGGTGATCTGGGCGACCTGGGCAGCCTCGACCCGTCGGCCATCGACAGCGCCCTCAACCCGCTCTCCTTCCCCGGTCTCGGCAGCCTGGCCGGGCTGAGCGGCAGCGGCCTGGGCGCCGACGGGGAGAGCTCGCTGGGCGGGCTGTCCACGGCCGATCCGGCCGCCTTCGGCGACACCGGTCTGGACGACGGGCTGGGCGCCGGTCTGGGCGACGGCCTCGCCGACGGCCTCGCCGACGGCCTGTCGTCGGAGGCACTCACCCCCTCCCAACTGGCGACGTCCTCCGGGATGCCGTACATGCCGGGGATGGGCGGTACGGGGGCGAACGGCGCCGGTCTCGCCTCCGAGCCGACCGACGCCTCGGGGCTGCTCGACTCCAGCGCGGACCCCTGGGAGGGCGAGGAGACCCCCGGCGGCGACGAGGTCGGCTCGGAACTGGGCGCGGCGGCCGGCGGCGAGGGCCTGGCCACGACCGGCATGCCGTACCTGCCGGGCATGGGCGGCATGGGCGCCGCCTCCGGCACCGGCCGGGACGGCGCGAGCGAACGCACCGACGCCTCCGGGCTGCTCGACCCGAGCACCGCGCCCTGGGAGGGCGAGGAGGAGTCCGGCGACGACGAGGCCGGCTCCGTCACCGGCGCCCTGCCGGGAGTGCCGTACCTGCCCGGATTCGGCACCACCACCGGCCCCACCGCCGGCGCCGCCACGGGCCGTACCACCGGCCGTACGACCGGCGGGGCCGAGGAGAACGCGGCGGCGGCCGGAGCGGGTACGACGGCAGAGGCGTCCACGGACACCACCACCGCCGCCACCACCACCGCCACCGCCACCGCCACCGCCACCACCGGTGTGCCCGAGCCCGAGCCCGCGTCCGCGTCCGCGGCTCTCACGGCACCGGTCGCCGTCGGGTCCGACGGAGTGCCGCTGACCCCGGACCACCAGGGGGACGACGGCGAGGAGGACTTCTCCGCCTGGGAGGCAGGGGCCGGTGCGGGCGCGTTCGTCCCCCTGCTGTGGGCGCTGCGCGGTGACCGGGAGCACGAGGCGGACCCCGAGCAGGCCGAGTCCGCCGAGCCCCGCAGCACCTGGCAGCCGGACCGCACCGCCGCCACCGCACCGTCCGGCACCGTCGCCCTCGGCGACGCGATGTGCGGCGACGGGGGCCCCGAACCGGCGGAACCCGAGGAGCCCGAGGAGGAGCAGGAGCCCGACGAGGAACCGGCCGCCCGGGGCATCGCCGACCTCCTGGTCCAGCACCAGAGCACCTGGGGCGCCGTCCCCGGCGACTCCACCGCCACCCTCTGACCCGGCCCGCTAGGAGACGAGTTCCCGTGCCCAGCCCGTACGACCAGCAGATCGAGGATCTGCTGGAGCAGTACCGCCGCCAGCGCGACGAGGCCGCCGAGACCCGGCGCCGGATCAACGACACGACGGCGACCGTGACCGCCCCGCGGCAGACGGTGAAGATCACCGTCGGCGCCCAGGGGGAGGTCACCGCCATCGAGTTCCCCACCGGCGCCTACCGCCGGATGGCGCCCAAGGAACTGGCCGAGGTGCTGCTCGGCACCCTGCGGCAGGCCAGGGCCGAGGCGCTGGAGGGCGTCTCGGGCGTGCTCGCCGAGCGGCTGCCGCCCGGGGTGACCGTGCCCGACCTGCTCCAGGGCCGGGTCGATCCGGCCGCCGTACTGCCCGAGGACCCGGCGATGCCGGACCCCGTACGCGACTACGTCGACCACGGCTTCCAGGGGGAGACCCATGAGTGACAGCACCTTCTCCGTCGACACCACCAGGCTCGACGGGGCCGCCCCGCAGATGCTGGAGCTGGCCGGGCGGATCCGGTCCATCGCCACCAAGCTGGACGGCCGGCTGGAGGCGCTCGGCCCCTGCTGGGGCGACGACGAGAGCGGCCGGCAGTTCCTGGAGCAGTACGCGGAGCCCAGGCGGCAGCTCAGCGAGGGCATCACGGGCGTCGGCAACGTGCTGGACAGCACGGTCGACGGCATCCGCACCATGGCCAGGGGCTTCGCCCGCACCGAGGAGGGGAACGTGGAGGCGCTGCGCGCCGTCACGCCGACCACGGACTCCGTGACCACGGGCGGCCACGACTCCACGCCGCACCACACCCGGCGGTGAACTCCCGGCTATGAGCGTCGAGATGCCCCCCGAGCTGGCCTGGGTCGCCCGGCTCGCGGTCGGTCAGGCCTGGCCCAAGGGCGACGAGGACAACCTGCACGCCCTCGGCCAGGCGTGGAACGACGCCGCGCAGGAACTCAAGGGCATCAGCGGGCAGATCGGCGCGTCCGGCAACGGGGTCCTGGCGAGCGTGGGCGGGCAGGTCGCCGACGAGTTCCAGGCCTTCGTGACCCAACTGGAGGCCAGCCTGCCGGAGATGGCCGAGTCCGCGAACCAGCTGGGCAAGCTCGGCAAGCACACCGCCGTCCAGGTCGAGTACTCCAAGTACATGATCATCGGCCAGCTCATCCTGCTGGCCGCGCAGATCGCGGAGTGGATCTTCTTCGCGCCCGAGGTCATCCCGGTGGCGATCACCGCGGCCCGGGTCGCGGTGAAGATGATCCTGCGCCGGCTGCTCATCTCGGTCGCGACCGGTATCGCCATGAACGTCGGCCTCGACGTCGCCGTGCAGACCATCCAGTTCCTCAAGGGCGACCGCACCGAGTGGTCCACCCAGAACACCGTCTCCGCCGTGGTGTCGGGTGCCATCGGCGGGGCCGTCGGCGGTCTCTTCTTCGGCGTCGGCAGTGTCCTCGCGCCGAAGTTCGCGCACTCGCTGCTCGGCAAGGGCATCCTCGGCGCGGCCACCGGCATCGGCACCGCCGGGATCATGTACGGCATCTACCACGACGGGGAGAGCGAGTTCGGCACGTCCATCAGCTCGGGCGCGCTGGGCGCGCTGGGCGGGGGCGGCAAGCGGCGGTTCGGCGGCAAGGACGACACGGTCAAGGTGGACCCGGTCCACGTGAGCGTGCCGAACGCCCTCAAGTTCAGCCTGTCCGCCCTCGCGGGCCTGCCCGGCCTGCTCTCGGCCGCGAAGACGGAACAAGCGTCCGGCACCGGGACCTTCAAGGACGCGACGGGGGCCACGAGCACGGCCGGGACGAACGCGACGGAGACCGGCACCAGGACGAGTACGGGGACGGGGACGGGGACGGGGACGGGGACGGGGACGGGAACACGTACAGGGACAGGGACAGGGACAGGGACAGGGACGGGTACGGGGACGCGCACGGGGACCGGGAGCGCCACCGGGCAACAGGGCGACGGCGCTGCCCACCGGACGTCGACGTCGTCGTCCACCTCGTCCGTCGCCGCTGCCCGGCACGAGCAGGAGGCCGAGCACGGGCTGCCCGGATTCACGACCACGGTCACCACCCCGTCGCACGCGGCATCGACCACGGCGACGTCCGCCAACGGCACTTCCTCCACCACCGGCACGTCGTCCGCCCCCCGCACCGGGACGCCCGCCACCACGCCGGCCCGCTCCACGACGAGCAGCAACGGCACCCCCGGTACCGGAACCACGGCGGCGAACACGAGCCGCCCCACGACCTCCGCCGGTCCCGGTAGGACCACCGACGCCGCCCGCCCGTCCACGGTGAGCACGGACCCGACGCACACCGGCACCGACCGCGGCACCACGGTCACCACCCCCACCACCGAGCACACGACCGCGACCACCGAGCACACGACCGCGACCGCGACCGCCACCTCGCACATCACGGAAGCCGAGACCGGGGCCCGGGCCGAGGCCGGAGTCGGGGCCGCCGCGCATGAGACCGCCGCCGCCGGGCCGGTCCCGGACCGCACCCCGCCCCCCGGCGGGCACCCCGCCGGATCGGTCCCGCCCCGGCGCATGAAGCTCGACCACACGCCGCGCATCGTCGTCCGGTCCGAGTTCGAGGCCCGGCGGTTCACGCACCGCGCCGAGCAGTTCACCGACCTGACCGTCCGTGTCGCGTTCCGCGACGGCGGCCTGGGGCACGACACGGACGCCGTCTGGGCCAAGGTGACGGCCGGGGTGGAGACGTACCTCAACGCGCCGGGCTACCGTCTGCCCGGCCCCGACCACACGCCCGGTGGCGGTGACCGGCTGCATGTGACCGTGGTGCGTGCGAGGCCCGGCGAGGAGGCGCACCTGACGGTCGATCTCGTCGGCGCCGACGGGATCATGGACCAGCGGAAATGGCGGGCGAACGCCGAACCCATCGAATTCGCGCACGAGTTGACGCACCAGGTGTTCAACCTGCGCGACGAGTACCGTGACGCGGCCGTCCCGCACCGCCCCGATGTCGAGGGCAGTCTGCTGGGCAACTACCACACCGAGTCGCCCGACGGGCTGAGCAGGGGCGGTCTGCGCGAACGCCATCTGCAGTTGATCGCCGCCGTCATCGGCGACCTCCACCGCGAGGAACCCGGGCTCGCGCACGACGCCGACTGGGAGCGGACGCGCCTCGCCGCGACGCCCCACAAGCGCAGCCACACCTGGGTCGACCCGGTATCCGACCCGTCGCGCTACGAGGCGCTCGACGGCTCCGGGCAGAAGGCCTCGGCGGCCACGGACCCGCGCACCACGACCCCGGCGGATCTCGCCAGGGCGCTCGACAACGCGCTCAACGGCCGACGGCTGCAGTACGACTCCGACGACGAGCAGAAGCAGGGGGCGGACTGGACCGACTCGGAAGACGACTCGCCGCCCAGGCGCGTCACCCTCGCTCAGCCGGGGCCCTCCCGTTGGGCCGGACCGGCTCCCACCCATGCCCCGGTGCACCACGACAACGTGGTGGATGCCCGAGGACAGAACCAGGACGACCGTCCCGGGACGCCGGAGTCCGAGGGCCGCGCGGCACACACCGACGCCGCCGGGCACCAGGAGGACACGGAAGCGCCGGCCGTGCCTCCCCCGAGCGTCCCCCAGCTGGTGTCGTTGCCGTCCGGGCCGTTCGACGCGCCCACGCTGTGGGGAAAGGAGCCCTTCGTCGAATTCGGCCTGATCGCCCGCGAGTTCACATCCGAACAGACGATCACCACGACGCCGACGGCGTACTCCCATGAGAACGGGGCGGAGCATCTCCCGGCGGAGGACGACACCGGCGCCAGGCCGCTGTGGGATCACCGGATCGCCGCGTACGAGGCCACGGCGAAGGCGGCTGAGGACCGGCTCAAGCTGATCACCGACCGGGCGCGCGAGGTCATCCGTGACAGGGAACCGGGAGACGAGGAACGGGAGCGTGCCGAAAGTCTGCTGAAGGTGGAGTCCTCGCTGAAGCAGGGCGGCTGGCGGGCCGAGTACCGCAGTGAGTTCCTGCGGGTGCGGATGCTGATGGAGGAGGACGGCTTCCTGCGCGACCTGCCGCCGGAGCTGGTCGTGCGGGACGGGGCGTCGTGGGCTCTGGTCTCACCGGCCGATCCGACCGGCCCGATCGGCGGTTCGCTGCACGGACCTGACGGTGTGTCGGCGCGGTTCCACGCCTGGCTGAAACGGAACGGCGGCGACAGCGACTGGCTGGCGGGGTGGGCGATGGACCAGTCGGCCGGTTCCAACACCACCGAGGCGCTGCGCTTCAAGGTACTACTGAACCACTTCCGTCCGCCGACGCATGACGGTGGCTTCTACATGCACCGCCTCAAAGGCAACGGGGTCGTGCAGGACGGCATGCCGACGTGGGACACCGAAGGGGCCCTGCCGGTACTGAACTTCGGCCCGGAGTACGTGCGGAGCATGGTGGCCCAGCACGTCTTCACCCACGAGATCCTGACCCGGGTGAAGATGCCCAACGTGGATCCGGACAGGGGTGTCGTACAGCTCCTGCGCCTGGACAAGCGGGAAGCGGTGGAAGCGGCCAACGAGGGCACGCCTCCGGGCAACGGCCAACGGTTCGATCTGCGCCGCGGGCCCGCCGACTCGTACAGCCTGCTGGAACCGTACAAGGACCCGGTCGCCACCGACCACACGCTGGGGGCGTTCTGGGTCACCTCGCAGGAGATTCCGATCCACCAGGTCTTCGGAACGTACCTGCAGAGCAGGGCGCCGATCGACGGACAGCCCGAGCACACCCTCTTCCTGAACGAGGGCGAGAACGAGTTCCTCGCGATGTCGGACGGCGTGCAGAGCGTGTTCCACGGAACGGACACGCCCTCCATGCTCCAGGTGACCCGGCAGGCGCCCGCTCCGCACCCCGACGAGTTCACCCCCCGCGCCCCCGTGGCCGACGGAACCCGCGCGACCACCGACTCCCCGGCCGCGCCGTCCACCTCGTCCACCTCGTCCGCCCCCTCCGCTCCGCACCCGCGAGTCACGGACACGACGGCGCGGTCGGACCACGGCATGCCGGAGAAGAACTTCGACAAGTTCCGGAGTCTGGCGCG
Source organism: Streptomyces sp. NPDC048291 (assembly GCF_043201715.1). Taxonomy (NCBI): domain Bacteria; kingdom Bacillati; phylum Actinomycetota; class Actinomycetes; order Kitasatosporales; family Streptomycetaceae; genus Streptomyces; species Streptomyces sp. NPDC048291. The sequence continues at coordinate 128,578 of NZ_JBICZC010000019.1, forward strand.
GACCCGCAACCTCGTCATCGACGTCCGGCCGACCAACCCGGCCGCCCCGAAGTGGCTCGACGAGGGGAAGCTGCCCAAGCCCGCGGACATCAAGGCCAAGTCCGTCAACGACCTGGACGTGCTGCTGGGCGCCAAGGCCGAACACCAGGGCCTGATCGGCTACTTCGAGCCGTCCCTGCCCGAGCGCGGCGGCCTCGACGAGGCGACCTGGAACCGGCTCGAAGCGCGGTACGAGCAGCGCGCGGAGGAGTTCACGACCCTGGCTCCGGTCATGGCCCAACTCCACACCGAGGGCCGGTTCAAGGTCGAGGACGGCCTGGTGCTCGGCCTGGACGGTGAGCAGCGCTGGCGGGAGATCACCGGCGACCACGACGTGTTCGACATCAGCACGCCGGGCGGTACCCGGTTGGCGGGCGAGCGGTACGAAGAGGCCGTCGACGCCATGATGACCAACGACATGGCCGTCATGCACGGCGCGCACATGGGCTGGGAGCCGACCACGCCCTTCAGCAAGGGCGTCTTCAGCAAGATCGTGGCGACCCACCAGGAGGGCGGCGAGCCCCTCCTGCGGTTCCGTCCCGGCCTCAACGACGCCGAACTCATCCACGCCCCGGCCGAGTTCCGCTTCACGGGCCCGGCACCGGAAGAGCCGGTCAAGTCCCCCGAGTCCGAGCCGCTGCCCGCAGAGCCGGAGGGCGCGGAGCCCAAGGGTGCGGAGCCGGAGGGTGCGGAGCCGGAGGGCGTACGGCCGGAGGCCATGGAGCCGAAGGGCGACTCCCCGGTGCCGCCTCCGTCGGGCGCCGAACCCCACCGGGCCGGTGCCCCCGCGGCCGTGGACCACCCCACCGCGCAACACCCCATCACCCAAGACCCCATCACCCAAGACCCCGTCGCCCAAGACCCCACCGCGCAACACCCCACCGACGAGCACCCCGCGCCTCCCCCCGAGCCGCCCGGCCCGCCCGCCCGACTCGCCGACCGGCACCTGCGGTCGCTGGCCGGCATCCGGATCACCGACGCCCCCGGCCCGGAGGCCCTGCGCGAGCAGGTGCTGGCGACCCTGCCCGCCGCGCACCGCACCGACCGCCAGGTCGTCCAGAGGCTCGACGCGGAGTTCGACCCGGCCAACTTCCGCACCCGGCACGAGCAGATGGTCAACGGCGGCTGGCGGTTCCAGCTCCGGGTGGGCGGCGCCCCGCACGACGTGGTGCTCACCGCCCGGCCCGGTCCCTGGCGCCTGCGGGAGGTCCAGGCGACGGCCGAGGAGAAGGACGGCAAGAGCTTCGACCGGTCCGCCGAGGCCAAGCGCACGGCCGAGCCGAAGAAGACCGCCCTCACCACCTCTGAGGCGGGCCTGGACCTGGCTCCGGTGGTGATCCTCCCGGACGCTTCGCACGGGGACCGGCTGGCCCTGGTCACCCCCTCCGTCAAGGTGGGCGGCGCCACGCACGCGACCGACACCTCGGTGAAGTCGGGCGCCGAGACGGGGACGAAGACCTCGCTCACCGGCCCCACCGACACCTACGTCTCCGCGTTCCACTACGAGTCGGCGGTCACCGGCCCCGACGGCCGCACGCTCACCCGCCCCGCCGGCGACCCCGTCACCGCCGACGTGACCGCGGAGATCACCCGCCCGGACCGGGCCCCCGCGGACGGCCGCCCCGACGCCTGGCACGGCTGGGAGAGCGACCGCCCCGACCGGGCGGAGGGCCGCCCGCTGGACGTCACCGGTCTGGAGGCGCTGCACGAGGACGTCTTCCGCCGGCTGCCGGGCGAGGCCCGCCCGGACGGCACCGCGCACCGGGACATCCTGGAGTTCCTGTCCCCGAAGAACGTCGTCGACGGTTTTGAACACGCCGCCGGCTGGGGGCTGACCTCCAAGCGGCTCGACCTCAGCGACGGCGGCCACGCCTGGCTCCGGCTCACCCTGGAGCCCGGGGAGTCGGCGCGCGAGGGCACGGTCGCCGACAAGGACACGGTCACCGGCAAGGAGACCGGCGAGCACGCCACGGGCCGTACCGACACCTCGGGCTGGGGCCTCGGCCTGAACGGCGGCGGCGCCCGGCGGATGTGGCAGAGCGGTACGACGAAGGAGTCCTCCTGGCTGACGGTCACCGGCGGCTACTCCTACGCGTACAGCCAGGCCCACCAGGAGAAGGGCAAGCAGACCTTCGCGCTGGAGCGGAGCCTGGAGCACAAGGGCACCGGCGACCTGGTCAGCACGGCCGTACGGTTCCGGGTCGAGGTGCTGCGCGAGCGGCTGTCCCCGGGCGCGGACGGCCTGCGCGCGGTCCACGAGGTGCCGGAACCCGCGCCCGCGCGCGACGAACCCCCGCGCGACGCGGAGAACCCGCCCGCCCCCCGCACCGGCACGGTCATCCGCGTCCGCCACCACCCGGCCGATCCCCACACACCCGCCGCGACCACCGAGACTCCCGAGACCTCCGACACCGCCGACACCGCCGAGAACGCCGCGCCCGCCCCGGCGGCCGACGCCCGCGGCACCCGCCCCGTCCCCGACGACCTGCGTACGCCCCTGACCGCCGCGCGCACCGACTACGTCGACGTGCCCGGCTCCCGGGAACTGGAGCGGCACATCACCGAGCGGCTGCGGGAGCTGGCCCCCGGCATCCTGCCGCCGCCCGACGGCGCGGGGGCGGCCCGGGTCACGCCGCAGGCCATGGAGAACCAGCGCCTGCTGCGCGAACGCGTGTCACGGGCCGGGCTGCGCGCCGACGGCGGACGGCTCCTCGACGGCACCTTCCGGATCACCCTGGACGCCTCCCATCTGCCGGGGCTGCCCGGTCGTACGTACGAGGTGGTGGTCCGGGCCGACACCGGGGCGGGGCAGCACGACGGGGCGGCGGCGGGCACCGCGAAGGACACCGTGACCCGGGGCCACGCCGCCGACAAGGGGGTGACCCGGGGCGGCAAGCACACGCTGGGCGTCAGCGGCAACCTGCGCCGGGCGCTGAACCCGCCGGACACCGTACGGGCGTTCGGGAACGCCGGTGTGGACGGCTCGTACGGACCGTCCCGGCAGACCGTGGCGTCCGGCGAGACGCAGGCCAAGCGGACGTTCCAGCACAAGGGACCGGCGGACGCGTTCAGTTACCCGGTGACGTACCGGGTGCTGGTCGCCGCGCACCGGGAGGGGGCGCCGCCGAGCACCCTGCCGGCCGTGCGCCCCGCCGCCGGGCGGGGGACGGACGACGTCCGCGACGTGGCCCCCGCGCCGGGCGACCGGTTGCGGGTCGAGGTGCGCCGGCCGGAGCGGTCCGGCTCCGCGCCCCGGCATCTGCGGCCCGCCCGGCTGCCGCAGTTGCACGCCGTCACACGGGTCGCCGACGAGGCGGGCTTCCAGCGCCAGGCGCGGGCCGCCCTGGTGGAGGCGTACCGGTCCCGCGAACCCGACGTCCACCCGCCGCGGGTCCCGGAACTCGACGAGACCCTGGAGGCGCTGGCCGGCCGCGCCCAGGTGCCCGGACTGGTCTCGGCCTCGCACTCCGGCTGGGCCAACACACTCGACCGGCACGTCGGCGACGGCCGGGCACCCGACACGGTGGGCCTGTCGGTGCGGACCCGGCTGATCGACCTGACGTACCAGGAGACGCTGTCCGGGGAAAGCACCCTCGACCTGGAGCTGAAGGCGAGCGGGGCCACCACCCTCGCCGACCAGACGTCGTGGTCCGTGAAGGGCAGCCTCGGCCCGGACTTCGGGCTGTTCCCCGAGACCGCGACCGGCACGCTGACCACCTCGTTCCAGGTGCGCGGCGGCGGCAAGGGCAAGGCCGGCGGCCAGTGGGACGCCGTGGACACCCTGAAGCAGCAGACCGGCACCACGCGCAAGGTCAGCCACACCGGCACCTGGCACGTCTACCGGGCCACGGCCGAGGTGAGCGTCGCCGGCCGCCTCACCGAGGCGTCCGGTGCCTTGCACGTGGGCCGCCCGTTCCGCCACAACCACGACGTCTACGTCCTCCTCTCCGACGAGGACGTGACCCGCCTGCACACCCCGCCCACCACGGCCACCACGGCCACCACGGCCAACCCTGCCAACAACCCTGCCAACCCGGCCACCACGGCCACCACGACCGACACGACCGACACCGCCAACCCGGCCAACCCGGCCAACCCGGGCGCCACAGCCAACCCGGCCCCGGCCGTGGTCCCCCCGGCACTCCGCGCCACCCTGCTGGACCAGGGCATCTCGGGCGGTGTCCTGGTGGAGCTGCCCGACACCGACGCCGTCCTGCGGGAGATCGACCGGCAGGTGCGCGGACCGGGCGCCGACGCCGTCCCGGTGGCCGCCCTCCCCTTCGCCGACACCTACTCGCCGGACACCCTCGCCGCCCGCTACGACGAGCTCGTCGGCCCCGGCGTCCTGGACCGGCACGTGGAGGTGACACGCGCCGGACACGTCGTCACCGAGGTGCTGGTGCGCGGGATCACCGACGGCTGGCACGACGACGGCTCCCGCTCGGACCGCCCCCTCACCCGGGACGTCACCGCCGCCCACACGGTCAAGGGCAAGTCCGGCACCAAGGGCACGTTCGGCGCCGAGGGCAACCTGCGGGCCTCCGTACGCCCCCCGGTGGCCCACTTCAACTCGGCGTCCGCCACCCCCTCCGGCGGGCTCGAAGGCGGCCGGGGCAGCAGCGCCGAGTCCGGCGTGACCACCACCGTCGGACACAAGACCTCCGGATACGGCTCCACCAACGCCCGGTTCACCACGGACCTGCGGTACGAGGTGACGGTCACCCGGCGCACCGAGACCGGCCGCTTCATGCGGCTGCCGAAGGAGCCCGAGCCGGTGGGCCCGCACCCGGCCACGGCCTGGGTGCCGGAGTCCCTCACCGAGGCCTCGTCCGCCGCGCCCCATCCGGGCCCGCCCCACGTCGCCGACGACCCCGCCCACCCGTCCGCGCCCCGCGCCGACCACCCGTTCGACCTGGAACTCGGCCGTATCCGCAACCCCGCCCGCTACGAGGCCTGGCAGAACGACCTGCACGCGGCGCACGACCTGGTCGGCTTCGACAACACCAAGGCCCTGCACGACACCGCCGTCCAGGTCCAGGCGACCCCGCGCCCCTGGGGCGAGGGCATCCTGGGCCAGACCGGTGCCTACTACTCATGGGCCCTCGCCCAGGGCGCCGGCCTGGTCGGCCGGGCGGCCCACAACACGCTCCCCGCGCACCTGACCGGCACGGTCTCCCGCTTCCTGGCCACCTTCACCGCCGACCCGCGGCTCGGCCCGGGCCACGACCTGAGCCAGGAGCAACGCCTCACGCTGGAGGAGCAGTTCGCGATCCGGCAGATGTTCTCCGGCCAGTCGCTGCCCGCCCTCTTCCACCAACTGGGCACCCCGGACCGCCCCTACCGGGTGCCGGGCACCTCGCTGGCCGTGTCGATGGAGGCGATCGGCCCCGCCGCGGAAGTGACCCGCCGCGACGCCGCCGACGACGAACTCACCGTCGCCGTCAAGGACGAGTCGGCCACCGCCGCCACCAACTCCTACAACTGGACCGTCTCCCCGCTCGACCTCGCGGCCCTCACCGAGGACCCGGTCCTCACCGTCCCGCTCAACACCACCCGCTTCACCCGCGACCAGACCTACGACTCCGCCCGACCGGTCACCCGCGCCCCGGGCACCCCGTCCCGCCCCACCCCCGACCCGGCCTTCCCGCACGCCCAGCGTCCCACCGAACCGGGCAAGGCCGAACTCACCGGCCCGGCCGCCCTGATGCGCCAGCCGGTCCGCATCACCCTCCACCCCCACGACGACACCGGCCCCTACGGCACCCCCCGCTCCGTAACCGGCCACGTCTTCCACTGGACCAAAACCCCCGCCCCCACCACCACCCCGTCCACCCCCACCCGCCGCCCCGCAGCCGCTCCCTCCTCCAGCCCCCACCCCACCGAACTCGCCCCCCGGGCCCCCCGCCCCACCACAGCCGACGAAACCCACGCCGGTCCCCCTGCCGCCGCAACCGCAGCCCCAACCACAGCCCCAACCCCAACCGCAACCGCAGCCCCAGCCGCAGCCGCAGCCGCAGCCGCCGACGGCGACGGCGATTCCGCCCCACAGGGGCCACCCGCACCCGACCACGAAACCGTCACGGGTGGTGCGGGCAGGAAAACAATCGCCGAAGGCGAAGCCGAGGCGACGGCCACCCCCACCACCGTCACCCTCGCCCCCGACAACACCCCCGCCCAGACCGCCGCCCACCTGGACACCCTCGCCGCCGACCTCGCCCGACGCGCAGTCGCCCGCACCGCCCCCGAACACGCCCTGCCCACCGTCCAGATCACCGGCCACGCCACCGCGTCCCTCGCCGGCCGCCCCCACTTCGGCCGCTCGATCCAACTCGCCACCGAACACGCCGCGGCCACCGGCGAGTTCCTCTCCCGACGCCTGGACGCCCACCTCCGCGACCTCGGCTCACCCCTCACCTCCGCCGCGTTCACGATCACCACCGAGGCCCACGTCCCGGACCTCTCGCACGACACCCCGCAGACCACCCACCACGCGGTCGTCACCGTCACCCACCCCACCCACCCCATCAACCCCCCGGCCACGGCCCCCGCACCACCGCCCCTGCGCCCCGCCCAGTGGCGCCCCCGCCGCGACCAGGCGGCCTGGGCCCTGCTCCGCACCGAGCGCTACGACCCCGCCCGCGACCCCGCGGCCGACCGCCCAGCCCCCGGCCTGCTCGCCGGCCGGGACGTCGTGGTCCGTGCGGCGGTCGCCCGGATCCAGGCGGACGACGGCCGCTGGGTCCGCAACCTCTCCCTGCACCTCCCCGTCCGCTTCGGCGAGGGATTCGGCCACGCCGACCTCGCCGGGTACCGCGACCGCCTCCAGTCGCTGCTGGACACGCACGTCAACACCGGCCGCCGACTGCCCGGTTCGGGCGACCAGCTGCACATCGACGTGGACCTGGACCACCGCCCGGACCACCCGGAAGCCGTCGAGATCAGCCGGACCGAGCGCCCCGCGCGCGCCTGGGACCAGTTCGCCTTCCCCCTCGGCACGCACGAGGGAGTCCTGGACGACGCCCGCGCCCTTCACGAACTGCTGCACTACGCGGGCCTGTCGGACCGCTACCAGGACGCCACGACACTCTTCCGCCGCCGCGAGGACCAGACCGACCGGACCGGCCTCATGGCGAGCATCGACACCATCGACGTACCCGACGCCTACCTGAAGGCCATCGCCGACGTCACCGACTCCGGCCCGGTCCTGCGCGACCTGCCGTACACCGAGAACACCGAGAACACCGCGAACACCGGGCCCCTCAGGGACACCGACAGCACCGGCCACTCCGCGGAAGCCTCCGTCGCCGTACCGGGCCCGTCCGCGGCCGCGGCGCGCGAGACCCTGCTCTCGGTGGAGCGGGACGCGGACCCCGCCGGGGCGGCGACGACCCGGGCCCCGGCCGCCGCGCCCTTCGCTGACCGCTCCCCCGCCGAGGCCGCGGAGCTGGTGCGTCAGGCACGACACGAGAACACCGTGATGGGCAACGGCCGTAACTGGCGAGGCATCGGCCGACCCCGGTTCGACCCCCTCCGGTACCACGTGCATCACACCGACGGGGAGCACCACCAGCCCGATGTGCCCTGGAACGACGCCTACGTCGTACTGGCCCGCGCCCACCGCGACCACATCACCCTGGAGACCCCGTCCGGGAACATCCGGCTGTGGCATGCGGAGGACTTCGCCGCGCTGCTGGCGGACGACCCGGTCCGGCCGCGGAACGCCGACATCGTGCTGGCGGTGCGCGGTTACCCGGAGGGCCCGGACGGCCTGCCCGAGGCCGTGTTCCGGGCGACCGGGAACCGGGTCTGGACACCGTCGGACGGGGCCCTGGACCTGACGAGGGTCCGGACGCACGAGACGACGGTGGAGCGGATCCAGCTGACCGGACCCGACCCGCACTGGGCCGCGACCCACTCGGAGGGCGGACTCGACCACCGGGCGCACCTACAGGCCCAGCGCCTGGAGACCACGGCGTACACGGTGCGGGCCCCCGGCACCGACACCGTGCTCTTCCACCGGCTGCCCGGCACCGGGTTCGAGGCCTTCCACGCCGTCCGGTCCGGACCCGACGCCCCCGCGCTGGTCCTGCCCGTCCAGGAGCTCGGCGAGATGCGGGCCGAGGACCAGCCCCCGATCCGGGTGTCACAGGACCGCACGCTGGCCATCGCCGCCCGCGGCCTGAACCAGCACGCGTACGCCACCGAGCGGGCCGTCGCCGACGCCAACGCGAAACTGGCGGCCGCCGGCAGCAAGGTAAGGCTGGACGCCGATCCGGAGGTGTCCCTGACCCTGGATGATCCCGACGGAGCGCCCGGACCACGGCTGGTGCAGGTCACCCCGCGGTTCCTGACCCGCTCGGGCCGCTCCGAGGAGGAGGCCTGCCGGGACTTCGCCCAGATGGTGTCCGGCGAGGTCCGGGCCTCGGACGTGGTGTTCCGGGCCCAGCGTCGGGTCGCGACCGGCCGGGTCAGCGCCCTGGACACGGCGGAGGTCACCGGCACCCACCATCTCGCGGAGGCCCTCGCCCGGGTCGCCGACCGCGGGATCGACCCGGCGAACACCGATCCGGCCTGGGCCGCCGGCCAGATCGCCCGGGACACCCGGGGCGTCGGCGGCCAGGGCGGCTCGCCGCTGCCCGGCAGGGAGTACGGCAGTGCGCTCAGCCACGAGCACGACGTCGACCCGCGCCGGTACGCGCTGTCCCGGGCGGCCCGGCGGATCGGGATCAACGAAGGGGCCTGGGCCGAGGTCGGCGAGGGCTACCTCGTCCAGTCGATCAACGCGGCGGACGCGTCCGGCAGGCCGACCCTGGAGTTCAACCACGCCAAGCCGGGCGCGAGCAACGGGTCGCACTTCGGCTACCACTTCGCGTCCGTCGTCCTGGCCAGCGAGGACGGCCGGTCCCAGATCACCCTGGAGAACCACGCCCGGGTCAGCCGGAACCGCTCGGACATGCACCGGGCGGTCGAGCTGAACCTGCGCGGCTCCCTCGGCGACCTGAGGGAACTGGCCCGCTCACTGCACCGGCGCGCACAGTACGCGGAGCAGGCCGACGTGGCCGCCGAGCACCGGGAGACCCTCAAGTCCCGGGCCCGGCTGGCCGATCTGCTGGTCACGGCGAAGGAGGCCCGCGAGCGGCGGGCGCCCGAGGAGGAACAACAGCAGGCGCTCCGCAAGGCCGCCACCGCGATGCTCCGCACCGCGCCCATGATCGACGGCAAGGCCCAGTGGTACTTCCGCTCGTACAGCAGGCGTCCCGGGGAGACCATGCACGAGAGCCACGCCGAGCTGCTCTCCACGGGCCCGTCGGCCGAGGCGAACCCGCTCACCCTGGTCGTCCTCCACGGGCATGCCCCGTCCGGGCCCGAACACCGCTTCATCCCGTTCGAGGAGTCGGGCGCCATGGCGGAGGGCGCCGGCTCCAAACTGGACTTCGTGGCCGAACACGTCGTCCGCACCGGCCTGTGGAACCTGGCCCACCGTCTCCCGGTGCCGAGCATCCGGCTGACCGGCCATCTGCGGGATCCCCTCGCCATGGCCACCAGGGTCCGCACCGAACTGCGCGACCGCATCGCCGCGCTGCTCCGCGCCCGCGGCTCGTCCGCCGACCCCGACTCCTTCACGATCTCCGTCGCCTCCGCCATCCACCACGGCAACGACGCCCGGCCCGACACCCCCCGCGTCACCTTCGAGGTGGACCACTGGCGCACCCCCCACGGCATCGGCGTCCCCACCACGGTCTGACGCAGTTCCGCCCCCCGGTACGGCGACTGGTGGCGCCGAGCACCAGGCCTCCGAGTCGGAGACGGCCGACACCGACCGAACCACGAAGCAGGCGAAGCCCGAGGGGAAGAACCAACCTCGCCGGGGGGCGGCGTGCCGATCTCGAAGCCGCCGCGCCCGCTGAACTACTGTTCGCCACACGCCGGGTAGACCCGGCCCCCTCTACCGACCCCGCTACGGAGAGCCCGTCCGGCAATGAACGAAAAAGCCCAGCTCAGACACCGTCTGAGCTGGGCTTCAGTGGAGCCGCTTTCGGGATTCGAACCCGAGACCTACGCATTACGAGAACGCAAGATCATTGCCCCGGCGTTCCCTGGCCTCCCCCGTTTCCCCCGTCTGTGCAGGTCAGCTTGTATGCGCCCATCCCAGACGCGGTGATCGTTCACGGGGTTTCACTGTCCTTCCGGACCCATCCCGGACCCAGGGATGTGCTGTCGGCAGGCCGACCGGGCCCCAGCCGGGTAGGACTCCAGCTCAGGCCGGGCGGCAAAGGCGCGTCCAGCACAGAGACCTTGCGACGCGAAGAGGCCCTATCCTGCCGTCCTGGCGCGGCCTGCGGAACCGCCGTCGCGATTGCGGCAGTCCGCGCCTCGTCGCCCCGAGCGCGTCACCTCGGCCGTGCGGGCGCCGCCGCATTCGGTGCGCGCCGGTTGAAGACCCCTACCCCCTGGGAGTGAGTGGCTCCGAGTACCCGCCCCGCGTCGCGGAGCCAAGAGTTCGCCTTCTGGAACGGCGCGAAGTTGTCGTTGGAGATGATGACGCCGCCGACTTCCTCGGCGATGCTGATCACCAGCGCGTCGCCCCGGCCCTCAGTCCCGGCTGGGGGCTGCACCACCTTCCCGTCTACCTCACCGGCATACGACCCCAGTACGCAAGGCGTGTGCGCCGGCTGCTGCCCTGACCCCGAACCCGGCTCCGCCGGGGTCGAGCGAAGCGACGACGTGTATCGGAGTTCGAGATCGATACGACGTCGCTGCACATCGGCGGGGTCACAGCCTGGTCCGGCCGATGGAGGAGCAGCGAGAAAGCGGAGGGGGGAATATGAGTTATGAAAGTCTCATGCAAGTTCGGGGGAGCATATGCAGGATGGGCAGCACCAGCGGAGGGTGCGGGAGCAGTGTGTACGTGGGGGGACCGCGTTGCCGTTGACCTTGCCACCCGACCTTTCTGAAAGGTGTCGGTGTGATGCTCAAGGGGCGGGTCAGGGAACGTGAGGCCCTTGACCGGATTGTCGCGGATCTGCGCGAGGGATTGAGCGGTGTCGTTCTCCTTCGTGGTGACGCCGGCATTGGTAAGACCGCCTTGCTGGATCATGCGGCCGCGGAGGCAGCCGACCTGCGCGTTCTGCGGGTGGCGGGGGTGGATGCGGAGTCTGGGTTTCCGTTCGCGGCGCTGCACCGACTGCTCGTGCCGTTCCTGGACGATCTCAAGGAGCCCGGGGCGTTGCCTGAGACCCAGCGCGCGGCGCTGAGGGTGGCGTGTGGGCTCGCCGACGATCGGTCCGCTGACCCGTTCCTGGTGGGTCTCGCGACGCTCACGCTCCTTGCGGAGGCCGCGAAGCAGCGGCCTGTGCTGGCCTGCGTCGATGACGCCCAATGGCTCGACGAGGAGTCCTTCGGTGTGCTCGCCTTCGTGGGCCGGCGGGTGCACGCCGAGGGCGTGGGCCTGCTGTTCGCCGCGCGGACCGGTTTCCACGTGCCTCCGGGCCTTTCACACACCGAAGTCGCCGGCCTGGAGGACGAGTTCGCTCTGGAACTGCTGCGGGAGACCGTCCCCGGACAGCTCGACGCCCGTGTCGCGGCGCGCATCGTGGCCGCCACGGCCGGGAACCCGCTGGCGCTGGCTGACCTGGGGCAGGAGCTGTCCGCGGACCAGCTCGCCGGAGGGCTGGCGCTGCCCGAACCGCTGCCGGTGGGCGGCAGGTTGGAGGCACACTACCTCCAGCAGGTCCGCGAGCTGCCGGAGCCGACGCAGACCTGGCTGCTGCTCGCCGCCGCCGAGCCGGGTGGCGACCTCGGCTACCTCACGAGCGCCGCGGGCCGGCTCGGGATCGCGACGGAGGCTTCCGGCCCGGCCGAAGCCGCGCGTCTGGTGGTGCTGCGCGCTGCCGCGGAGTTCCGCCATCCGCTGGTGCGGTCGGCTGTGTACAGCGGCGCCACCAGCGTCGAGCGAAGGCGGGCGCATCGCGCGCTGGCGGAGGTCACCGACCGCCCGGCCGACAGCGACCGGCGGGCCTGGCATCTCGCCGCGGCCGCGATCGGGTCGGACGCCGCCGTCGCCGCGGAAGTGGAACGTGTGGCCGACCGGGCGGGCGCCCGGGGCGGTTACGCCGCGCGCGCCACGTTCCTGACCCGGGCAGCCGAGCTGACGCCAGAAGGCGAGGTGCGAGCAGGGCGACTGCTGGCAGCCGCCGAGGCGGCGCTTCGGTCCGGTGCGCCGCTTCAGGCGGAGTCGCTGCTGGACGGCATCGACGCGGAGCTGCTCGGCGACGCCGGCCAGGGCCGGGCGCTATTGGTCCGGGCGACCACGGCCATCGCACTGGGCCGCGCGGATTCGTTCGCGCACGCGCCGGCGCTGTGCGTGCGCGCCGCCCAGTTCCTCTCCGACGGCGCTCCGGACCTGGCTCGTGAGGCGCTCCTGAGGGCGATCGACCGCACCATCACCGCCGAGCATCTGATGCGGGACACGACGCCGGCCGAGATCGCCCGGGCCATGGAGACGCTGGTGCCGCGCACCGGTGAGGCGAGCGGCGTCGACCTCGTGCTGCGCGGCTTCGCGGCCCTGGCCACCGACGGCTACGAACGCGCCGTACCCCATCTGCGGCGGGCCTGCGCCGTGGTACTGGACCCGGACACCCCCGAGGAGGAGGTGCTGCGCGGCTATCTGCCCGCCATCACCATGTCGATGATCCTGTGGGACGAGCGGACGCACACCGCCGTCATCGAGCGGGCGGCTGACGTCGCCCGGCGGACCGGCGCCCTCTGGCAGCTGGACACCGCCCTCTACTGCGCCACGATGTTCGAGACCAATCTCGGCGAGCTGGCCGCTGCCGACGACCTGTTGGCCGAGGGGCATCACATTCGTGCTGCAATCGGCGCGAACGACGACGTGTGGGCCATCTACCGGCATCCCGAACTGCTCGCCTGGCACGGCGAGCACGAGGATCTGGACACCGTCCTGCGCGGATCGATGCAGGCCGGTACCTGGCTCGGCAGCGGCGCGGTCGAGTCGATCGCCCGCATCGGCATGATGGTGCTGGCCCTCAGCCGCGGCGACTACGCCGAGGCACGCACCATCGGACACGAACTGATCGAGCACGACGTGCTCGGAGTGCATTCCCGGCTGCTCCCTCACCTCGTCGAGGCGGCCGTTCGCTGCGGCGACCGGGTCCTCGCCACGACCACACTGGGCACACTGGCCTCCCGGGCGACGGCCTCCGGCACGCCCTGGGCCCTGGGCCTGCTGGCCCGCTCGAGCGCGCTGCTCGCAGCCGTCGGCGACGCCGAGCCACTGTACCGTGAGGCGATCACCCTGCTCGCGGGCACCAGAGCGCGCTCCGATCTCGCGGTCGCCCACCTGCTGTACGGCGAGTGGCTGCGTCGCCGCAAGCGCCGCAAGGACGCCCGCGTGCACCTGAGCACAGCCGTCGCGATGTTCGACGCCATGCGGGCCGCGGGATACGCGGCGCGCGCCGCCCAGGAACTTGCCGCCACGGGGGCGCACCCCCAGCGCGGGACGGCCGGGCCGACTAACACGCTCACCCCGCAGGAACACCAGATCTCCCGCCTCGCCAAGAGCGGCGCGACCAACGCCGAGATCGCCGCCCAGCTTTACATCAGCGCCAGCACCGTCGACTACCACCTGCGGAAGATCTTCCGGAAGCTCGACGTGACGTCCCGGCGGCAACTCAACCAGGCCCTGGACGACTGAGCCCGGTCACGACTACGCGCTCCACGGGATTCGAGCACCGTCCGTCCTCGCCGACGCTGGGGCGACCGGAAAGATCCTGCAGACGGGAGCATTCCATGCCGTACGTCACCGCAAGCGACGGAGCGCAGATCTACTACAAGGACTGGGGCACGGGCCGGCCGGTCGTGCTCAGCCACGGCTGGCCGCTGAACTCGGACAGCTGGGAGGCACAGCAGCTGTTCCTCGCCTCGAACGGCTTCCGCGCCATCGCCCACGACCGCCGCGGGCACGGCCGGTCCCCCCAGACCTGGCACGGCAACGAGATGAACACCTACGCCGACGACCTCGCCACCCTCATCGACACGCTCGACCTGCGCGACGTGACCCTCGTCGGCTTCTCCACCGGCGGCGGCGAAGTCGCCCGCTACATCGGGCGGCACGGCACCGCCCGTATCGCGCAGCTCGTGCTGGTCTCCGCCGTACCGCCCTTCATGCTCAAGACCGACGACAACCCCGCGGGCGTACCGATCGAGGTGTTCGACGCGATCCGCGCCGGGTCGCTCGCCGACCGCTCGCAGCTGTACCGGGACCTGGCGGACGGACCGTTCTTCGGCCACAACCGACCCGGCGCCGACGTCTCCCAGGGCATCCGGGACGCGTTCTGGCGCCAGGGCCTGCAGGCCGGGCACCGAGGCGCATACGAGTGCGTGGCGGCCTTCTCGGCCACCGACTTCCGCGCCGACCTGGACGCCGTCGACGTACCCACGCTGGTCATCCACGGCGACGACGACCAGGTCGTGCCCTTCGAGGTGGGCGGCAAGGCGTCGGCGGACCGCGTCAAGAACGCGACGCTGAAGGTCTACCCGGGAGCGCCGCACGGCATCACGGACACGCACAAGGAACAGCTCGGCGCCGACCTGCTGGACTTCCTCAACTCCTGACCACGGAAGGAACCGCCGCATGACTCCCGAAGGTCAGCCGCGCCGTCGCGTTCTCGGCGGCCTGCTCGTGGCGGGAGCGGTCACGCTCGGCGCCGCCCCCGCCTCGGCTTCCGCCCGCTCGGGCGGCGGTACGAAACCGACCGTCGTGCTCGTGCACGGCGTGTTCGCCGACTCCTCCGGCTGGAACGACGTCATCGCCCGGCTGCTGAGGGCCGGGTTCACGGTCATCGCCCCGGCCAACCCGCTGCGCGACCTGGCGGGCGACTCAGCGTACGTATCCAGCGTCATCGACGCCATCTCCGGCCCGGTCATCCTGGTCGGCCACTCCTACGGCGGCGAGGTCATCACCAACGCCGGGCGCGGGCACGCCAACGTCAAGGCACTGGTGTACGTCGGGGCGTTCGCGCCTGACGAGGGCGAGAGCGCGCTGCAACTGGCTGGCATGTTCCCGGGCAGCAAACTGCCGGACGCACTGGTGACCCACCCGTTCCCGCTGCCCGACGGCACGACCGGCACGGACGGCTACATCGACCCGGCGAAGTTCCACGAGGTCTTCGCCAAGGACCTGCCGACCTCCGTGACGCGGCTCATGGCGGCCACCCAGCGCCCCGGCAGCGTAGGGGGACTGGCGTCCGCCAGCGGCGTGCCGGCCTGGAAGAGCCTGCCGTCCTGGTACGTGATCCCCTCCGCAGACAACGTCATCCCGGCCGCAGTGCAACGCTTCATGGCCAAGCGCGCCGGGAGCACGACCGTCGAGGTGAAGGGCTCCTCCCACGTCGTGATGATGTCCCACCCCGACGCCGTCGTCCGCCAGATCCTGGCCGCTCACGCCGCCACCCGTTGACGCCCGGGAAGGAACACCGATGACCGCACCGGACACCATCGTCCTGATCCACGGCTTCTGGGTGACGCCACGCAGCTGGGAGCACTGGATCGACCGCTACGAGAAGCAGGGCTACCGCGTGCTCGCGCCCGCCTACCCCGGCTTCGAGGTCGAGGTCGAGTCCCTGAACGCCGACCCGACCCCGATCGAGAAGGTCACTGCCCCGCAGATCATCGAAAGCCTGGCGAACGTGATCCGCGGGCTCGACAAGCCGCCCATACTGATCGGCCACTCGGCGGGCGGGGCGTTCACCCAGGTCCTGCTCGACCACGGCTTCGGCGCGGCGGGAGTGGCCATCAACTCCGCGCCCACCGAAGGCGTGAAGGTGGTCCCGCTGAGCCAGGTGAAGGCCACCTTCCCCGTGCTGAAGAACCCCGCCAACCACCACAAGGCGGTCGGCCTCAGCCATGAGCAGTGGCACTACGCCTTCACCAACACCTTCTCCGAAGACGAGTCCCGGGCGCTCTACGAGCGTTACGCCATCCCCGCGTCGGGCCGCATCCTGTGGAACAGCGTGCTGGCCAACCTCCAGCCCGGCCATCAGGACGTCTGGGTGAACTACCACAACGACGACCGCGCACCGCTGCTGTTCCTCTCCGGCGAGCTGGACCATCTCATGCCGCCCCAGGTCCAGCAGTCCAATGCCAAGCACTACATGTCGAACACCGTCACGGAGGTCAAGGTGTATCCGGGGCAGCCGCACCTGATGCCGGCCTCACCGGGCTGGGAGGAGGTCGCGGACCACGCACTGTCGTGGGCCCTGTCGCAGGCCCGGTAGCCACCAGCACGCCCGGGACGGCGGCCCTGCCCGCCGTCCCGGGCCATCGGAAGGGATCACCGCATGACCGACGTCCGCGTCACCCACATCGGCGGCCCGACCACACTGATCGAGGTCGGCGGCTGGCGGCTGCTGACCGATCCGACATTCGATCCGCCGGGGCGCCGCTACTCGTTCGGCTGGGGAACCTCCTCCCGCAAGACGTCCGGCCCCGCCCTCGCCGCCGCGGACCTGCCGCCGGTCGACGCCGTCCTGCTCACCCACGACCACCACGGCGACAACCTCGACTCGGCCGGGCGCTCCCTGCTGCCGACCGCGGACGTCGTACTCACCACACCGTCCGGAGCACGACGACTCAGCGGCAATGCCCGTGGCCTCGCACCCTGGTCGAGCACACGCCTGCAGGCCCCAGGACGCACGACGATCGATGTCACCGCGACCCCCGCCCGCCACGGACCGCCGCTGTCCCGGCCGATCACCGGGGACGTCACCGGCTTCGCGCTCCACTGGACGGGGCAAGAACACGGGGCGCTGTGGATCTCCGGAGACACCGTCCTCTACGACGGCGTACGACACATCGCCCGTCGCCTGAACGTGGGCACCGCCCTGTTGCACATGGGCGGCGTACGCTTTCCCCTGACGGGTCCGATCCGCTACACCATGACGGCCACTCAAGCTGTCGAACTATGCCGTCTGCTCACTCCGCGAACCGCCTTCCCCATCCACTACGAGGGCTGGCACCACTTCCGCGAGAACCGTGAAGCCATCGAACGGCACCTGGCCTCGGCCCCGGCCGAGATCCGGGACCGCTTCTGCTGGCTGCCTGCCGGAACGGGCATTGACGTCAGCGTGTGACGGTGCCGGTCAGTTCTGATGAAAAACAATCCCCGCGCCGAGGACCCTGACGACCTTGTTCACACCGCCCGCCTGCCGCTGTCGACCTCTACCCTGAACTACTCCGCCGACCTGATACGCAGCCACCTGAAGAAGATCGGCTCCCGGTGGCGGACCCTGGCCGCCGGGAGAATCGCCGCCATCGTGCTGGCGGTGCTGCGCTGTGACCAGCAGCCCGGCGACCTGGCCGGCGGCAACGAGATACACCGCACCACCGTCACCCGCTGGGTGCGGGAAGTCGTCGTCCTGCTGGCAGCCCGCGCCCCCCGACCGGTAAAAGGCCAGTTCAGTGGGGGCCTCGCTGGCCTTCCTCGGCTCCGCTTCCGGGATTCGAACCCGAGACTTACGCATTACAAATGCGTAAGCCACTCCGGTCCCGTCTTGGACCCATCCAGCCCTCGAGCGGGCCTCGCAGGGGCAGTGGTATAGACCGCGAATCAATCAAAGAAATGAGAAAAGCCCAGGTCAGATGGGGTCCAACCTGGCTTTCCATGGAGCCGCTTTCGGGATTCGAACCCGAGACCTACGCATTACGAGTGCGTTGCTCTGGCCATCTGAGCTAAAGCGGCGCGTCGCCCGCACTATGGTGCGATCAGCGACTTCGGTAAGTCTACACAGTTTCCGGGGGTGCTCCGTACACGCCCCGGAGCAGGGGCTCCGGGGCCCGGCGCAGGGGTTATGAGCAGCGCTTTCCCTCTGCCGGCGGGGTGCCGTGGAGGAGGTAGGTGTTGATCGCGGAGTCGATGCAGGTGCTGCCCCGGCCGTAGGCGGTGTGGCCGTCGCCGACGTACGTGAGGAGGCGGCCCGAGGAGAGCTGGCGGGCCAGGGACTGCGCCCAGGGGTAGGGGGTCGCCGGGTCGCGGGTGGTGCCGACCACGACGATGGGGGCGGCGCCCTTCGCCACGATCCGGTGCGGCTCGCCGGTGGCCCGCACCGGCCAGTACGCGCAGTTCAGCGACGCCCACGCCAGGTTCGGGCCGAACACCGGGGACGCCTTCTCGAACTCGGGCAGCGCCTTCTCGACCCCCTCGGGGCTGGTGAAGGCGGGCGGCAGGTCCAGGCAGTTCACCGCGGCGTTGGCGAACATCAGGTTCGAGTAGCGGCCGTCGGCGTCCCGCTCGTAGTAGCTGTCGGAGAGGGCGAGCAGACCCGCGCCGTCGTTGTCCTTCATCGCCGCGTGCAGGGCGTCGCGCAGCTGCTCCCACTCGGCCTGGTCGTACATCGCCGCGATCACGCCGGTCGTCGCGAGGGACTCGGTCAGCTTGCGGCCGTCGGGGTCGCCGGTCGGGACGGGGTGTGCGTCGAGCTTCTTGAAGAAGGTGCTGAGGTTGTCGGCGATCTGCGTCGGGGTGCTGCCCTTGTCGCCGAGCGGGCAGTCGGTGCGCTTCGCGCAGTCCCTGGCGAAGGACTGGAACGCCGTCTCGAAGCCCGCCGTCTGCTGGAGGTTCAGCTCGCGCGCCGACAGGGACGGGTTCATCGCGCCGTCCAGGACCATCCGGCCGACCCGGTCCGGGAAGAGGCCGGCGTAGGTCGCGCCGAGGAAGGTGCCGTAGGACGCCCCGACGTAGTTCAGCTTCGGGTCGCCGAGGACCGCCCGCAGGATGTCCATGTCCCGCGCCGAGTCGACGGTGGAGACATGGCGCAGCAGCTGGGCCGAATGCTTCCCGCAGGCCTCCGCGAACGTCTTGAACTCCTCGACCAGCCGGTCCGTCTCCTGCTGGTCGTCGGGGGTCATGTCGGTCTCGGTGAACGTGTCCATCTGCGGCCCGTCCAGGCACTCGACGGGCTCGCTGCGGGCGACTCCGCGCGGGTCCACGGCGACCATGTCGTAGCGCGCCCGCACCTCGGCGGGGTAGCCGATGCCCGCGTACTGCTGGAGGTAGTCCACCGCCGAGCCGCCGGGTCCGCCGGGGTTGACCAGCAGTGATCCCAGCGGTTTCGCCTTGCCTGTGGCCTTCTTGCGGGCGACCGCCAGCCGGACGTCACCCGCGCCGGGCTCGGCGTAGTCCAGCGGGGCCTTCATCGTCGAGCACTGGAAACCGGGGACGCCGCAGTCGCGCCAGGTGAGCTTCTGGTCGTAGTACGGCGCCAGCGCGGACGGTGTCGAGCGGGGCAGCGCGGCCAGCTGGGCGGTGCCGGCCGACGCGGACGTGGACGCCGACGTCGCCGTCGACGCGCTCCCCGCGGAGGAGCACGCGGAGGCGAGCAGGGCGGCGGCCGAGAGCAGGGCGGCCGCCATGGTCCGGGTGCGGGCCCGGGGTCGAATTCGGTGCTGGCGGGGGATTCGCCTGATGTGCATCAATCGAGCGTAACGCCGAGAAATGATCTCCGTGCGGTGCGTGGTGACTGTGGCTCGTACGGGTGACCCCGGTCAACGCCGTGCACGCCAAAGGCGCCGGAGGCCGCCGGAGGTCCGGGGGGCGCCTCCGGATGCCGCCGGATGCGCCGTCAGCCCGCTCTGAGGGCCATCGTCATCGCCTCCACCGCCAGCAGCGGCGCCACGTTGCGGTCCAGGGCCCCCCGGCAGGCGGCGATCGCCTCGATCCGGCGCAGTGTGGCCTCGGGCGAGCCGGCGCGGGCGAGCCGCTCCAGGGAGTCCTCGGCGTCCGCGTTGGCGATAGCGACCCTGGAGCCCAGCTGGAGCGCGAGGACGTCGCGGTAGAAGCCGGTCAGGTCGGTGAGGGCGACGTCGAGACTGTCGCGCTGGGTCCTGGTGCGGCGGCGCTTCTGCATCTCCTCCAGGTCCTTCATCACGCCCGCCGTACCCCGCGGAAGGCGACCGCCCTGGGCCGCGCCGAGCGCCGCCTTCAGCTCCTCGGTCTCCTTGCCGTCCATCTCCTCGGCGAGCTGCTTGGCGTCCTCCGCCGCAGCGTCCACCAGCTCCTGGGCGGCCTTCAGGCACGCGCCGACCTCGTCCAGCCGCAACGGCAGCTTCAGCACGGCCGCGCGGCGCTCGCGGGCGGCCGGGTCGGTGGCCAGCCGGCGGGCCCGGTCGACGTGCCCCTGGGTGGCACGGGCCGCGGCCGCGGCGGCCTGCGGCTCGACGCCCTCGCGCCGGACGAGCATGTCGGCGACCGCGTCCACCGAGGGCGTGCGCAGGTTCAGGTGGCGGCAGCGGGAGCGGATGGTGGGCAGCACGTCCTCCAGCGAGGGCGCGCAGAGCAGCCAGACCGTGCGGGGGGCGGGCTCCTCGACTGCCTTGAGGACGGCGTTGGCCGACTTCTCGTTCAGCCGCTCGGCGTCCTCGACCAGGATGATCTGCCAGCGGCCGGTCGCCGGGGCCGTGTACGACTTGCGGACCGTGTCGCGCATGTCCCTGACCAGGATCTCGGCGCCGACGGCGGCGACCGTGGCGACGTCCGCGTGGGTGCCGACCAGCGCGGTGTGACATCCGTCGCAGAAGCCGCAGCCGGGGACACCGCCCAGGGCGCGGTCGGGGCTCACGCACTGGAGAGCGGCGGCGAAGGCCCGCGCCGTCCGGTTGCGGCCGGCGCCGGGCGGGCCGGTGAACAGCCAGGCGTGCGTCATCTTCGACGACTCGGGCGGCGGCTGGCCGGTCGCGGCGGCGGTGACCAGGGCGTCGGCGTCCCGGGCGGCGGCGGTGAGCACCTCACTCACCCGCTCCTGCCCGACCAGGTCGTCCCACACGGTCATGGGTCACGCCGCCCTTTCGTCACATGTGCCGAATACGTACCGGTTCACATGTACCGGTTCATTTGTGCCGGTACGAGGATCCGGGCCCGGGCCCGTCGGTCTCCGTGGGCCGAAGTCCGCCGGGTCCGTGGTCCGGCCCTCACAGGCCGGTTCCGTGATCCGGATTCCACGGGCCGGATCAGTGCTCCGGCCTCCATTGTGCGGGTGCCCACTGACAACGGGGGGCGGCGCCGGCCGGCATCCCCGACCCGCACCGCCCCCGCGGCAGAACCCTCAGCCGCGCCGGCCGCGGCCCCGGCGGCCCCGCTCGTCGTCGTGGTCCGGCTCCTCGTACGACCCCAGCAGCTCGTCCGCCAGCGACGGCAGGTCGTCCAGCGGGGTCTCCTCGGCCCAGTCGGGCCGGGGGCGCCGGCGCCGGGCCGAGCCGTCGGTGCCTGCGTCCGCGTCGACCTGGGGCATCTCGCGGGTGCGGCTCTCGGAGCCGTCGGGGTTCCCGCCCGCCCGCTCGTCCCGGAAGAAGCCGGGCGGCATCCGGTCCGCCGGGGCGTCGGCGGGAGCACCGGCGTCGTCGCGCACGGAAGGCAGCACCGCGGTCTCGTCCGCCGCTCGCGGCGGCACCGGCGGCAGTACGGCCGTCTCGTCGGCGGCGCCCACGGGAGGCAGCACCGCCGTCTCGTCGGCGGCGCCCGGCGTCACCGGCGCCAGGACCGCCGTCTCGTCGGCCGCGCCCACGGGCCGCACCGGCGGCTGCGGCAGCTCCGCCGTCACCTCGGCGTCGGACTCCGTGGCGGACTCCCGGGGAGCGGGCGCCCGCTCGTCGCGCACCGGGCGCAGCACCTTCGTCTCGTCGTCCCGGGCCTCCGGCTTGCCGTGCCCTGCCGCTGCCTCCGGCTTCACCACCGGCGTCGGCATGGTCGTCGCCTCCGGGGTGACGCCGGGAGCCGTCGGCGGGCGGGTGGCGGACTGCTGGGCGGCCACGTCGGCCGCTGCCGCCGCCTCCGCCGCGGCGCGCCGCGCCTGCTCGGCCTTGAGCAGGGCCTCCTCGGCCTTGCGCTGCTTCTCCAGGCGCCGTTCCTCGGCCTCGGCACGCAGCCGGGCCTCCTCCTCGGCCTGCCTGCGGCGCTGTTCCTCCTCGGCCTTGCGGCGGGCCTCGGCCTCCGCGCGGGTCTTCTCCTCGGCGAGCAGCCGGGCCTGCTCCTCCTCGGCCCGCCTGCGCGCCTCCTCGGCCCGCAGCCGGGCCTCCTCCGCCTGCCGTTCGGCCTCGCGGCGCTGCGCCTCCTCCAGCTCGCGGCGCTTGCGCTCCTCCTCCTCGGCACGGAGCTTGGCGAGCTGCTCCTGGCGCTCGCGCTCCAGGCGCTCCTCCTCGGCCTTGCGCGCGGCCTCTTCCTCGGCCTTGCGGCGGGCCTCCTCCTCGGCCTTCTTGCGCGCCTCCTCGGCGGCCTTGACCTCGGCCTCGGAGAGCGGCAGCACGGTGTCGAGCCGGGCCCGGATGACGGTGGTCACCGACTCGGGCTCCTGGCCGGCGTCGACCACCAGGTAGCGGCCGGGGTCGGAGGCGGCGAGGGTGAGGAATCCGGCCCGTACGCGCGCGTGGAACTCGGCGGGCTCGGACTCCAGCCGGTCGGGCGCCTCGGTGAACCGCTCGCGGGCGGTCTCCGGCTCGACGTCCAGCAGGACGGTCAGGTGCGGGACGAGTCCGGCGGTCGCCCAGCGGTTGATGCGGGCGACCTCGGTCGGGGACAGGTCGCGGCCCGCGCCCTGGTAGGCGACGGAGGAGTCGATGTACCGGTCGGAGATGACGACCGCGCCGCGCTCCAGGGCGGGCCGGACGACGGTGTCGACGTGCTCCGCGCGGTCGGCGGCGTAGAGCAGGGCCTCCGCCCGGTGCGAGAGGCCGGCGGACGAGACGTCGAGGAGGATCGAGCGCAGCCGCTTGCCGACCGGGGTGGCGCCGGGCTCGCGGGTGAGGACGACCTCGTGGCCCTTGGCCCGGATCCACTCGGCGAGGGCCTCGGCCTGGGTGGACTTGCCGGCGCCGTCGCCGCCCTCCAGGGCGATGAAGAAACCGTTGGCCGTGGGGGCCTGCACCGGGTCGTCGCCGCCGAGCAGCGCGTCCCGCAGGTCGTGGCGGAGCGGTACGCCCGCGCGGTCGTCGACCTTGGCGAGCACCAGGGCGGCCACCGGCAGCAGCAGCGCGCCGACCAGCATCAGCGTGAACGCTGCACCGCCGTGCGCGAACACGAACCTGCCGTTCTCCAGGCGGTGCGGTCCGATCAGCGAGGCCACCAGGGGCGCGATCAGCGCGCCGAGCGCCACGGCGACCCGGACCACAGCGTGCAGGTGCTCGGTCGTCCGCGTCCGGCGGGAGTCCTCGGTCTCCTGGTCGAGCAGGGTGTGCCCGGTGTTCGCGGCCACGCCCGCGCCGATGCCGGCCAGCGCGACGATCAGCAGCACGCTGGTGACGTCGGGAACCAGGCCCGCGGCCAGCAGTGCGACGCCGGTGAAGGCGATCGCCAGGAACAGCAGGCGCCGGCGGGAGAGCGTCGGGAGCAGTGCGGGGGCCGTACGGATGCCGACGGCGACGCCGCCGGTCAGGGCGAGCACCAGCAGGCCGTACAGCACCGGGCCGCCGCCCAGGTCCGCGGCGTGCAGCACGGCGACGGCGACGGCGGCGGAGATCGCCCCGGCGACGGCCGCGCAGGCCAGCACCAGGATCGGGATGGCGCCGGTGCGGCCGGTATCGGTGCCGGCGGCGGTCTTGGGGCGGCGCAGGCCCTCCAGCGGCGACCGCGCGCGCGGGGTGCGCGTGCCGGGCACCTCCAGGTAGACCAGGACCGAGAGGGACGCGGCGAACAGGCCCGCCGCCAGGTACGAGCCGAGGGCCGCCTGGTGCTGGGCGAACCAGGCGATGCCGGTGCCCAGCAGGTTGTTGACCAGCGACGCGACGACCAGGGCGGCGGCCGCGACCGGGACCGTCAGGAACGTCGTCCGCAGCGAGAGGCGGCGCAGGGCGTCCAGGTGGTCGGGCAGCGGTCGTACCGTCGCGCCCTCCGGGGGCGGGGCGGGCAGCAGCGCGGGGGCCGCGCTCTCCCGGCAGACGGTCCAGAAGCGCTCGGCGATCCCGGTGACGAAGGCCGTCGCCAGGACGAGCGTCAGGGCGTCCGCCGGGGTCCAGTCGATCCACAGGGGCGCGATGATCAGCAGGACCGTGCGCAGGCCGTCGGCGCCGACCATGGTCCAGCGGCGGTCGAGCGGACCGTCCTGCGCGGTCAGCGTGGTGAGCGGGCCCAGCAGGACCGCGCCGAAGAGCAGGGTGGCGAGAATGCGCACCCCGAAGACGACCGTCACGGCGAGCGCCGCACCGCGGTAGCCGCCGCCGAAGGAGCCCTGGGCGACGGCCGCCTGGAGCGTGAGCACGACAAGGACGAGCAGCGCGAGGCTGTCGCCGATCCCGCTCACGAGCTGGGCGCCCCACAAGCGCCTCAGGTCGGGTCGGCGCAGCAGCGCACGGACGGCGCGCTCGCGGGAATCCGCTACCAGCGCGTCGTCCGGGTCTGTCTGGGGGGCCGTTGGCTGCTCGGCTCGCGTCATGCTTTCAGCCTATCGGCAGCCGCAGACAGCCTGTCGCGACCGTCCACAGGTAGACACGCCCCGACACCAAGTTGATGCCGGGGCGTGCACAATGCGAAGCCGACGTGAGGACCCGAGAGCGCCTCGGCCGTCCCGGGACGGCCGGTTCGGCGACTCCGCGACCGCCGCTCGAAGACGGGCCGACGGGTCGGCTCAGTCCTCTCCGACCGTCTTGGCGGCCGTGGCCTTCTTGGCGGCCGTCTTCTTCGCGGCCGTCGCCGTGGTCGTCTTCTTCGCGGCGGTCTTCTTGGCCGCCGTCTTCTTCGCCGGTGCCGCCTTCTTGGCAGCCGCGGTCTTCTTCGCGGGCGCCTTCTTCGCCGTCTTCTTGGCGGGCGCCTTGGCCCGCTTCTCGGCGAGCAGCTCGTAGCCGCGCTCCGGGGTGATCTCCTCGACGCTGTCGCCGGAGCGCAGGGTCGCGTTGGTCTCCCCGTCGGTGACGTACGGACCGAAGCGGCCGTCCTTCACCACCACCGGCTTCTCGCTGACCGGGTCGGTGCC
Source organism: Streptomyces sp. NPDC048291 (assembly GCF_043201715.1). Taxonomy (NCBI): domain Bacteria; kingdom Bacillati; phylum Actinomycetota; class Actinomycetes; order Kitasatosporales; family Streptomycetaceae; genus Streptomyces; species Streptomyces sp. NPDC048291. Next base: position 153,588 of record NZ_JBICZC010000019.1, read on the forward strand.
CAGCTCCTTCAGCGGCGGCTTGGCGGCGGCCCGGCCGCGCTGCTTGGGCTGGGCGTAGATCGCCAGCGCCTCTTCGAGGGTGATCGTGAAGAGCTGGTCCTCGGAGGTGAGCGAACGCGAGTCCGTGCCCTTCTTCAGGTACGGCCCGTAGCGCCCGTTCTGCGCGGTGATCTCCTGGCCCTCGGCGTCGGCGCCGACGACGCGCGGCAGCGACATCAGCTTGAGCGCGTCCGCCAGGGTGACCGTGTCCAGGGACATGGACTTGAAGAGCGAGGCCGTGCGCGGCTTGACCGCGTTCTTGCCGGTCTTCGGGGTGCCCTCGGGGAGCACCTCGGTGACGTACGGGCCGTAGCGGCCGTCACGGGCGATGATCTGGTGGCCGGTCTCCGGGTCGGCGCCCAGCTCGAAGTCGCCGCTCGGCTTGGCGAGCAGCTCCTCCGCGAGCTCGACGGAGAGCTCGTCGGGGGCCAGGTCCTCCGGGACGTCCGCGCGCTGGTGGCCCTCGGAGTCCTTCTCGCCGCGCTCGATGTACGGGCCGTAGCGCCCGACCCGCAGCACGATGCCGTTGCCCACCGGGAACGACGACACCTCGCGCGCGTCGATCGCGCCCAGGTCGGTCACCAGCTCCTTGAGGCCGCCGAGGTGGTCCCCGTCGCCGTTGCCCGCGTCGGCCGCGCCGCCGGTGGCGGTGTCCTCGCCGCCCTCGCCGAAGTAGAAGCGCTTCAGCCACGGCACGGCCTGGGCCTGGCCGGCGGCGATGCGGTCGAGGTCGTCCTCCATCCGGGCGGTGAAGTCGTAGTCGACCAGCCGGCCGAAGTGCTTCTCCAGGAGGTTGACCACGGCGAAGGAGAGGAACGACGGCACGAGGGCCGTGCCCTTCTTGAAGACGTAGCCGCGGTCGAGGATCGTGCCGATGATCGACGCGTACGTCGACGGGCGGCCGATCTCGCGCTCTTCCAGCTCCTTGACCAGCGAGGCCTCGGTGTAGCGGGCCGGGGGCTTGGTGGCGTGCCCGTCGACCGTGATCTCCTCGGCGGACAGCGGGTCGCCCTCGGTGACCTGCGGCAGCCGGCGCTCGCGGTCGTCCAGCTCGGCGTTCGGGTCGTCGGCGCCCTCGACGTAGGCCTTGAGGAAGCCGTGGAAGGTGATCGTCTTGCCGGAGGCGCTGAACTCGACGTCCCGGCCGTCGGCGGCGGCGCCGGCGATCTTGACCGTCACGCTGTTGCCGGTCGCGTCCTTCATCTGGGAGGCGACGGTCCGCTTCCAGATCAGCTCGTAGAGCTTGAACTGGTCGCCGGTGAGACCCGTCTCGGCGGGGGTGCGGAAACGATCTCCCGAGGGGCGGATCGCCTCGTGCGCCTCCTGCGCGTTCTTCACCTTCGCGGCGTACGTCCGCGGCTGGGCCGGCAGGTAGTCGGCGCCGTACAGCTGCGTGACCTGGGCGCGGGCCGCCGCGATGGCGGTCTCGCTCAGCGTCGTGGAGTCCGTACGCATGTACGTGATGTAGCCGTTCTCGTACAGCTTCTGGGCCACCTGCATGGTGGCCTTCGCGCCGAAGCCGAGCTTGCGGCTCGCCTCCTGCTGCAGCGTCGTCGTACGGAACGGGGCGTAGGGCGAGCGGCGGTACGGCTTGGACTCGACCGAGCGGACCGAGAACCGGGTGTTCTCCAGGGCGGCGGCGAGCGCGCGGGCGTTCGCCTCGTCGAGGTGGAGGGTGTTCGCGCTCTTGAGCTGCCCCAGCGAGTCGAAGTCACGGCCCTGGGCGACGCGCTTGCCGTCCACCGCCTGGAGGCGGGCGACCAGCGACGACGGGTCGCTCGGGTCACCGGCCCGGCCGGTCCCGAAGGTGCCGGTCAGGTCCCAGTACTCGGCGGACCGGAACGCGATGCGCTCGCGCTCCCGCTCCACCACGAGCCGGGTCGCCACGGACTGGACACGGCCGGCCGACAGGCGCGGCATGACCTTCTTCCACAGGACCGGCGAGACCTCGTAGCCGTAGAGGCGGTCGAGGATGCGTCGGGTCTCCTGGGCGTCGACGAGCTTCTGGTTGAGCTGGCGCGGGTTGGCGACGGCGGCCCGGATCGCGTCCTTGGTGATCTCGTGGAAGACCATCCGCTTGACGGGGATCTTCGGCTTGAGGACCTCCTGGAGGTGCCAGGCGATGGCCTCGCCCTCGCGGTCCTCATCGGTGGCGAGGAAGAGCTCGTCGGACTCCTTGAGCAGGTCCTTGAGCTTCTTGACCTGCGCCTTCTTGTCGGCGTTGATCACGTAGATGGGCTGGAAGTCGTGCTCGACGTCCACGCCGAGGCGCCGGACCTCGCCGGTGTACTGCTCGGGCACCTCCGCGGCGCCGTTGGGAAGGTCACGGATGTGCCCGACGCTCGCTTCGACGACGTATCCGGGGCCCAGATAGCCCTTGATCGTCTTCGCCTTGGCAGGGGACTCGACGATGACGAGTCGGCGGCCGCCCTGTGCGGTCTCGCTGGTCGGGGACAACTTCGCTCTTCTCTCCGGTCGACGCTGGGGCCTCCCCAGGCCTTGCTCCCGGGGTCGTGGCACGGGCACGGATGCCCGCTCACTTGGTGACGCTGCGGAGTGTGACGGTACATCCCGCCCCCGTGTCAAACGGGAAAAGCCCACAACGGCCACTCGAACGGTAACCCGACTACCGCCATTCCTGCCGCCCGGAGTCCCGGGTCGCCCCCCGGGCCCTGTCCGGAGCGTGATGCTCCGATTACCGGCGGGGCGCCTTCAGAGGCGGGTCAGGCAGTACGTCCCGAGGCCCAGCGCGATCACCGCGGCGAGGCTCGCGAGGGTCGCCGATGCGACTTGACTCACACCCTGGGCGACGGGTTCGCCACGCCGGATCCGGATGCCGGTCCACACCAGCAGCGCACCTCCGAACAGGGCGAACACCACCCCCGCGAAGATCGCCGGTCCGCTCTCCATGGCCCGCGCGCCCCTTCCCTGCCGCCCGTGACTGCCCAGCGCCCGGAGACTGGCACGGGCGGGCGGCGGGTGGGAGGCCGACGGGCGAAATCGAGGTGAACGAGCGGCCGGAGGTCACTCGAACATCCGATCTGCGGACGAGTCGCGGACCGGCGATGGACCGGCGCGGGACCGGCCATGGACCGACCGTGGACCGGCGACGGACCAGCGACGAACCGCGGTGCGAACGTTCCGACCAGATTTTTCCGGCCTTTTTCTTCTCCCGGCGTGTCTCGCGGGCCGCCGGACACGTCTTCCGGTCCGTCAGACCGCCGGCTCCAGGAACCCCTGCTCCACCAGCAGCCGGATCTGAGCGGGCGTACGGTCGCGCAGCAACACCGGATCCTCGCCCGTCAGTTGCGCGATGGCGTCGAGAATCCGCCCCGCGCTCAGCGAGCCGTCGCACACCCCTGCGAACCCGGCGCCCACCGTGTCCACCTTGGTCGCGCGGCGCATCCCGCGGTGCTGGCGCAGCACCACGTGCTCCGGGTCCTCGGCGCCGGGCAGCCCGACCTGCTCCTGGACCACCTCGACGGCGAGCCTGAAGTGACCTTCCAGGAGGTCCGCGTCGTCGTGGTCACGGAGGTAGTCGAGGCGGTCGAAGTGCGCGCGGATCGCCTCGCCGAGCGGCTGTTCGATCGGATGCGGCCACTCCTCGACGGTGACCGAGGGCACGGCGGCGCCGGTCCTGCGCAACGTGATCCAGCCGAATCCCACCCCCTTCACCTTGCGCGCCTCGAACTCGTCCAGCCACGCGTCGTACCGCGCCTGGTACTCCGCCGGGTCGCCGCGGTGGTCGCCGGAGTCCCGGAGCCACAGCTCGGCGTACTGGTTGACGTCCTGCACCTCGCGCTGCACGATCCACGCGTCGCAGCCGCGCGGCACCCACGACCGGACCCTGTCCTGCCAGTCCTCCCCCGCGACGTGCTGCCAGTTGGCGAGGAACTGCGCGAACCCGCCCTCGTTCAGCCGTTCCCCGGCCTGTTGAACGAGCGAGCGGCACAGATCGTCCCCGCTCATCCCGCCGTCCCGGTATGTCAGCCGGACTCCGGGAGAGATGACGAACGGCGGGTTGGACACGATCAGGTCGTACGTCTCGTCCTCCTTCACCGGCTCAAACAGCGAGCCCTCGCGCAGGTCGGCCGCCGGTGCGCCGGAGAGCGCCAGCGTGAGCGCCGTGATGTGCAGCGCGCGGGGGTTGAGGTCCGTCGCCGTCACGCGCGTGGCGTGCTGGGCGGCGTGCAGCGCCTGGATGCCGGAGCCGGTGCCGAGGTCGAGGGCGGCGGCCACGGGCGTGCGGACGGTGATGCCGGCCAGGGTCGTGGACGCGCCGCCGACCCCGAGGACGACGCCTTCGTGCCGCTGGCCGATGCCGCCCGCGCCGCCGACGGCGCACCCGAGGTCGGAGACGATGAACCAGTCCTCGCCGTCGGGCCCGCCGTAGGGCCGTACGTCCACGGTGGCCGTGACCTCGTCGCCGCCGACACGGGTCAGCCAGCCGCTGTCCAGGAGGTCGTCGACGGGCAGGACGCCGGCCACGCGCGCGTGCGGCACGGGCTGCTGGAGAAGGAACAGCCGGACGAGCGTCTCCAGCGGCGTGTCCCCGCGGGTCGCCCGCAGCGCGGGCACCGTCTCGCTGCGGGCCAGCGCCGCGTAGGCGGGCGCGCCGAGCAGGTCGAGCAGGCCGTCGGCGGTGAACGAGGAGCCCAGCAGGGCGGCGCGCAGCCGGGCGGCGGCGTCGGGGCGGTCGGAGGCGGGCAGGGTGGCGAGGCCGGAGTCAGTCACGCCCTCCATTGTGGCCCGTGGCCGGGCCCGGCCACGGGCTCAGCACACGGCCGCAGGCCACCGGAGCCGGTACGGCACACCGCCCCGGTTCCCACCTCTGCCTCTGCCTCGGCCCCGGCGCGGTCCCCGGGGCTCGGCCTCGCCTCAGCCCGAGGTCGACGCGGAGGACGAGGCCGACGACGAAGCGGTCGACGACGGAACCGACCCTCCGGTCGACGTCGTGGCGGAGACCTTCTTGCAGCTGGCCTGCTCGGCGATCGCATCCTTGACCTCGCCCTGCTCCAGGGCGTTCAGGGCCGCGGTCCCGCTCTTGCTCTGTGCCTCCAGCTGTGTCGTCTGGGAGGCGATGTCCTGCAGACCGGAGGCGAACTTCGCCTGGTTCTTGGTGTCGAGCGCGTCGACCTTCTTCTTCAGGTCGGCGTAGGACGCGGAGAGGCTGTTGAGGGTCGTGACGACGTTCTGCTGGCGCTTGGCGCCGTCGTCCACCCCGGGGGGCGCGCCGGCGCTGCTGATGGCCGCGGCGAGCGCCTTGTAGCCGTCGGACATGTCCTGGAAGGCCTGGGAGTCGGTCTTCTGGATGGTCGCGGCCGAACTCGTGGTGTCCGAGGCCGTCGTGGAGATCGCCTCGTTCGCCGCCTTGATCTTCGCGTCCTGCGCCGGAACCGCGTCGCACACGGTCTTGGCCCAGGCGATCAGCTTCGGGTCGGGGCCCTTGTCACCGCTGCTGCACCCGGACAGCGCTCCTGCCAGTACCGCACCGCCGGACAGTGCGGCCGCGAGCTTCTTGTTCACCGGATCGGTCCCTTCCATGGCTCTCGGCCCCCGGAATCTACACGGCGGACGGACAGCACCATCATGGAAGCACCCATTAAATATGCTTTTGGGTAGATTCGCTCCAGGGAGAGAAGGCTCACGACGAGACGACGCGCACACCCCCGCCCCCAGGCACGAGCGCGCACGACCGCGCTCCGGCACACTCCGGCGCGCTCCCGCGTGCGGCAAACCGGAAGCGCCCCGGCACACGAAACGGGCGGACGGCGTGTCAGCACGCGCCGTCCGCCCGCTCCTTGGCCGGTCCCCTCTCGCGAGGGACCGGTGGGCGTCGTAAGACCGCCTACGAAACCACCGCGGGATCGGCCGACTTGGCCACCCGTTCGGCACTGTCCTCGTCGTCGCCGACGGCGATGCCGCGCCGCTTGGAGACGTAGACCGCACCGACGATCACGAGCAGCGCGAGGACCGCGATCACGATCCGGACACCGATGCTCTTGTCATGGCCGTAGGAGAACTTGATCACCGCGGGAGCGATGAGCAGGGAGACCAGGTTCATGACCTTGAGCAGCGGGTTGATCGCGGGGCCCGCGGTGTCCTTGAAGGGGTCGCCGACCGTGTCGCCGATGACCGTGGCGGCGTGGGCCTCACTGCCCTTGCCGCCGTGGTGGCCGTCCTCGACGAGTTTCTTGGCGTTGTCCCAGGCACCACCGGAGTTGGCCAGGAACACCGCCATCAGGGTGCCCGCGCCGATCGCGCCCGCGAGGTAGGAACCGAGCGCGCCGACACCGAGGGTGAACCCGATGAAGATGGGCGCCATCACGGCGAGCAGTCCCGGCGTGGCCAGCTCGCGCAGGGCGTCCTTGGTGCAGATGTCGACGACCTTGCCGTACTCCGGCTGCTCCGTGTAGTCCATGATCCCGGGGTGCTCGCGGAACTGCCGCCGCACCTCGTAGACCACCGAACCCGCCGACCGCGACACGGCGTTGATGGCCAGTCCGGAGAAGAGGAAGACGACCGCCGCGCCGGCGATGAGGCCGACCAGGTTGTTGGGCTGCGAGATGTCCATCGACAACGTCAACGGGGAGCCCGCACCACTGAGTTTCGCGCCCACGTCCTGCACGTTCGTGGTGATCGCGTCCCGGTACGACCCGAAGAGCGCCGACGCCGCGAGGACGGCGGTGGCGATGGCGATGCCCTTGGTGATGGCCTTGGTGGTGTTGCCGACGGCGTCCAGGTTGGTGAGCACCTGCGCGCCCGCGCCCTCGACGTCCCCGGACATCTCGGCGATGCCCTGGGCGTTGTCGGAGACCGGCCCGAAGGTGTCCATGGCGACGATGACACCGACCGTGGTGAGCAGGCCGGTGCCGGCCAGCGCCACCGCGAACAGCGCGAGCATGATCGACGTACCGCCGAGCAGGAACGCGCCGTAGACGCCGAGGCCGATCAGCAGCGCGGTGTAGACGGCCGATTCCAGACCGACCGAGATGCCGGCGAGGACCACGGTGGCCGGGCCGGTCAGCGAGGTCTTGCCGATGTCCATGACCGGACGCCGGTTGGTCTCGGTGAAGTAGCCGGTCAGCTGCTGGATGACGGCCGCGAGCAGGATGCCGATGGCGACCGCGACGAGCGCGAGGATCCGCGGGTCGCCGTCCTTGGCCCGGATGGCCGCGTCGGAGATCCCGTCGAGGTCGGAGTACTTCCCGGGCAGATAGACGAAGACCGCGATCGCGACCAGCACCAGCGAGATCACCGCGGAGATGAAGAAGCCGCGGTTGATGGCGCTCATGCCGCTGCGGTCGGTGCGGCGCGGGGCGACCGCGAAGATGCCGACCATCGCGGTGAGCACGCCGATCGCCGGCACCAGGAGCGGGAAGGCCAGTCCGGAGTCGCCGAAGGCCGCCTTGCCGAGGATCAGCGCGGCGACCAGGGTCACGGCGTACGACTCGAAGAGGTCGGCCGCCATGCCCGCGCAGTCGCCGACGTTGTCGCCCACGTTGTCGGCGATGGTCGCGGCATTGCGCGGGTCGTCCTCCGGAATGCCCTGCTCGACCTTGCCGACCAGGTCGGCGCCGACGTCGGCGGCCTTGGTGAAGATGCCGCCGCCGACACGCATGAACATGGCGATCAGGGCGGCACCGAGACCGAAGCCTTCGAGCACCTTCGGCGCGTCGGCCGCGTACACCAGCACCACACAGGAGGCGCCGAGCAGGCCGAGCCCCACCGTGAACATGCCGACGACGCCGCCCGTGCGGAAAGCGATCTTCATGGCCTTGTGCGAGACGGCGGTGAGATCCTTTTCCGGTTCGCCTTCCGCCGGGGTGGCTTCCCGGGCCGCCGCGGCGACGCGCACATTGCTGCGCACGGCGAGCCACATGCCGATATAACCGGTGGTCGCCGAGAACACCGCGCCGATCAGGAAGAAGATCGACCGGCCGGCGCGCTGATTCCAGTCGTCCGCGGGCAGCAGCAGGAGCAGGAAGAACACCACGACGGCGAATACGCCGAGCGTGCGCAACTGCCGGCCCAGATAGGCGTTGGCGCCTTCCTGGACCGCCGCCGCGATCTTCTTCATGCTGTCGGTGCCCTCGCCCGCCGCGAGTACCTGGCGCACCAGGATCCAGGCGACCACGAGCGCGGCCAGCGCCACGACGGCGATGACCGCCACCAGGACCCGGTTGTCGTCGGTCAGGACTGCGGCTGCGAGGGTTGTGGGGTGATGGCCCAACTGATGAGGGGTAGAAAGCCCCGCCATTCGTCCTCCTTGACGCTTGGGCTGAGCTCAAGATGTGGACGGATTCTAGGTACCCGCGAGTGATCTAAACAGGGGACGGTAAACGGAATTGGCCTACTCGTGCTCTTCAGCAAATGATCGAGGCCATGCCGGCGAACCCGAAAGCGGTAATGCCCTAAAAGCATTGACGGCGGCGTTTACTTGATCGAATTACGGCCCTATTGATCGTGAAAGAATTCACTAAATCCATAACACGAGATCACTGTACGACCAGCCGCAGGTGGCGCGGGGCGCGGACGTCCGGACACGCCGAAGGGCCCCCACGCAGGGGGCCCTTCGGTACGCAGACGGGGTGACGCGGAGCAGCTCTCAGGTGAGCGCGACTCCGGGCGGGGTCGTCGGCCAGGTCATGCGGATCAACCCGCCGTACTCCCCGGCCGTGACCTCCACGTCGTCCACAAGACCGCTGATGACCGCGAGGCCCATCTCGTCCTCCTCGGCCTCCACGTCCGCGTCCGCCGTGCCACCGGATGACCGGTCGCCGGGAACGGAACGGGGTGCCTCGTCGCCGACCTCGATGGAGAACTGTTTCTCCTCTTCGATCAGCGCCACCCGCACCGGCTCCGTGATGCCGGCGGCCTGGTGCAGACCCACGGCACGGGAACAGGCCTCGCCGACGGCCAGCCGGACCTCGTCCAGCACGGCCTCGTCCACTCCGGCCCTGCGAGCCACCGCCGCCGCCACCAGTCGGGCGGTGCGGACGTGCTCGGGCAGCGCGCTGAAGCGGAGTTCAACGGTGGCCATACGTCCCCCTCGGAACTACGGGCGTGCGGTGGGGGGCCGGGCCGCCGAAGAACCCGGATCCCCCCGATGAATTGCGTCCGCCGCGGGCACTGCGGCCCGTGCACGGCTGCCGGCACGGACACGCGGGCCCGAACGGGCGGGGGTGACACGGACGTCCGTACAGCGCTTGGCGCGTGCGGGGACGAGGCCGTGCCGAGGGCCGGCCGGACGGCACGGACCGATCGGCGGTCCGGGGTACGTCGGCCGGCCCGGGGTCAGTCGGTGGCCGCCACCGCTTCCTCGACCGAGGTGTGGATCGGGAACACCTTGGTGAGGCCGGTGATACGGAAGATCTTCAGAATGCGCTCCTGGTTGCAGACCAGGCGCAGCGAGCCCTCATGGGCACGCACCCGCTTCAGGCCGCCGACCAGTACGCCGAGCCCGGTGGAGTCGAGGAAGTCCACGCCCTCCATGTCGACGACGAGGTGAAAATTCCCGTCGTTAACCAGCTCGACCAGCTGCTCGCGCAGCTTGGGCGCGGTATATACGTCGATTTCGCCACCGACCTCGACGACCGTACGATCGCCGACTGTACGGGTCGACAGGGACAGGTCCACGGATCCTCCAGCACCTTGCTATCGAGCGGTCGCCCCTCGGGACACCTCGGCTTGCGGCCCCTGGGACGGTTCGCCAGCCGCGATGGCATTCAATCACTTACGGCAGGCGTGCACGACGCCTTGGCCCCATTGTCCGTCACGCCAGTGACACACTCGGTCCCGATGGCCATAAATCACCGATCCGATCGACCGCCGGTTCCGGCCGGGTCCGGGTTCTCTCCGGGCACCGTCCTGGACCGGCTCGCCGCCGGGCCGAGCCGGGCTTCGCGCATCACTCATACGGAGCACTTGCCCCCGCGGGCGGGTCGGCATGCCGTCTGGCCTGACCGGATTCGTTCGGAGGTCGTCGCGGCCGTCCAGGCGTGCGGCATCGAACATCCCTGGGAACACCAGGCGCTGGCCGCCGAGCACGCCCTGGACGGCGACTCGGTGGTGGTCGCCACCGGCACCGCGTCCGGCAAGTCCCTGGCCTACCTCGTACCGGTCCTGTCCACCCTGCTGGACGGCTCCGAGGCCGCCAACGGCCGTGGCGCCACCGCCCTCTACCTGGCGCCCACCAAGGCGCTGGCGGCCGACCAGTGCCGATCTGTGAAGGAACTTTCACAACCGCTGGGAAACTCGGTCCGCCCCGCGGTCTACGACGGCGACACCCCGTACGAGGAGCGGGAGTGGATCCGCCAGTACGCCAACTACGTGCTGACCAACCCGGACATGCTGCACCGCGGCATCCTTCCCGGGCACCCGCGCTGGTCCTCCTTCCTGAAGTCGCTGAAGTACGTCGTCGTCGACGAGTGCCACACCTACCGGGGCGTCTTCGGCTCGCACGTCGCCCAGGTGCTGCGCCGCCTTCGCCGCCTGTGCGCCCGCTACGGCGCCTCCCCGGTCTTCCTGCTGGCCTCCGCGACCGCCGCCGAACCGGCCGTGGCCGCGGGGCGCCTGACCGGCCTGCCGGTCGTGGAGATCGCCGACGACGCCTCCCCGCGCGGCGAGCTGGTCTTCGCCCTCTGGGAGCCGCCGCTGACCGAGCTGCACGGCGAGAAGGGCGCCCCCGTCCGCCGTACCGCCACCGCCGAGACCGCCGACCTGCTGACCGACCTCGCCGTGCAGGGCGTGCGCTCGGTCGCCTTCGTGCGCTCCAGACGCGGCGCGGAGCTGATCGCCGTCATCACCCAGGAGCGGCTGGCCGAGGTCGACCGTTCCCTCGCCCGGCGTGTCGCGGCCTACCGCGGCGGCTACCTCCCCGAGGAGCGGCGCGCCCTGGAACGCGCGCTGCACTCCGGGGAGCTCCTCGGACTTGCCGCCACGACGGCCCTGGAGCTGGGCGTGGACGTCTCCGGGCTGGACGCCGTACTGATCGCCGGGTACCCGGGTACGAGGGCCTCTGTGTGGCAGCAGGCGGGCCGCGCGGGCCGCGCCGGGCAGGGCGCCCTCGCGGTCCTGGTCGCCCGTGACGACCCGCTGGACACCTTCCTCGTCCATCATCCCGAGGCCCTGTTCGACCAACCGGTGGAATCGACCGTCCTCGACCCCGACAACCCGTACGTCCTCGCCCCGCACCTGTGCGCCGCCGCGGCCGAGATCCCGCTCACCGACGACGACCTCGACCTCTTCGGCCCCGCCTGCAAGGAGCTGCTGCCGCAGCTGGAGGCCGCGAAGCTGCTGCGCCGCCGGACCAAGGCCTGGCACTGGACCCGGCGGGAGCGGGCCGCCGAGCTGACCGACATCCGCGGCGAGGGCGGCCGTCCGGTGCAGGTCGTGGAGGCGGGCACGGGTCGCCTGCTCGGTACCGTGGACGCGAGCGCCGCCCACTCCACGGTCCACGAGGGCGCGGTCCACCTGCACCAGGGCCGCACCTACCTGGTGCGCTCCCTCGACCTGGAGGACTCGGTGGCCCTGGTCGAACAGGCCGAGCCGCCGTACTCCACGGTCGCCCGCGACACCACGGCCATCTCCGTCCTGGAGACCGACACCGAGATCCCCTGGGGCGACGGCCGCCTCTGCTACGGCTCCGTCGAGGTCACCAACCAGGTGGTCTCCTTCCTGCGCCGCCGGCTCATCACCGGCGAGGTGCTCGGCGAGACGAAACTCGACCTCCCTCCCCGTACGCTGCGCACCCGCGCGGTGTGGTGGACCGTCACCGAGGACCAGCTCGACGAGGCCCGGATCAACCCGGAGATCCTCGGCGGCGCCCTGCACGCCGCCGAACACGCCTCCATCGGCCTGCTCCCGCTCTTCGCGACCTGCGACCGCTGGGACATCGGCGGCGTCTCGATCCCGCTGCACCCCGACACCCTCCTGCCGACCGTCTTCGTCTACGACGGCCACCCCGGCGGCGCCGGCTTCGCGGAGCGCGCCTTCCACACGGCCCGCACCTGGCTGACGGCGACCCGTGAGGCCATCGCCGCGTGCGAGTGCGATGCCGGGTGCCCGTCCTGCATCCAGTCCCCCAAGTGCGGGAACGGGAACGAGCCGTTGCACAAGCGGGGGGCGGTGCGACTCCTCACTGTGCTGTTGAAGGGGGCGCCGGTGGGGTAGCCGTCCGGCTGCGGGTCGGTGGGGGCTGGTCGCGCAGTTCCCCGCGCCCCTTTGGGGCACGGTGTCAGGGGGTGCGGTGTCAGGGGTGCGGTGTCAGGGGTGCGGTGTCAGGGGTGCGGTGTCAGGGGTGCGGTGCAGCGGGGCCGGCTCTGGCCCTGACCTCCGCCGCGAACGGTCCGGCACCGGACGCCGCCGAGACATCCGAGACGTCCCCGACGATCACGCAACGCGTCAGCCGCGTGTCCTGGGCCCGTGCCACGCGGCCCGCCTCGGCGCATGCCGCCGACGTCCCCTCGGCCCAGTGGTCCGCCGCCGCGAGGGCCGCCATGTCGGCGCCACCGGCCGCGCGATGCCGGACCACAACGGCTTGCCCGAGGCCGAGCACCACCCCGAACACCACACACAGCACGGCGATCGCACCGACACTCCAGACAGTGGCCGAGCCTCGATCAAGCTCCTCGCTGCAACGCGCCCCATAGGGGCGCGGGGAACTGCGCGACCAGCCCCCACCGGCCCGCAGCCGAACGACCACCGCACGCCCCCTCACGCCACCTCCCCCATCGGCCCCTCCGCCAACGCGACCGCCGACTCCCGTACCTCGAACGGCAACGCGCCGAGCACCGGCGGCCTCGCCACCACCGTCACCCGCACCTCGTCACCCTCCCGGCCCACCGTCACCGTCGCCCCGTCCGGCGCCGCCTCCTTCGCCACGGCGATCACCGCGTCATCGGCGTCCTGCCGCGCCGCGGCCCGCGCCCCGGTGCGGGCGGCGTCCACGCACCGGATCTGGGCGGCCACCACGAGCAGCCCCCACACCAGCGCCATCGTGAACGCCACCAGCACCGGCAGCACCACGGCCGCCTCCGCGGTCACGAACCCCCGGTCCGCCCCGCGCCCCCGCTCACATCCGCGCACTGAGTGCTCGTTTCACGATGGCCTGGAGCTCCGCGCTGACCTGCCCGCTCGTCACGACCGCGTAGAGGACCGCCGCGAACCCGACGGCGGCGATGATCCCCATCGCGTACTCGGAGGTGACCATTCCGGCGTCCCGGCGCCCCAGCTTCCACATCTTCCAGCACATCTCACGCATGTCGACTCCCTCGAACTCGCTCGGTTTTGACTTCAGTTGGATCAGACTTCAGTTCCTGTCGGCGGCCCCGCCTGGCCCTCCCTTCAGCCACCACCCCCTCGCAGCACCCCGCCCGCGAGTCCGATCACCACGGGCAGCACACCGACGGAGATGAACGCGGGCAGGAAGCACAGCCCCACCGGCGCCGAGATCAGCACGGCGGCCCGTCGGGCCCGCTCGGTCGCGCTCCTCGCCCAGTCGGCGCGGGCGTCCGAGGCGAGCCGGGCGACGGGGGCGGCCGCCGGCATCCCGGACTCGTCCGCGTGTGCCAGCAGCCGGGCCAGGGCGGCGGCACCCGGCAGTCCCGCCAACCGCCGCCAGGCGACAGCCGGTTCGCTGCCCAGCCGGACCTCCGCCGCGCCCCGCGCCAGCGCCTCCCCGACAGGCCCGCCGAGGGCCTCTCCGACGGCCTGGGCGGCGACCACCGGACCGGCCCCGGCGGCGATGCAGGCGGCCAGGAGGTCGGCGGCGAGCGGGAGTTGACGCGCGGCCTCGGCCGCCTCCGCCTCGGCCGTCCGGTCGGTGGCGCCCGCCCCGCTCCGCCACCGCCACAGCCCCGCCGCGACGCCCAGCCCCAGCAACGCCCCGACGACCCCGCCGACCAGCACCCAGCCGCCGCACGCCACCCCGACGACCGGCAGCCAGCTGCGGACGGCACCGCCGACGGCGGAGTGCCTCTCCGCCTGCTCCAGCCGGTCCAGCCGCTCCAGGCCGAGCAGTTCGGCCACCTTGCGCCGGGCCCAGCGCCTGCGCCTGGCCCGCTCCAGCCGCCATGCCGACCAGCCCAGGGCCACCAGCACCGCGACCGTCACCCCCAGCCTGTGGACAACCTCCGCGCTCATGCCGCCTCGGCTCCCCGCACGATCCGGGCCGCCCACCACATCCCGGCGCCCTCGAACACCGCGCCGACGGCCAGGCAGCCCAGGCCCGCCCCGGTGTGCAGCAGCACCCGCAGCGGGTCGGCGCCCATGGCCGAGCCGAGCAGGAGACCGAGGGCGGGCAGCGCGGCGAGCAGCACCGCGGTGGCCCGGGCACCCGACAACTGGGCGCGCAGGTCGGCGCGTTGATCGCGCTCGGCGCGCAGGGCGGCGTCCAGGCGGTCGAGACCGGCCGCGAGTCCGGCACCCTGGTCGACCGCCACCCGCCAGCAGGCCGCGAGCCCCAGCAGGCCGTCGGCGCCGGGCTGCCGCGCCGCCACCGCCAGCGCCCCCGGCACGTCCCCGCCGAAGCGGGCCGCCGCGACCACGGCCGGCCGGGCCTCGCCGAGCCCGCCGGAGTCCCGTGCGGCCCGCAGCAGCGCCTCACCCGGCTGCCGTCCCGTGCGCACCTCACCGGCGAGCGCCCCGCACAGCGCGATCACCGCGTCGGCGCGCGCCTGCCGGGTCCGTCGCGCCTGCCGGGCCAGCCGCACCCGGCGCAGCACCGGCACCCCGGCCGCCCCCGCGAGGGCCGGAAGGACCGAGGCGGCGAGGAGCGCGAGCGCGACACCGGCGGCCAGGGCCCACCACTCGCCCCGCCAACGGCGGTGCAGCCGCCGTAGTTCCCCGAGCGCCTGCTCCCAGGAGGGCGGCCCGGTGGTCACCACCCCTCCTCCGGCGAGCAGCAGCCGCGTCCGCCGTACCTCACGGTGCCGCTCGGCCAGCAGCCAGGCCATGACCCCACCGCACACCAAGGCCGCACCGATCGTCGTCTCACCCATCACACACACCCCTTTCAAGTCACGGATCACTGATGTCGGTTCGGACCGGAGCTCACGGCTCCCCCACGTCACCGCCGAGCAGCCCCCGCAGCCGCTCCCATCCCTGCTCCCGCGCGAACGCCGCCGCGTCCCAGCGCAGTGCCGGTACCGTGCGCACCAGCCCGGCGGAGTCCCGCTCCAGGACGTGCACCTCGGCGATCCGCCGCCGGCCCGCGCGGTCCCGTACGAGGTGCAGCACCACCGACAGCGCGGCGGCGAGCTGGCTGTGCAGGGCCGCCCGGTCGAGCCCGGCGGCCGTGCCGAGGGCCTCCAGGCGGGCCGGTACGTCCGCGGCCGCGTTGGCGTGCACGGTGCCGCAGCCGCCCTCGTGGCCGGTGTTGAGCGCGGCCAGCAGGTGCACCACCTCGGGCCCGCGGACCTCGCCGACGACGAGCCGGTCGGGCCGCATCCGCAGGGCCTGCCGGACCAGGTCCTCCAGGGTGACCAGGCCGGCGCCCTCCTGGTTGGCGGGTCTGGTCTCCAGCCGTACGACGTGCGGGTGTTCGGGCCTGAGCTCCGCCGAGTCCTCGGCGAGCACGATCCGCTCGCCCGGGCCGACGAGACCGAGCAGGGCACTCAGGAGGGTCGTCTTGCCTGTGCCGGTGCCCCCGCTGACCAGGAAGGACAGCCGGGCCGCGAGGAGGGCCCGCAGGATCCGGTCGCCGCCCGGGGGCACCGTCCCGGCCGCGACCAGTTCGTCGAGGGTGAACGCCCGCGGACGGACCACCCGCAGGGACAGGCAGGTGCAGCCGACGGCCACCGGAGGCAGGACCGCGTGCAGGCGGGTGCCGTCGGGCAGCCGGGCGTCCGCCCAGGGACGCGCGTCGTCCAGGCGCCGGCCGGCCACCGCGGCCAGCCGCTGCGCGAGGCGCCGTACCGCCGCCGCGTCCGGGAAGCCGACTCCGGTCAGTTCGAGTCCGCCGCCGCGGTCCACCCAGACCCGGTCCGGGGCGGTCACCAGCACGTCGGTGACCGTGGGGTCGGCGAGCAGGGGCTCCAGAGGGCCGCTGCCGACCAGTTCGGAGCGCAGCCGCTCGGCCGCGCCGAGGACTTCGGCGTCGCCGAGGACCCGTCCCTGGGCGCGGAGCGCCTGTGCCACCCGCGCGGGTGTCGGTTCGGCGCCGCTCTCGGCGAGCCAGCGCCGTACTCCGTCGAGCAGGGCCGGGCCGTCCGCGCCCGCGGTACCGGGCCTCATGCGACACCGCCGGCCTCGACCAGGGTGCGTTCCCAGAAGCCCTTGCAGAAGCGGGCCAGCGGTCCGCGGGGGACGGCCCCGGGCGGTTTGCGGTTCGGGCGGGACAGGCCGGGTTCGGCGGGTACCTCGCCGGCCAGCGGCAGGCCGAGCAGCCGGGCCACCTCGCGGTCGTCCAGACCCGGCGCGTAGGGCCCGCGTACCGCCACCCTGAGGTCGCGCACGACCATGCCGACGGTGGCCGCCACCCGTCCGGCCGCGGCGACGGCGCGGAGTTCGGCGGGAACCACGAGAACGGCGAGGTCGAGCTGGGTGAGGACCTCGGCGACCTCGTCGTCCAGGCGGCGCGGCAGGTCGACGACGACCGTGCCGCCGCGCCGCCGGGCGGCGGCGAGCACCGCGCGGACGGCGGGCGGCGGGATCGCCACGCAGTCGCCGCGGTCCCAGCTGAGGATCCGCAGCGAGTGCAGCTCGGGCAGGGACTCCTCAAGGGCGCCGCTGCCGAGCCGGCCGCGCGAGGCGGCGAAGGCCGGCCAGCGCAGGCCCTCGGCGGTCTCGCCGCCGAGGAGTACGTCGATTCCGCCGCCCAGCGGATCCGCGTCCACGAGCAGGGTGCGCAGTCCCTCCCGCGCGGAGGTGACGGCGAGCGCGCAGGCCAGCGTGGAGGCGCCGGCCCCGCCCCGGCCGCCGATGACGCCGACGGTGAGGGCCGGGCGGCCCACGCCCTCGACGACGTCGGCGATCCGGTCCACGAGCCACTGCTCGCCGTCGGGCAGCATCAGGACGTGGTCCGCGCCGATCTCCACGGCCCGTTTCCACACGTCGGGGTCGTCCTGGTCGAGGCCCACCAGGACCACCCCGCGCCTGCGGGTGGCCCCGCGCACCCGTCGTGCGGCGTCGTCGCCGACCAGGACGAGCGGGGCGGACTCCCAGCCGCCGCCGCGTTCCGGCGGGCCGTGGTGGACCTCCGGTTTGGCGCCGGCCGCGGCGCACAGGCGCAGCAGGTCGTCGAGGAGTTCGGCGTCCTCGGTGACGATCATCGGGCGTCCGGGCCGTCCCGAGGCGGCGGACGGCGGGTCGTGGGTGACGGTTCCGGCCACGTGAGCTTCCCCCTTGGCTGCGTTCTCCCGCGTGGCCCCTGCGGCCACGCGATTCCCAAACGTGCGAAGAACCGGCAAGCGGCTCCTTATGCACGGCCGACAGAAACCGGCCATTGGCGCCCGACAAACGGAACCGGCCATGAACTCGCCGCCGCCGGAGCGCGCTGGAATCACCGTGCAGCGAACCCGGAAATCGTGTGGATCTTGGTCCAAAACTGTGGACAACTCGACGGCTGTGAATATCGCCGTCACCCCTGCCGGTGAGGCCCGTTCCGGAGCCCGCGCGACTTCCACAGCGCAGCGCTTCGACTACCCAACGTGACGGATCATGGGTATGCGAGAGGGGCGACCGAAGCCGCCCGACCTGGGCCCACGGCCCGCGAGAGAGGAGGAAAAACCCGTCCGGACATGCGACGACCCCCACCGGGGGGGAGAGTGGGGGTCGTCTCCACGGCCGACTCGGGGGGGGAGGAGCCGGACCGGGTTAGCACGGTCGCGAACGATCCGTGACTTCCATGGTGTACCCGAGAGCCCTCTCAGGCAAACCCACGCGCCACACCTTACGCCGAATGGTGGGCGCCTATGCTCGGGGGCGTGGAAAGCCACTCCTTGCCCCGCACAGCGGCCTTCTTTGACCTGGACAAGACGGTCATTGCGAAGTCGAGCACGCTCACGTTCAGCAAGTCGTTCTACCAAGGCGGTCTGATCAACCGCAGGGCGGCGCTGCGCAACGCGTACTCCCAGTTCGTGTTCCTGGTCGGCGGTATGGACCACGACCAGATGGAGCGCACGCGCGCGTACCTGTCCGGCCTGGTCCGTGGCTGGAATGTCCAGCAGGTCAAGGAGATCGTCGCCGAGACCCTGCACGACCTGATCGACCCGATCATCTACGACGAGGCCGCCTCCCTCATCGAGGAGCACCACAAGGCCGGCCGGGACGTCGTCATCGTCTCCACCTCGGGCGCCGAGGTGGTCGAGCCGATCGGCGAACTCCTCGGCGCCGACCGGGTGGTGGCCACCCGCATGGTCGTCGGCGACGACGGCTGCTACACCGGCGAGGTGGAGTACTACGCGTACGGGCCGACCAAGGCCGAGGCCGTCCGCGAACTGGCCGCCTCCGAGGGGTACGACCTCGACCGCAGCTACGCCTACAGCGACTCGGCGACCGACGTGCCGATGCTCCAGGCCGTCGGGCATCCGCACGCCGTGAACCCGGACCGCGCGCTGCGCCGCGAGGCGCTCGCCCGCGGCTGGCCGATCCTGGACTTCCACCGGCCGGTGCGGCTCAAGCAGCGGATCTCCGCGCCCCCGCGCCCGGCCCTGGTCGCCGCGGCGGCCATAGGGGCGGCCGCCGCCACCGCGGGCCTGGTCTGGTACGCGAGCCGGCGCCGGAGCACGGTCGGCTGAACCGGCCACCGGCGCCCGCTTGGTGCGTCTTTGAACCTAAAAGTAAAGAACTGTAGGCAGGACTTCCGCTTGCTCCGGGCTTGCAGTACAAAGGGGTTAGCGGCCCGCGAGACCAAAGGACATCCGAGAGGATCACCTTTAAAACGCATTTGGCCCCACGGACCCAGCATGGACACCGGGCACCCACGCGACGTCGACCCGTCGATTACGGGCCAGCCGCACCAGGTGACGGGCAAAGTTCCCGACCTGATGGGCAACATATCGAGGACGCTTGGTAACCCGGTGAGCATGCCAGCGGCGGTACGAGATCTCGTACCGCCGCAACCCTTTTCCGGGTCCTACGCCGCCCCGCGCTGGAGCGCCTCGCACACCGCCGTCGACTCGCGCACGCCGAGTTCCACCGCGCGCCCGCAGTGCGCGATCCAGGCCGCCATCCCGTCCGGAGTACCGGAGACATAGCCGTCCAGGGCCGCCAGATAGGAGGCGCGGCCCAGTTCGGCATGGCCGACCTCGGCGGGGCAGACGGCCTTGGGGTCGAGGCCGCTGCCGATCAGCACGATCCTCTCGGCCGCGCGGGCGACCAGCCCGTTGCCCGAGGTGAAGGGCCGCAGCGCGAGCAGTTCACCGTGCACGACGGCGGCCGTCACCAGCGCGGGCGCCTCGCTGCCCGCGACGATCAGTCCGGAGAGGCCCTCCAGGCGCCCCGACACCTCGTCGGCGTCCGGCAGCGCCAGTTCCACCAGCGGCTCGTCGACGGCCTCGCCGGCCCGGCGCGGCCTGCCGACCTCGTCGCCGCCCGTCGCGGCCGCCACGAGGTGCAGCCGGGCCAGCACCCGCAGCGGCGACTGGCGCCAGATGGACAGCAGCTGGCCGGCCTCCGCGGTCAGCCGCAGGGCCGCGCCGACCACGCGCGCGTCGTCGTCCACACCGAAGTCGGAGCGCCGCCGCACCTCCTCCAGCGCCCAGTCGGCACCGGACAGCGCGGCGCTGCCCCGGGCGGCCCGCAGTGCGGCCTCCGAGGTGACGGCGTTGCTGCGGCGCCGCATGATCCGGTGCCCGTAGACCCGGTCCACGGCCTTGCGCACGGACTCCACGGACTCGGCCACCCCGGGCAGCGAACCCAGGGCCGCGAGCGGATCGGCGGTCGCACCAGTCGTACTCATGAGTACGACAGTACGCACCCTGCCCCAGGGCCCCACGAAGGAGTGGTCTTCTTCACTTCTCGTGACACGTACAGCTACCGCACGACTACCGTTCGTGAACATGAAAATTGCTTTCGTCGGAAAGGGCGGCAGCGGCAAGACCACGCTCTCCTCCCTGTTCGTCCGCCATCTCGCGGCCGGCGGCGCGCCGGTCGTCGCCGTCGACGCCGACATCAACCAGCACCTGGGCCCCGCGCTCGGCCTCGACGAGACGGAGGCGGAGGCACTGCCCGCGATGGGCGAGCGGCTCTCCCTGATCAAGGACTACCTGCGCGGCCACAACCCGCGCATCGCCTCCGCCGCGACGATGATCAAGACCACCCCGCCCGGCGAGGGTTCGCGGCTGGTCCGGGTCCGGGAGCCCAATCCGGTGTACGACGCCTGCGCACGGCCGGTGGAACTCGACGGCGGCGCCGTCCGCTTGATGGTCACCGGGCCCTTCACGGACGCCGACCTGGGGGTCTCCTGCTACCACTCCAAGACGGGAGCGGTGGAGCTGTTCCTGAACCACCTCGTCGACGGCCCCGACGAGTACGTCGTGGTGGACATGACGGCGGGCTCGGACTCCTTCGCCTCCGGCATGTTCACCCGCTTCGACATCACGTTCCTCGTCGCCGAGCCGACCCGGAAGGGAGTCTCCGTCTACCGCCAGTACAAGGAGTACGCCCGGGACTTCGGCGTCGTCCTGAAGGTCGTCGGCAACAAGGTGCAGGGGCAGGAGGACATCGACTTCCTGCGCTCGGAGGTCGGGGACGACCTGCTGGTCACGGTCGGGCACTCGGACTGGGTGCGCGCCATGGAGAAGGGCCGGCCGCCCCGGTTCGAGCTCCTGGAGATCCCCAACTCCCGTGCCCTGCGCGCCCTCAAGGTGGCCACCGACGCGACGTACGAGCTGCGGGACTGGGAGCGCTACACCCGGCAGATGGTCCACTTCCACCTGAAGAACGCCCTGTCATGGGGCAACGAGCGCACCGGAGCCGACCTGGCGGCACAGATCGACCCCGGTTTCGTGCTCGGCGAGGGGGTGGCCACCCCCGCCTGACGGGTGGCCGGCCCCGGCTGCGCGCCTACTGCTTGGCGGCCGGCGCCCCTGGCACCCCCTTCGGTGCCGGGGCGGGACGGCCGGACAGGAAGGACTCCCAGCCCGGCCGCGGGGCCTCGCCCACGTTCAGGGTGCGCAGCTTCGCCAGGACCTGCGGGTCCTGGGCGTCCAGCCAGTCGGCGAGCTGGCGGAAGGAGACACAGCGCACCTCGGGCTTGTTGCAGACGTCCGCGACGACCTCGTCGAGGGCGCGCATGTACGTGCCGCCGTTCCAGGACTCGAAGTGGTTGCCGATGACGAGCGGTGCGCGGTTGCCGTTGTAGGCCCGGTTGAAGCCCTGGAGCAGCCCGTCGCGCATCTGGTCGCCCCAGTAGTCGTACTTGTCGGGGTCACCCTGGGTCGACGTGCCGGACTGGTTGACCATGAAGTTGTAGTCCATGGTCAACTGCTCGTAGGTGTGGCCGGGGAAGGGGACGAGCTGCATCGACAGGTCCCACAGCCCCTCCCTCTTCTTCGGCCAGACCTGGTCGTTGACGCCGCTGGTGTCGTAGCGGAAGCCCAGTTGGCTCGCCGCCTTCACGAAGTTCTTCTGCCCCTCCAGGCAGGGGGTGCGGGCGCCGATGAGCTCCTTGTCGTAGTCGAAGGGCAGCGGTGCGGCGTTCTTCATGCCGGTGTTGGTCTTCCAGGTCTTCACGAACTGCTTGGCCTGGGCGATCTCGCTCTTCCACTCGGCCACCGACCACTCGCCGACCCCGCCGTCGGGGCCGCAGAAGTGCCCGTTGAAGTGGGTGCCGATCTCGTTGCCCTCCAGCCAGGCCAGCCGTAGCTGCTTGACCGTGTCGGTGATGCCCTGCTCGTCGTTGAAGCCGATCTCGGAGCTGCCGGGCGAGTGCTGCGGAGGCCGGTACAGGTCGCGCTTCTCCTCGGGCAGCATGTAGACGCCGCTGAGGAAGAACGTCATGTTCGCGCGGTTCTCCTTGGCGACCTTGCGGAAGTGCGAGAACAGCTTCTGGCTGTCCTCGCCCGAACCGTCCCAGGAGAACACCACGAACTGCGGTGGCTTCTCACCGGCCTTGAGCCGCTCGGGGCGGGGCAGATGCGGCTGCGCCCCGGTGTACGCGGTGGACCCGTCGCCGATCAGACGGACCACGCTCTGGGGCGCCGGCGCTCCCTTCTGCGGCCCGGACGCCCCTTGTTCGGAGTTGGTACCGGTCGCGCAACCGGCGACCGACGCGGCACAGGCCGCGGCGGCCACGGCACCGACCGCAATCCTCTGGGTGGCGGCCAATTCCGCTCACCTTCTTCCTTCTCTCGGCGAACGCCGGTGACGGCGTTTTATGGCGATGTGCCGGGTATCTGCCGACAGCGCGGCCAAGATCGCATAGGACCGAGAGAGGGATTAATACGACAAGCCGATGAACTGCTCACTTCATCCATTGAGGTGAACGGGTGCCCCATTTGCGACGAAAATCCATGCCCGACCTTTACTCTGCATTACGATTCGTTTACTGAACGTTGGTTCATCCCGCCCAGATCCGCGACCGCGCTGCCCCGGAGGAGACGGGAAACATGTCATCAGCCTGCGTACCCACCCACCCCGAGGGCCTCGGCCTGGCCCGGGCCACAACTCCCAAGGCCGTCACCGGCACTGACCGGCAGCCGCAGCACCCGTCCGCCCCGACGCCTCCGCGCCGCCGCTTCTCCGTCGCGGGCGCCGACCTGTCCGCGGCCGTCGCGGTGTTCCTGATCGCCCTGCCGCTCTCCCTCGGCATCGCTCTCGCCACCGGCGCCCCGCTCCAGGCCGGCCTGGTCGCGGCGGCCGTCGGCGGCCTGGTCGCCGGACGGCTCGGCGGCTGTCCGCTCCAGGTCAGCGGCCCCGCCGCGGGACTCACCGTGGTCACCGCCGACCTGATCCACCGGTACGGCTGGCGGGCCACCTGCGGCATCACCGTCCTCGCCGGGCTGGCCCAACTGGGCCTCGGCTGCCTGCGCGTGGCCCGCACCGCGCTCGCCGTCAGCCCCGCCGTGGTGCACGGCATGCTCGCCGGCATCGGCGTCACCATCGCCGTCGCCCAGCTGCACATCGTCCTCGGCGGCACCCCGCAGAGCTCGGTCCTCGCCAACGTCCGCGCGCTGCCCGCCCAGTTGGCGAACCTGCACCCGGCCGCCGTAGCGATGAGCACACTGACCCTGGCCCTGCTGCTGGGCTGGCCCCGGATCCCTGGCAGAGCGGGCCGCCTGCTGCACACGGTCCCGGCCGCCCTGGTCGCCGTCGCCGGTGCCACCGCGACCGCCGCGCTCACCGGGCTCGCCCTGCCCCGGGTCGACCTGCCGTCCTGGAGCAGCCATGCCCTGGCCGGGCTGCCCGAAGGGCCCGCGCTCGGCCTCGTCGCCGCCGTGCTCACCACCACGCTGGTGTGCAGCGTGCAGTCGCTGCTGGGTGCGGTCGCCGTGGACAAACTGGTGGCCGGCCGCACCGGACCCCAGTCCCGGCTCGGCCGCTCCGACCTGGACCGGGAGCTGCTCGGTCAGGGCGCGGCCAACATCGCGTCGGGGGCGCTCGGCGGGCTGCCGGTCGCGGGGGTCGCGGTGCGGAGTTCGGCGAATGTGCGATCAGGTGCCGTGAGCCGGAACTCCACGATGCTGCACGGCGTTTTCGTAGTAGTCGCCGCGCTGCTGATGGTCCCGGTCCTGGACCTCATCCCGCTCGCCTCGCTCGCCGCCCTGGTGATGGCCGTCGGCATCCAGATGGTGTCCCTGCACCACATCCGCACGGTGACCCGCCACCGAGAAGTGCTGGTGTACGCAGTCACCACGCTCGGGGTGGCCCTCATCGGCGTCCTGGAGGGCGTGGTCCTCGGGGTCTCCGTGGCCGTCGCCGTCGCCCTGCACCGCCTCACCCGCACCCGCATCACCCACGAGGAGAAGGAAGGAGTCCATCACGTACACGTAAGGGGACAGCTCACGTTCCTCGCGGTGCCCCGGCTCAGCAGAGTCCTGCATCTCGTTCCCCAAGGCGCCCGCGCCTTGGTGGAGTTGGACGGTTCGTTCATGGACCACGCGGCGTACGAGTCACTGCGGGACTGGCGCAGGGCCCACACCGCGCAGGGCGGCTCCGCAGAACTGACCGGCTGCCGCGCGGGCGTCCGCGCACCGGAGTACGGCCACAGACCAGAGCCCGACCGCCACGCCGAGCCGCACACGGGTCACGGTCCCGAGCCGCACACGGGTCACGGTCCCGGTCCGCACATGGGGCACGGTCCCGGCCCGCGTGCGGGTCACGGTCCCTGGCGCCGGCCCGGGAGACCGGCCGGCGCGGGTCATGAACTCGCCCGCGGGATCAGCGCGTTCCAGCGTGACACCGCGCCCCTGGTCCGGGCGGAGCTGGCCCGGCTGGCGCGCGAGGGGCAGCGGCCGTCGCAGCTCTTCCTCACCTGCGCCGACTCCCGGCTCGTCACCTCGATGATCACCTCCAGTGGTCCCGGTGACCTGTTCGTGGTCCGCAACGTCGGCAACCTGGTCCCTCTTCCGGGTGAGGAGAACGGCGACGACTCGGTGGCGGCCGCGATCGAGTACGCGGTGGACGTGCTGAAGGTGCGGTCCATCACGGTGTGCGGGCACTCCGGGTGCGGGGCGATGCAGGCGCTGCTCGGCTCCGGGACCGGGGGTGCGGCGACCCCGCTCGGGCGCTGGCTGCGGCACGGGCTGCCGAGCCTGGCGCGGCTGGCCGACGAGGGCGGAGCGGGGGCCCGGCTGGCAGGTCGGGCCGCGGCGGACACGGTGGAGCGCCTGTGCCTGACCAACGTGGTCCAGCAGTTGGAGCACCTGCGGGCGCACGACTCGGTGGCGCGGGCGCTGGCGGCGGGTGCGCTGGAGCTGCACGGAATGTACTTCCATGTGGGCGAGGCACAGGCGTACCTGCTCAGCAGGGGCGGTGCGGACGAAGAGGGAGGGGTGTTCCAGGGGGTGCCCGGTGCGGAGGAGCTGCCCAGCCCGGCGTGACAGGTCTAAACCAATTATTCTGCGGCCCTTGTCACCGGGGCCCCAGGTCTGATGAGCTGTGGCCTGGGACACAACGGACACCCTTCGAAAGGGAGATGTCGTGAGCAACGAAAGCCTGGCCAACCTCTTGAGGGAGGAGCGACGCTTCGCGCCGCCCGCTGACCTGGCCGAGAGCGCCAATGTCACGGCCGAGGCGTACGAACAGGCCAAGGCTGACAGGCTCGGCTTCTGGGCCGCGCAGGCCCGTCGGCTGGCCTGGGCCAAGGAGCCGACCGAGACGCTGGACTGGTCGAACCCGCCGTTCGCCAAGTGGTTCAAGGACGGCGCGCTCAACGTCGCGTACAACTGCGTGGACCGGCACGTGGAGGCCGGGCTCGGCGACCGGGTCGCCATCCACTTCGAGGGCGAGCCCGGCGACAGCCGCGCGATCACCTATGCCGAGCTGAAGGACGAGGTCTCCAGGGCGGCCAACGCCCTGCTGGAGCTCGGAGTCCAGAAGGGCGACCGGGTCGCGGTCTACATGCCGATGATCCCGGAGACCGCGGTCGCGATGCTCGCCTGCGCCCGGATCGGCGCCGCGCACTCCGTCGTCTTCGGCGGCTTCTCGGCGGACGCGCTGGCCACCCGCATCCAGGACGCGGACGCCAGGGTCGTCATCACCTCCGACGGCGGCTACCGGCGCGGCAAGCCGTCCGCGCTCAAGCCGGCCGTCGACGAGGCGGTCGGCAAGGTGGACAACGTCGAGCACGTGCTGGTCGTACGCCGCACCGGGCAGGAAGTGGCCTGGGACGACTCGCGGGACGTGTGGTGGCACGAGATCGTCGCGCGGCAGCCGGCCGAGCACACGCCGGAGGCCTTCGACGCCGAGCACCCGCTCTTCATCCTCTACACGTCCGGCACGACGGGTAAGCCGAAGGGCATCCTGCACACCTCGGGCGGCTACCTCACCCAGGCGTCGTACACGCACTGGGCGGTGTTCGACCTCAAGCCGGAGACGGACGTGTACTGGTGCACGGCCGACGTCGGCTGGGTGACCGGCCACTCCTACATCGTGTACGGGCCGCTGGCCAACGGCGCGACGCAGGTGATGTACGAGGGCACCCCGGACACCCCGCACCAGGGCCGGTTCTGGGAGATCGTGCAGAAGTACGGGGTGACGATCCTGTACACGGCGCCCACCGCGATCCGCACGTTCATGAAGTGGGGCGACGACATCCCCGCCAAGTTCGACCTGAGCAGCCTGCGGGTGCTGGGTTCGGTCGGGGAGCCGATCAACCCCGAGGCGTGGATCTGGTACCGCAAGCACATCGGTGCCGACCGGACGCCGATCGTGGACACCTGGTGGCAGACCGAGACCGGCGCGATGATGATCTCGCCGCTGCCGGGCGTCACCGCGACCAAGCCCGGTTCGGCGCAGACCCCGCTGCCCGGCATCTCGGCGACGGTCGTCGACGACGAGGCGCACGAGGTGCCGAACGGCGGTGGCGGCTACCTGGTGCTGACCGAGCCGTGGCCGTCGATGCTGCGCACGATCTGGGGCGACGACCAGCGGTTCCTGGACACGTACTGGTCGCGGTTCGAGGGCAAGTACTTCGCGGGTGACGGCGCGAAGAGGGACGACGACGGCGACATCTGGCTGCTCGGCCGGGTGGACGACGTCATGCTCGTCTCCGGCCACAACATCTCGACGACCGAGGTGGAGTCGGCGCTGGTGTCCCACCCGTCGGTCGCCGAGGCGGCCGTGGTCGGCGCGGCGGACGAGACGACCGGTCAGGCGATCGTCGCCTTCGTGATCCTGCGCGGCACGGCGAACGCCGAGGACGAGAACCTCATCGCCGACCTGCGCAACCACGTCGGCGCGACGCTCGGCCCGATCGCCAAGCCGAAGCGGGTCCTGCCGGTGGCGGAGCTGCCGAAGACCCGCTCCGGCAAGATCATGCGCCGGCTGCTCCGCGACGTCGCGGAGAACCGGCAGCTGGGCGATGTCACGACCCTGACCGACTCGACGGTGATGGACCTCATCCAGGCGAAGCTGCCCGCGGCGCCCAGCGAGGACTGACCCCGACCGGTACGGCCCCGAGAGGGCGCCCGGCGCGAAACGCGCCGGGCGCCCTTTTTGCACCTACCGTGAAACCCACCTGGCAACCCCCGCCACATATTAGGTAAACTAAGCAAAGTAGCGTGATCCAAAGGTGTCGAGATCCAAAGGTGTGCCGGGAAGTCTGGTCGGCAAGTAGCCCTGTCCTGCCCACCGACCGGAGGTACCCCGTGTCCGCGCCCCGCACCACCCCCGTCCGGAAGTTCCTCGGGCGGCTCTCGCTGCCCGAGCGGACCATCGTGGCGGACGCGCTGCGGACCGAGACCGTCGGCGGTGTGCTGCTGCTCGTCGCCGCGATAGCCGCGCTGGTCTGGGCGAACATACCCGCGCTCCATCACAGCTACGAGAGCGTCGCCGACTTCCACTTCGGCCCCGGCACCCTCGGCCTGAACCTCTCCGTCGCCCACTGGGCCGCCGACGGGCTGCTCGCCGTCTTCTTCTTCGTCGCCGGCATCGAACTCAAGCGCGAGCTGGTGGCCGGCGACCTGCGGGACCCGAAGGCGGCCGTCCTCCCGGTGGTCGCCGCCCTGTGCGGAATGGCCGTACCGGCGCTCGTCTACGTCCTCACCAACCTCGTCGGCGGCGGCTCCACGCAGGGCTGGGCGGTGCCCACGGCCACCGACATCGCCTTCGCGCTGGCCGTGCTGGCCGTGATCGGTACCTCGCTGCCGGGCGCCCTGCGCGCCTTCCTGCTCACCCTCGCGGTCGTCGACGACCTGTTCGCGATCCTGATCATCGCGATCTTCTTCACCGAGCGGATCCACTTCGCCGCGCTCGGCGGCGCGGTCCTCGGCCTCGCCGTCTTCTGGCTGCTGCTGCGCAGGGGCGTGCGCGGCTGGTACGTGTACGTCCCGCTCGCGGTCGTGATCTGGGCACTGATGTACAACAGCGGCGTGCACGCGACCATCGCCGGTGTCGCCATGGGCCTGATGCTGCGCTGCACCACCCGCGAGGACGAGCAGCACTCCCCCGGCGAGCACGTCGAGCATCTGGTGCGCCCGTTGTCGGCGGGGCTGGCCGTGCCCCTGTTCGCGCTCTTCAGCGCCGGCGTGAAGGTGTCCGGAGGGGCGCTCGGCGACGTCTTCACCAGGCCGGAGACGCTCGGGGTCGTCCTCGGCCTGGTGGTCGGCAAGGCGGTCGGGATATTCGGCGGGACCTGGCTGACCGCCCGCTTCACCCGGGCCACGCTCAGCGAGGACCTCGAATGGGCGGACGTCTTCGCGGTGGCCTCGCTGGCCGGCATCGGCTTCACGGTCTCGCTGCTCATCGACGAACTCGCCTTCGCCGGCGACAGCGTGCTCACCGACGAGGTCAAGGCCGCCGTGCTCACCGGCTCGCTCATCGCGGCCCTGTGCGCCACGGTGCTGCTGAAGATACGCAACACCCGCTACCGCGGACTGGTCGAGGCCGAGGAGCGGGACGACGACCTCGACGGCATCCCGGACGTGTACGAGCAGGACGACCCGGCGTACCACCTGCGGATGGCGGAGATCTACGAGCGGAAGGCCGCCGAACACCGCAGGATCGCGGAGGAGAAGGCCGCCTCCTAGGGGGCCGGCGGGCGGGACGCGGTTGCCGAAGTGCCGGGCGGGGCAGGCGCGCAGGGCGACCGTCCGGCATGATCTGACGAGACGGTACAAAAGGACCGGCGCAAAAAGGCCGGCGCACAACGGGCCGGTCCCAAGAGACCGGTGCAGAAGACGACGAAGACGCAGAGGGAGACCGCGATGAGCGCACCCGACGGCAGCCCGGTCGGTGCCGAACGCAGCATCGGCCAGCTGTTCGCCTCGGCCACGGCCGAGATGTCGGAGCTGGTGCACGACGAGATCGCGCTGGCCAAGGCCCAGCTGAAGCAGGACGTCAAGCGGGGCGCGGTGAGCGGCGGCGCGCTCTCGGCGGCGGGTGTGCTGTTGCTGTTCTCCCTGCCGATGCTCAACTTCGCGCTGGCGTACGGCATTCGGACCTGGAGCCACTGGAACCTCGCGCTCTGCTTCCTGCTCTCCTTCGCGGCGAACCTCCTGGTGGCCGGCGTCCTCGCGCTGGTCAGCGTGGTGTTCGCGAAGAAGGCCAAGAAGGGCAAGGGCCCGCAGAAGGTGGCCGCGTCCATGAAGGAGTCGGCGGGCGTGCTGCAGAACGCCAGGCCGCATCCGCGTCCGGAACTCCCCCGGGACGACGTACGCGCCATCGAGGCCGCTGTGGGACGCTCGTCGTCATGACGGACCCCGCTCCCTCGGCCGTACGGCTGGAGGGCCCCTGGACGCACCGGGACGTCGCCGCCAACGGCGCGCGCTTCCACATCGCCGAGCTCGGCGACGGACCGCTGGTCATGCTGGTGCACGGCTTCCCGCAGTTCTGGTGGGCCTGGCGGCACCAGCTGGTCGCGCTCGCCGACGCCGGCTTCCGGGCCGTCGCCATGGACCTGCGGGGCGTCGGCGGCAGCGACCGCACCCCGCGCGGCTACGACCCGGCGAACCTCGCCCTCGACATCACCGGTGTGATCCGTTCCCTCGGTGAGCCGGACGCCGCGCTGGTCGGCCACGACCTGGGCGGCTACCTGGCGTGGACGGCGGCCGCGATGCGCCCCAAGCTGGTACGACGGCTCGCGGTGGTGTCCATGCCGCACCCGCGGCGCTGGCGCTCGGCGATGCTCCGGGACCGCCGGCAGACCGCCGCCGCCTCCTACATCTGGGGCTTCCAGCGGCCCTGGATCCCCGAGCGGCAGCTCACCGCCGACGACGGCGCGCTGGTCGCCCGGCTGATCCGGGACTGGTCCGGCCCGCGGCTGCCGGACGACGAGGCCGTGGAGACGTACCGGCGGGCCATGTGCATCCCGTCCACCGCGCACTGCTCGATCGAGCCGTACCGCTGGCTGGTGCGCTCCCTGGCACGCCCGGACGGCATCCAGTTCAACCGCAGGATGAAGCGCCCGGTGCGCGTCCCGACGCTCCACCTGCACGGCTCCCTGGACCCGGTGACCCGCACCCGCAGCGCGGCCGGCTCCGGCGAGTACGTCGAAGCGCCCTACCGCTGGCGGCTGTTCGACGGCCTGGGTCACTTCCCGCACGAGGAGGACCCGGTGGCCTTCTCGACCGAGCTGGTCAACTGGCTCAAGGATCCGGAGCCGGACCGTTGACGTGACGTTGCGTTCCGACCGGCTGGGGGTCCGGGGGTTATCCCCCGGGACAGCACAGCCCGCACGAGGAGGACCCGGTGGCCTTCTCGACCGAGCTGGTCAACTGGCTGAAAGACCCCGAACCCGATCGGTGACCGCGCCGATGCGCCCGGTATCCGGATCTGGACACCTGTTCCACGAACGGCCACATGCCCGGCGCATAGGCCGATTGGGGGGCGTGCGGGAGGTTATCGACCTTGGGGCAGGGGCAGACGTCGGGGTATGGGCTGGACGCACGACTACAGTGACGCACCCCGCAACCGCCGTACGACAGGCGGTCTGAACTCCCACCGAGGAGGTGCCCCGCAACTGCCGGGAACCGACCTCAGGGTGGGGATTCCGCACATCCTGCGCCGCCGGGCCCGCTGGGTCTCGGTACGTCTGCGCCATACCCGCGGCTGACCCCTCTCCCGCTCCCTAGAGAGCGCAGCTGTCGGTGCCCACCTGCTGGCGCGCGGTACGGCCCCGGGCGATGTCCGGCTGGATCTCGTCGGCCGTGAGGGCGTACCCGGTGTCGGCGTCGTCCAGTGACTTCGCGAAGACGACCCCGTACACCCTGCCCTCGGGCGTGAGCAGCGGGCCGCCGGAGTTGCCCTGGCGGACGGTCGCGTACAGCGAGTAGACGTCGCGGCGGACGGTGCCGCGGTGGTAGATGTCCGGGCCGTTGGCCGTGATCCGGCCGCGCACCCGGGCGGGCCGGACGTCGTACGAGCCGTTCTCGGGGAACCCGGCGACGATCGCGCTGTCGGTCGTCTCCGCGTCCTTGGCGGAGAACTTCAGGGCCTTGGCGCGCAGGTCCGGCACGTCCAGTACGGCGATGTCGCGCTGCCAGTCGTAGAGGACGACCTTGGCGTCGTACTTGCGGCCCTCGCCGCCGATCTGGACGGTGGGCTCGTCGACGCCGCCGACCACGTGCGCGTTGGTCATGACGCGGCGGTCGGCGAAGACGAAGCCGGTGCCCTCCAGGATCTTGCCGCAGCTCTGCGCGGTGCCCGTCACCTTGACGATGGACTGCTGGGCGGTGGTGGCCACCGCACTGTTGGCGAGGGCCGGGTCGGGCGGCGAGACGTCGGTGATCGGCTCGTTGGCGAAGGGGCTGAAAACCTGCGGGAAGCCGTTCTGCGCGAGGACCGCGGAGAAGTCCGCGAACCAGGTGTCGGCCTGGTTGGGCAGCGCTCTGGACACCCCGAGCAGCACCTTGGAGTTGCGTACCTCCTTGCCGAGCGTCGGCAGGGTGGTGCCCGCGAGGGCGGAGCCGATCAGCCAGGCGACCAGCAGCATCGCCACCACGTTGACCAGGGCGCCGCCGGTGGCGTCCAGGGCGCGGGCCGGGGACCAGGTGATGTACCGGCGCAGCTTGTTGCCCAGGTGGGTGGTGAGCGCCTGGCCGACGGAGGCGCAGACGATGACGACGACCACGGCGACGACCGCGGCGGTGGTGCTCACCTCTGCGTTGTCGGTCACCGCGTCCCAGATCACCGGCAGGACGTAGACGGCGACGAGTCCGCCGCCCAGGAAGCCGATCACCGACAGGATGCCGACGACGAACCCCTGGCGGTAGCCGACGATCGCGAACCACACGGCGGCGACCAGCAACAGGATGTCCAGCACATTCACGGTGGACACCCTGTCATGACCGCCAGTCGAGCGGGACCAGCTTCTCGCGGTCCCAGGAGCGCTCCCATCCCGCGTAGTGCAGCAGTCGGTCGATCACCCCGGCCGTGAACCCCCACACCAGGGTCGATTCGACCAGGAATGCCGGACCTCGGTGGCCGCTGGGGTGCACGGCCGTGGCCCGGTTGGCCGGATTCGTGAGATCCGCCACGGGGACCGTGAAGACCCTCGCCGTCTCGTTCGGATCGACCACGCCCACCGGTGTCGGCTCGCGCCACCAGCCCACCACCGGGGTGACCACGAACTTGCTCACCGGGATGTACAGCCTGGGAAGCACCCCGAAGAGCTGGACACCGGCCGGATCCAGCCCGGTCTCCTCCTCGGCCTCGCGGAGCGCGGCCCGCAGCGGCCCGTCGGCCTTCGGGTCGCCGTCCTCGGGGTCGAGGGCGCCGCCGGGGAACGAGGGCTGCCCCGCGTGCGAGCGCAGCGAACCTGCCCGCTCCATCAGCAGCAGCTCGGGCCCCTGCTCTCCCTCGCCGAACAGGATCAGCACGGCCGACTGCCGTCCCGCCCCGTTCTCCGGGGGCAGGAAGCGGCTCAGCTGGAGCGGCTGGACGGTCTCCGCGGCCCGCACCACCGGGTCCAGCCACTCCGGCAGCCCCTCCTTGTTGAGCGCCACATCCCCGCGCGGCCCGTCCGTCTGCGCCTTGCTGTGTGTCACGGCATCCCCCGTCCTGCCCTGCTCCCCCGTCCTGCTGCCCGTTCCAACGCCCGAAGTCTCCTTGATCGTTCCGTTCTCCGTCCCTGAGAAGACCCCTGGGTCATGTCCCTGATACGGCGCCGAGCGGCGGCGCCGGCCGGCCGCCCGCGTCCAGATACGCCTGCGGCGGCTTGAGCCGCTGGCCCGGGAAGCCGCCCTTCTCGTACTTGAGCAGCTTCTTCGCCTTCTCCGGGTCGGTCTCGCCCTCCCCGTAGGCCGGGCAGAGCGGGGCGATGGGGCAGGCGCCGCAGGCGGGCTTGCGGGCGTGGCAGATCCGGCGGCCGTGCCAGATCACGTGGTGCGAGAGGTCGGTCCAGTCGCTCTTGGGAAACAGCGCGCCGACGGCCGCCTCGATCTTGTCGGGGTCGGTCTCCGCGGTCCACCGCCACCGCCGGACCAGGCGCTGGAAGTGCGTGTCCACGGTGATGCCGGGGCGTCCGAAGGCGTTGCCGAGCACGACGAACGCGGTCTTGCGGCCGACGCCGGGCAGCTTGACGAGGTCTTCGAGCCGGCCGGGGACCTCGCCGCCGAACTCCTCCACCAGCCCCTTGGAGAGCCCTGTCACCGACCTGGTCTTGGCCCGGAAGAACCCGCACGGCCGCAGGATCTCCTCGACCTCCTCCGGGTTGGCGGCGGCCAGGTCCTCGGGGGTGGGGTACTTCGCGAACAGCGTCGGGGTGGTCTGGTTGACCCTGAGGTCGGTGGTCTGCGCGGACAGCACCGTGGCGACCAGGAGCTGGAAGGGGTTCTCGAAGTCCAGCTCGGGGTGGGCGTACGGGTACACCTCGGCGAGCTCGCGGTTGATCCGGCGCGCCCTGCGGACGAGCGCGGCCGGCGACTCGGGCTTCCCGACGGGCCGCGGCTGCCCGGCAGCGGGCTTCTCGACCACCGCTTTCCTGGCCGGCGCCTTCTTCACCGGCGCCTTCTTCACCGGCGCCTTCTTCACCGGCGCCTTCTTGGCCGGCGCGGTCTTCGCCGACGCGGTCTTCGCGGCCGCCACAGCCTTCGCGGCCGGCGCCGCCTTCTTCGCTGACGCCGCCTTCTTCACCGGCGCCGCCTTCTTCGCGGCAGCCGTCTTCGTGGTGGCCGTCTTCACCGCCGTCTTCTTGGCGGCTTTCACCGCTTTCGTCGCCTTCTTCGGCTCACCGGAGGCAGCATCGGACCCTTGTTCGCCCACAGCGGAATCACCTCGTACAACCACCCGCCCAGCCCCCTTGGCCTGTGCTCTCACCGGCGATTTGGACACCCGGCCAGCCTAAAGCCCGGCACCGACATCCGCCCCGGACCCGGAAGATCAGCCCCCGATTGGACCCCTGCCGCTTACCTAGGCACACCTGTGCGGCATCCTTGTGACAGATCACACTGTTTGGACGGTCCAGCAAAATGGGGAGCACGGTCCCCTGGTACCAAGGGGTAGCAAGATCCCCTGAGCAGGTCGACAAGGAGAGAACTCGTGGACGACGTTCTGCGGCGCAACCCGCTCTTCGCGGCGCTCGATGACGAGCAGTCCGCGGAGCTGCGTGCCTCCATGAGTGAGGTGACCCTCGCGCGTGGCGACTCCCTGTTCCATGAGGGCGACCCGGGCGACCGGCTCTATGTCGTCACCGAGGGCAAGGTCAAGCTCCACCGCACTTCCCCCGACGGCCGCGAGAACATGCTCGCCGTCGTCGGCCCCGGCGAGCTGATCGGCGAGCTGTCGCTGTTCGACCCGGGCCCGCGCACGGCGACCGCGACCGCGCTGACCGAGGTCAAGCTGCTGGGCCTCGGCCACGGCGACCTCCAGCCCTGGCTGAACGCGCGCCCCGAGGTGGCCACCGCCCTGCTGCGCGCCGTCGCCCGCCGACTGCGCAAGACCAACGACGCCATGTCCGACCTCGTCTTCTCCGACGTGCCGGGCCGGGTCGCGCGCGCCCTCCTCGACCTCTCCCGCCGCTTCGGCGTGCAGTCCGAGGAAGGCATCCACGTCGTCCACGACCTCACGCAGGAGGAGCTCGCCCAGCTGGTCGGCGCGTCCCGCGAGACCGTGAACAAGGCGCTGGCGGACTTCGCCCAGCGCGGCTGGCTGCGCCTGGAGGCGCGGGCCGTGATCCTGCTGGACGTCGAGCGGCTGGCGAAGCGGTCCCGGTAGGCGCCGATATCCGGGGGCGGCGGCCCCGGACGGGCTGGTATCTGGTTCCCCATGACTGAGACAGTCGCGTCCCGGGGTCTCGACCCCCTGGGCTTCATCGAGCGCGAGGGCTCGCACGCGCGCGTGCCGCACGTGTTCCGTCCCGTGGTCGCCACCGCCCGCGACCGGCTCCTGGACGTCTTCGGGGCGCGCCTGGACAGCGCCTACCTCTACGGCTCGATCCCGCGCGGCACCGCGCGGCCGGGACGCAGCGACCTGGATCTCGTGGCCGTCCTGCGCGAGGATCCGGCCGACGCCGACCGGGACGCGGCCCGCGCCCTCGGCGAGGCCGTCGACAAGGAGTTTCCGCAGATCGACGGGGTCGGCACCCTGCTCTACTCCCGTGGACGCGTGCTCAGCGACCTGGAGCGGTACGACATCGGCTGGTTCGTGGCCTGCCAGTGCACCCCGCTGCTCGGCGAGGACCTCGCCGAGTTCCTGCCCCGCTACCGCCCCGACTCGCTGCTCGCCCGCGAGACCAACGGCGACCTGGCCCGGTGGCTGCCGCGCTGGCGGGAGCGGATCGCGGCCGCCGAAGACACCGAGGAGGGCCTGCGGCCCCTGGTGCGCTTCATGTCACGGCATCTCGTCCGCACCGGCTTCACCCTCGTCATGCCCCGCTGGAACGGCTGGACCAGCGACCTGCGGGAGATGGCCGAGGCGTTCGCCGGCTACTACCCGGAGCGGGCCGACCAGCTGCGCCGCGCGGCCGGGCTGGGCTACGAGCCGGTCGGCGACCGCGCGGTGCTGCGCTCGTACGTCGACGACCTCGGCCCGTGGCTCGCCGCCGAGTACACGCGCGTGCACGGCGTGAAGGCGCCCCGGCCGGAGGGCTGGGACTAGGGCCCGGCGCTAGATCTCGGACTGGATCAGCCCGTGTTCGGTCAGGTACTCCAGCTGGGCCCGTACCGACAGTTCCGCCGCCGGCCACAGGGAGCGGTCCACGTCGGCGTAGACGTGGGCGACGACCTCGGCGGGATTGCGGTGGCCGTTCTCCACGGCCGTCTCGACCTGGGCCAGCCGGTGGGCACGGTGGGCCAGGTAGAACTCGACGGCGCCCTGGGCGTCCTCCAGGACGGGTCCATGGCCCGGCAGGACGGTGTGGACGCCGTCGTCGACGGTCAGCGAGCGCAGCCTCCGCAACGAGTCCAGGTAGTCGCCCAGCCGGCCGTCCGGGTGCGCCACGACCGTCGTACCGCGCCCCAGGATGGTGTCGCCGGTGAGGACGGCGCGGTCGGCCGGGAGGTGGAAGCACAGGGAGTCGGCGGTGTGGCCGGGCGTCGGCACGACCCGCAGCTCCAGCCCCCCGGTCGTGATCACGTCACCGGCGGCCAGGCCCTCGTCGCCGAGCCGCAGCGCCGGGTCGAGGGCACGCACGCGCGTGCCGGTGAGTTCCGCGAACCGTGCGGCGCCCTCGGCGTGGTCCGGGTGGCCGTGGGTGAGGAGGGTGAGCGCGATGCGTCTGCCGGCCTTCTCGGCCGTGTCGACGACGTTCTTGAGGTGGGCGTCGTCCAGCGGGCCCGGGTCGATCACGACGGCCAGGTCGGAGTCGGGCTCGGCGACGATCCAGGTGTTGGTGCCGTCCAGGGTCATCGCGGATGCGTTGGGCGCCAGCACGTTGACGGCCCGCGCGGTGGCGGGCCCCGGGAGGACTCCGCCGCGCGGCTGGCCGGGCAGGGCTGCTGCGTCCGTCATGGTCAGGCTCCACCGGTCGTCAGGTCGGTCGGTATGCGCTTGGTGAACTCGTCGTGGCCCGGCCAGGTCAGGACGATCTCGCCGTCCGCCAGCCGGGCGCGGGCCAGCACCGGGGTCATGTCCCGTGCGGGCGCCGCGGCGAGCGTCTCGGCGGCCGTGGCGTACGGCTGGAGCTGGCGCAGGGTGGAGATGGTGGGCGGCATCATCAGCAGCTCGCCCTTGTCGTAGCCGGCGGCGGCGTCCGCCGGGCGGATCCACACCGTGCGGTCGGCCTCCGTGGAGGCGTTGCGGGTGCGCTGGCCCGCGGGCAGGGCGGCGACGAAGAACCAGGTGTCGTAGCGGCGGCTCTCGAACTCCGGGGTGATCCAGCGCGTCCAGGCGCCCAGCAGGTCGGAGCGCAGGACCAGGCCCCGCCGGTCCAGGAACTGGGCGAAGGACAGGTCCCGGGCGACCAGGGCGGCGCGGTCGGCCTCCCAGTCGTCCCCCGTGGTGTCGCCGACGACGGCGTCCGGAGCGGGTCCGGCGAGCAGGACGCCCGCCTCCTCGTACGTCTCCCGGACGGCCGCGCAGACGATCGCCTGGGCGCCCGCCTCGTCGACGCCGAGCCGGTCGGCCCACCACGCGCGCGTGGGGCCCGCCCAGCGGACCTGGTGGTCGTCGTCGCGCGGGTCGACGCCGCCGCCCGGATACGCGTACGCGCCTCCGGCGAAGGCCATGGAGGCGCGTCTGCGCAGCATGTGGACGGCGGGACCGTCCGGGGTGTCCTTCAGGAGCAGCACGGTCGCCGCACGCTTCGGGGCCACCGGCACGAGGGTGCCCTCCGCGTGTGCGCGGATGCGGTCCGGCCACTCGGGGGGATACCACTGTCCATCGGCCATTACCGGAGGCTATCCCTTGGTGCGCGAATGTTCGAGAGGGGCTTCGGCGGACCACCCTTCACGGACCGTCCCGCGCGGACGACCCCTCGCGGACCGCCCCTCACGGACCGCCGCTCCGGCTCCGGCCGGCTACGGCTCCGGCCGGCTACGGCTCCAGCTCGACCTGGACCTCCACCTCGACCGGCGCGTCCAGCGGCAGCACCGCGACGCCCACCGCGCTGCGCGCGTGCACGCCCTTGTCGCCGAGGACCTCGCCGAGCAGTTCGCTGGCGCCGTTGATCACGCCCGGCTGCCCGGTGAAGTCGCTCGCGGAGGCGACGAAGCCGACGACCTTCACCACGCGCGCGACCCGGTCCAGGTCACCGGCGACGGACTTCACGGCGGCCAGGGCGTTCAGCGCGCAGACGCGGGCCAGCTCCTTGGCCTCCTCCGCGGTGACCTCGGCGCCGACCTTGCCGGTGACCGGAAGCTTGCCGTCCACCATCGGCAGCTGGCCGGAGGTGTAGACGTACGCACCGGACCGCACGGCCGGCTGGTAGGCGGCGAGCGGCGGGACGACCGCCGGCAGCGCGAGCCCGAGTTCGGCCAGCTTGGCCTCGACCGCGCTCATTACGGCTTCTCCCGCTTCAGGTAGGCCACGAGCTGCTCGGGGTTGTTGGGTCCGGGCACGACCTGGACGAGCTCCCAGCCGTCCTCGCCCCAGGTGTCCAGAATCTGCTTCGTGGCATGGACGAGCAGCGGCACGGTTGCGTATTCCCACTTGGTCATGTGGGCGACTGTATCCGCTGTGACGGACGGGACACGTGGCCCACCGCACGCACGGTTATCCACAGCCTCCCGCGTGAGTGTCCGGCCGACTGGTTAGTCTCGAAGGTGTGAGCAGGCTCCAGGTCGTCAGCGGCAAGGGCGGGACCGGAAAGACGACGGTCGCCGCCGCACTCGCGCTGGCCCTCGCGACCGAGGGGAAGCGGACGCTTCTCGTGGAGGTCGAGGGCCGGCAGGGCATCGCCCAGCTCTTCGAGACGGAGGCGTTGCCCTACGAAGAGCGGAAGATCGCCGTAGCGCCGGGAGGCGGTGAGGTCTACGCGCTGGCCATCGATCCCGAACTGGCCCTTCTGGACTACCTCCAGATGTTCTACAAGCTCGGCGGGGCGGGCCGGGCGCTGAAGAAGCTCGGCGCGATCGACTTCGCCACCACCGTCGCCCCCGGCCTCAGGGACGTGCTGCTGACCGGCAAGGCGTGCGAGGCGGTGCGCAGGAAGGACAAGGCCGGGCGGTTCATCTACGACTTCGTCGTCATGGACGCCCCGCCGACGGGCCGCATCACCCGCTTCCTGAACGTCAACGACGAGGTGGCCGGGCTCGCCAAGATCGGCCCGATACACAATCAGGCGCAGGCCGTGATGCGGGTGCTGAAGTCCCGGGAGACGGCCGTGCACCTGGTCACCCTGCTGGAGGAGATGCCGGTCCAGGAGACCGCCGACGGCATCGCCGAACTGCGGGCCGCGCGGCTGCCGGTGGGCCGGGTCATCGTGAACATGGTCCGTCCCGAGGTGTTGGACGCCGCCGATCTGGAACTCGTACGGACGGTGCCGCGCACCGCCGTGGCGCAGACGCTCTCGGCGGCCGGGCTCGGCGGGGCGCGGCGCGGCGGGAAGGCCGAGCAGCTGGTGGACCCGCTGCTCGCGCAGGCCGCCGAGTACGCCGAGCGGTACGCGCTGGAGCACGAGCAGCGCGCGGTCCTCGCCGAGCTGGACCTGGAGCGGCACGAGCTGCCGTTGCTCACCGAGGGCATGGACCTGGCGGGCCTGTACGAACTCGCCACCGAGCTGCGGAAACAGGGGATGTCATGACTCCGGATCCGGACCCGGCCAAGGAACCCGCAAGGGACCCCGCCAAGGAACCGGCGCAGGACGGCGCACGCCGGCTGGCCCACGCGCCCGTGCTCGACATCGATCCGCTGCTCGACGACCCGGAG
Source organism: Streptomyces sp. NPDC048291 (assembly GCF_043201715.1). Lineage (NCBI taxonomy): Bacteria > Bacillati > Actinomycetota > Actinomycetes > Kitasatosporales > Streptomycetaceae > Streptomyces > Streptomyces sp. NPDC048291. The sequence goes on from NZ_JBICZC010000019.1 coordinate 192,975, forward strand.
ACCCGGATCGTGGTGTGCTGCGGCTCGGGCGGCGTCGGGAAGACCACCACCGCGGCGGCCCTGGGCCTGCGGGCGGCCGAGCGCGGCCGCAAGGTCGTGGTGCTGACCATCGACCCGGCCCGGCGGCTCGCGCAGTCCATGGGCATCGACTCGCTGGACAACGTGCCGCGGAAGGTGAAGGGCACCGAGGGCCCCGGCGAACTGCACGCCATGATGCTCGACATGAAGCGCACCTTCGACGAGGTCGTGGAGGCGCACGCGGACGCCGAGCGGGCGGCCGCCATCCTGGCCAACCCCTTCTACCAGTCGCTCTCGGCGGGCTTCGCGGGCACGCAGGAGTACATGGCGATGGAGAAGCTGGGCCAGCTGCGGGCCCGGGACGAGTGGGACCTGATCGTGGTCGACACCCCGCCCTCCCGCTCCGCGCTGGACTTCCTCGACGCGCCGAAGCGGCTCGGCTCCTTCCTGGACGGCAAGCTGATCCGCCTGCTCACCGCCCCGGCCAAGCTGGGCGGCCGTGCGGGCATGGCCTTCCTGAACGTCGGCATGTCGATGATGACCGGCACGCTCGGCAAGCTGCTCGGCGGGCAACTGCTGAAGGACGTACAGACGTTCGTCGCGGCGATGGACACGACGTTCGGCGGGTTCCGCACGCGCGCGGACGCGACGTACAAGCTGCTTCAGGCGCCCGGTACGGCGTTCCTGGTGGTGGCGGCTCCGGAGCGGGACGCGCTGCGGGAGGCCGCGTACTTCGTGGAGCGGCTGGCCGCGGAGGACATGCCGCTGGTCGGTCTGGTCCTCAACAGGGTCCACGGCAGCGGCGCCGACCGGCTGTCGGCCGAGCGGGCACTCGCCGCCGCGGAAAATCTTGAGGAGCCCCGCATTGTGGATCAGAGGGGCGGGAAAGCTGGACTTCGTAACTCTCCCGACACGTACGGCAGTTCTGAATCACCCGCGCCTGTGCCGTCCGAGTCCCGGCCCGACGGATCCCCCTCGTCAGGGCCCGCGGACACGACTGCAGACACGACTCCGGACACGGTTGCGGACACGACTGACGAATCCCCCTCGTCAGAAGGTCCCGACCGCACCGTCGACCAGCTCACCGCAGGCCTGCTGAGGCTGCACGCCGAGCGCATGCGGCTGCTCTCCCGCGAGCAGCGCACACGTGACCGCTTCACCGCGCGCCACCCCGAGGTGGCCGTGGTCGAAGTGGCCGCGTTGCCCGGCGATGTACACGACCTCACGGGGCTGCGGGACATCGGCGACCGGCTCGCGGCCGGCCGGCCGGAGCTGCCGTAGACCTGTCCGGTCTACTCGTGGACCCGTCCGGTCTAGCTCACGGCCGCGTAGTTCTCGTACACCTCGTCGCTGTCGAGGGGGACGATTCCGGTCCCCCGCTCGTACTCCGAGCGCGCTGTCTCCAGGAGCCTGCGCCAGGAGGTCACGGTGGGCCGCCTGCGCAGCAGTGCGCGACGCTCCCGCTCCGTCATGCCTCCCCACACGCCGAACTCGACGCGATTGTCCAGCGCATCGGCCAGGCATTCGGTGCGTACCGGACATCCGGTGCACACCGCCTTGGCCCTGTTCTGCGCTGCTCCTTGAACGAACAGTTCATCCGGATCGGTAGTGCGGCAGGCAGCCTGCGCACTCCAGTCGGTTACCCAGCCCATACCGGCGCCGTCCTCTCCCGAATCGAGGCTCCCCCACGGCGGCAGCGGCATATTCACCGCCGCCAGTTGAGGACGTTACGGAAGGTGGGCACAGCGCAACACCCCCTTCGGGCCCAATCTTGAATGGCCCGAACGGACTATGGGTAAGCGGCAGATCACCCGCGGGAGTGAGCTGGCGACATGCGTGATCATCGCGGCAAACCGGGACAGCTGCGGTGTGCCACAACGGACGCCGAGTGACACACGAGGCGGATTCGGACACGCCATCAACACTTCACCCGAAAAAAAGTGGGCAGATTCCGAAACGATTCGGGGTCGCCGGACGTATTGATACGTGACCGCACTGCTGTGACAGTTGAGAGCAGCTTAGGCCAAGGCCTGTACGTGTGTCCGGCGAATGGCAAGGTAGACCGTTCATGTCGTCGTGCCGTCGGGCACGGTCGCCGGTGTCGCCCTCTATGTCACGATCCGGCACTCGAACATCCCGAGAGCCACCCGCTCACCCGGAATGCTCATCCCCACGGATTAGGCTGCCCCCATGCCAAAGAAGCGCTCGGGCGGTGGTCTGTCGACCACGCAGCAGGCCGCCAAGTTCCTCGGTGTCAGTGTGCTCGCGGGAGCCGTGATGGCGGGCATCGCGCTGCCCGCGGCCGGGGCACTGGGCCTCGCGGCCAAGGGTTCGGTGCAGGGGTTCGACGAGATCCCGGCCAACCTGAAGAGCCCGCAGCTGAGCCAGCGCACCAACATCCTCGACAGCGAGGGCAACCAGATCGCCCAGGTCTACTCCCGTGACCGCACGGTGGTGGAGCTCAAGGACGTCTCGCCGTACATGCAGAAGGCGATCGTCGCGATCGAGGACTCGCGCTACTACCAGCACGGCGCCATCGACCTGAAGGGCGTGCTGCGGGCGCTGAACAAGAACGCGCAGAGCGGCGGGGTCGCCCAGGGCGCGTCCACGCTCACCCAGCAGCTGGTGAAGAACTACTTCATCGAGGAGGCCGGCGACGACCCCACCAAGGTCGCCGAGGCCACCCAGCAGACCCTCGGCCGCAAGGTCAAGGAGCTGAAGTACGCGATCCAGCTGGAGGAGAAGCTCGGCAAGAAGAAGATCCTCGAGAACTACCTGAACATCACCTTCTTCGGCGAGCAGGCCTACGGCATCGAGGCCGCCTCCCAGCGTTACTTCTCCAAGCACGCCAAGGACCTCAGCCTCCAGCAGTCGGCGCTGCTCGCGGGCATCGTGCAGTCGCCGAGCCGCTACGACCCGGTCAACGACGAGGCCGAGGCCACCAAGCGGCGCAACGTCGTGCTCGAACGCATGGCCCAGCTCGGCGACATCTCCCAGGCGGAGGCCGACAAGGCCAAGGAGACCCCGCTGGGCCTGCACGTCACCCAGCCGAAGAACGGCTGCATCACCGCGGTCAAGGGCGCCGGGTTCTTCTGCAAGTACGTCGAGAACGTCTTCCTGACCGACCCGACCTTCGGCAAGACCCGCGAGGCGCGCGCCAAGCTCTGGAACCAGGGCGGCCTGACCATCCGCACCACCCTGGACCCGCAGGCCCAGGACTCGGTGCAGAGCTCGATCAAGGACCACGTCTACAAGGCCGACTCGGTCGCGGCAGCCGCCACCCTCGTGGAGCCCGGCACCGGCAAGATCCTGGCGATGGGCCAGTCGAAGCCGTACGGCTACAACAAGAACGAGACCGAGTACAACTTCTCGGTCGACCGGGACTACGGCGGCTCCAACTACGGCTTCCCGACGGGTTCGACGTTCAAGCCGTTCGTGGCCGCGGCGGCCATCGAGGGCGGCAAGTCGGCGACGCAGGAGTACTCGTCGCCGTACAAGATGAACTACCCGAGCCCCGTGCAGCAGTGCGACGGCAAGCAGTGGGTCAACACGACGGGCGAGCAGGTCCAGAACGAGAACGAGTCCGAGGTCGGGCCTTACCAGATGAAGAAGGCGATGGCGAAGTCCATCAACACCTACTTCGTCCAGCTGATCTCCGACATCGGCCTGTGCCCGGTGGTCAAGATGACCGACTCGCTCCACGTCCACCAGGGCGACGGCTCGAAGCTCCCGCAGACCCCGGCCATCGCCCTCGGCGCGATCGGCCTCTCCCCGCTGACCATGGCGAGCGCGTACGCCTCCTTCGCCGACCGGGGCATGTACTGCACGCCGGTCGCCATCGAGTCGATCACCCAGAAGGTCGGCAACGAGCAGAAGTCGATCCCGGTCCCGAAGTCGACCTGCTCGCGGGCGATGAGCGAGAAGACCGCGGACACCATCAACACCCTGCTGCGCGGCGTGATCGACTCCGGCACCGGTCAGCAGGCCGGTCTGGACGACCGGGAGAGCGCGGGCAAGACGGGTACGACGGACTCCCGCAGGAACGCCTGGTTCGTCGGCTACACGCCGAACCTCGCGGGCGCGGTCTGGGTCGGCAGCGCCAAGCAGAACATCGAGATGACCAACATCACGATCGGCGGCGTCTACCACTCCGAGGTCTTCGGCGCCGACACCCCGGGCCCGATCTGGAAGGACGCCATGACGGGCGCCCTGGAGGGCAAGCAGTCCGAGAACTTCAACCTCGTCGACATCCCGGACGAGAACGACCACAACAAGGGTCGCGGGAACGACAACGGAAACGACAACGGCGGCAACGACAACGGCGGCCTTATCGGCGGTCTCATCGGTGGCAACACCGACGGCGGCACCACCCCGACGCCGACCTTCTCCCTCCCCGACGGCTTCATCCAGGGGAACACGAACGGGGGCCGCAACGGGAACGGAGGGAACCGGGGCTGACGCTGATCGTCCGCTCCGACCCGGTACGACGGTGGGGCCGCACCTCTCGGAAGAGGTGCGGCCCCACCGTCGTACCGCCTGCCGCCGGCCCGCGCGCGCTCAGCCCTGGAGCCGCTTCTTCACCGCGGCGGCGACGCGGCCGCCCTCGGCCAGGCCGGACACCTTCGGGTTCACGATCTTCATCACGGCGCCCATGGCCCGCGGCCCCTCGGCGCCCGCCGCCTTCGCCTCCTCGACGGCCTGGGCGACGATCCCGTCCAGCTCCGCGTCGCTGAGCTGCTTCGGCAGGTAACCGGCGAGGACCTCGCCCTCCGCCTTCTCCCGCTCGGCGCTCTCGGCACGGCCGCCCTGGGTGAAGGCCTCAGCCGCCTCCCGGCGCTTCTTCGCCTCCTTGGCGATCACCTTGAGCACCTCGTCGTCGGAGAGCACACGCTTCTCCTTGCCCGCGACCTCTTCGTTGGTGATCGCGGCGAGCGTCATCCGGAGCGTGGCCGAGCGGAGCTCGTCACGTCCCTTGATCGCGGCGTTGAGGTCGTCCTGCAGCTTCGACTTGAGCGTGGTGGTCATGACACCGATTGTCGCAGGTGCCGCCTGCCCGACGCCCGCCGATTTACCCACCTCACGTACCGCCCGGTCTCTGGGCACCCGCCCGGTCTGACACGATGGTCGTATGCGCGCTCGATACGGAGTACCCCTGGGAATCGCGGCGTTCGGCGCCGCGGGTGTGTTGTACGCGGCCGGCTTCGAGGTCCGTTCCTTCCGCCTGCGCCGGGTGACGGTCCCGGTCCTCCCGCCGGGGATGCGTCCGCTGCGCGTGCTCCAGGTCTCCGACATCCACATGGTGAGCGGCCAGCGCAAGAAGCAGCGCTGGTTGCAGTCGCTGGCGGGCCTGCGCCCGGACTTCGTGATCAACACGGGCGACAACCTGTCCGACCCGGAGGGCATCCCCGAGGTGCTGGACGCGCTGGGCCCCCTGATGGAGTTCCCGGGCGCGTACGTCTTCGGCTCGAACGACTACTACGGCCCCAAGCCCCGCAACCCCGCCCGCTACCTGCTGGAGAAGGTGAACGGCAAGCACGGCCTGAACGGCAACCCGCCGGTCGTCGGCGCGATCCACCTCCCCTGGCAGGACCTGCGGGACGGCTTCGACGGGGCGGGCTGGCTGAACCTGACGAACACGCGGGGCACCCTGAAGATCGAGGGCGCCTCGGTGGAGCTGACAGGGCTGGACGACCCGCACATCAAGCGCGACCGCTATCCGCAGGTGGCGGGCGGCCCGTCCGGTACGGCCGACTTCTCGATGGGCGTGGTGCACGCCCCGTACCTGCGCGTCCTGGACTCCTTCACGGCCGACGGCTACCCCCTGGTCCTGGCCGGCCACACCCACGGCGGCCAGCTCTGCGTCCCCTTCTACGGCGCCCTGGTCACCAACTGCGACCTGGACGCGGACCGCGTGAAGGGCCTGTCCACGCACACGGCCGAGGGCCGTACGTCGTACCTGCACGTCTCGGCGGGCTGCGGCACCAACCGCTACACCCCGGTCCGCTTCGCCTGCCCCCCGGAGGCGACGCTGCTGACGCTGGTGGAACGCAAGTAGAGCGGGAGGCCGGGTTACCCGCCCGGGTAACCCGCCCGGCCCAGACCAAAATGCCGAACATGCCCCTTTCTCCCTAATTTGAGGGCATGACGACTCCTCCGATACCCAGGGACATACCCGACCTCCCCGCGGTGCCGGGCACGCCCGTGCTCATGCCCGGATACGTTCCGGCGACGGCCGTGGTCGCGCCCGTCCGCCGCCCCGCGACCGCGGTGTTCCGCCTCGTGACGGCCGCGCTGGCGTCGGCGGGCGTGGCGCTGGAGCTGCTGCTGGGCAGCCCGGACCGGATCATGGGCTACTTCGGAGTCCAGGCGGCGGTACTCCTGACCCTGGTGAGCCTCGCCTCGGCCCGCCGGGCCTGGCGGGCGGGCCGCCCCCTGCCCTCGTCCCTGACCGGCGCGGTACTCCTCTACGCCGTCGTCTCGTCCTTGGTCTACCACCTGCTCCTGGGCCACACGACTCCCCCGTTCTCCATGACGGGCTCGACGCACCTCCCGGTGGCCTGGCACGGCCAGTGGCTGGCCCTGCAGCTCCTCTACACGGCGGCCCCCGTGGCAGCACTCGTGGACTGGCTCGTCCTCACGCCCCCGGCCCGCCTGCACCTCCGCCAGACACCGGTGTGGATGCTGTACCCCCTGGCCTACCTGACCTTCACCCTCGTCCGCGCGGAGCTGCTCCTCCCCGGCACGCCGGGCCGCTACCTCTATCCCTTCCTCGACGCCGAGCAGCACAGCTACCGCGCCACCCTCGCCAACGCCCTCCTCCTGGGCCTCGCGTGCTACGCCCTCGCGGTCCTCCTGGTAGCCCTGGACCACACCCGCCCGAACCCGGTCGGACGCCGCCCCTAAACCGGATTTCGTCTCCAGCCACCAGTGGGCTAAAGTAAACGACGTCGCCGCGACAAGCAGCACAGCAGCGACACCGGGGTGTAGCGCAGCTTGGCAGCGCGCTTCGTTCGGGACGAAGAGGTCGTGGGTTCAAATCCCGCCACCCCGACAGCCGAAACAGCAGGTCAGGCCTGGTACTGAGAGATCAGTACCAGGCCTGATTTGCTTTGCGGCCCCATTTCGGGGGCCATTTGGGGGCCATTGGGGGGCCATTGGGGGGCCGACTTCGGGGAGCGGCTCCCTGCGCGAGGTGTTCCGCCTTCGAGCACGGCGTGCACTCTGCAAGAGAAGCCGACCCGGTCACGTCGGACAGCCCCATGCCCAAGCAGGATGGGAAGTGGCAGGCGGAGATCACTGGCCCGGGGCGCTTCCACCTGGAACACGGCTATCACCCGGACCGGCCGGAACCAGCTCAGCACAGACAGCGGTCAACGGACTCCGGCGAACGCAGCTCCGTCGGCCTCGCGTGGTAGGCCCAACGCTCGCCGATCTCGATGTGCCCATTGAGCCAGGCCCGTTGGACCCATCACTGGGCGTTTGCCATAACTACCGGCGCGAGTTGCTCATCAGCGGGTTGACGGCGCTCTGCGAGGCATCGCGCGAAATGGCTTCGCCCCGGCGGGGACCGCAAGGAGGCACAGCGGCACGTCCGGCCATCCGTGCTGTCCCTCGCAGCGCTTCTCACCGGACGACGCTCCCTCCACGGACGGGGCTCAGTGACTCGCCGACCGGTTCACCGGTCGGGGACTTCGTCGCGTTCCACCTGGAACCCGTGGCCCTCCTCCGGAGAGACCCTCACACATAGTCACAGTATGGTCACGAGGTGGAGTATGCGGTGATCAAGTGGCTGATCAGCAAGAAAATGTCACTCTACGTTTGCCGGGAATGTCCGGTGCCCTGTGTGCTGGGGAGCCTCAGGGGCGAGGGGGTGGGGAATGACTACTTACCGTTTCAATCCGCCGCCGGGTTGGCCTGTGCCACCCGCGGGATGGATGCCTCCGCCGGACTGGCGGCCCGACCCCACGTGGCCCCCGATGCCGGCGGGATGGCAGCTGTGGGTTCCTGAGGCCGGCTCCGACAGCGACGCCCTCGCTGTCGGCCCTGCCACGGTCGCTGCCGGGAGCACGACCGCGGTGCCGGCGCCTCGGAAGGGGGGGCTGTTCGGGCGCCGGCGTTCGGATGCCGTGTCCGAGGCCGAAGAACTGCGGGCGTGGATCGAGAGGACACAGGGGCTGGATGCCGTGCGGGTCGCCGGTCTTGTGCGGCAGACCGAGGCGGAGGCCGCTGCACTGCGTGAGCAGATGTCCGCCGAAGCCGCCGAGGAGGCCGAGGGGATCCTCAAGGACGCCCGTGAGACGGCGAAGGAGATTCTCGGCGACGCGCGCCGGACGGCGAAGGAGACCGAGCGGGTCCGCAAGGAGGCCGACCGGCACCGCAAGGACGTCTTCGACGCCGAGCGGCGGCTTGCCGAACTGCAGGCCCGGATCGTCAACGCCGACGAGACCGCCATGCTGCAGGAGGCCGGGATCTATGCCTACCGGCATGCGCTGCACGACGCGATCGCCTACCGCAGCCGGCTCGACACGCTGCAGAACGAGATCAAGGCGCTCGCCCGTGCGGGCCGCGCCGTGCAGGCGGCCACGGACTGGACGGTCAACGGCTCCAAGCGCGAGGGCCAGAAGATGGTCCGCGACTTCTCCAAGCTCATGCTGCGCGCCTACAACGCCGAAGCCGACTACGCCGTGCGGTCCATGCGGCCGCACCGGCTGAGCTCCCTCGTCGACCGTCTCTACAAGAGCCGCGAGACGATCGCCCGGCTCGGTGCCACCATGCGCATCCGGATCACGGACGAGTACCACAACGCGCGCGTGCGGGAGTTGAAGCTGACCGCCGACTTCCTGCAGAAGAAGGAAGAGGAGAAGGAGGCCCAGCGCGAGGTGCGCGCCCGGGAGCGTGAGGAGGCGGCGGTCCAGCGGGAACTCGACCGGCAGCGCGAGAAGCTGAACAAGGAACTCGGCCACTATCAGTCAGCCCTTGACCGCCTGCGCGAGCGCGGTGACGACGCGGGTGTGGCGGAGATGGAGGCCAAGCTGGCCGAGATCGAGAACGCTCTGCAGGACGTCGAGTCCCGCGCGGCGAACATCCGCGCCGGCTATGTGTACGTCATCTCGAACATCGGCGCCTTCGGCGATCGCATGGTGAAGATCGGCATGACCCGGCGGCTCGAACCTCTGGAGCGCGTCTACGAGTTGAGCGGCGCGGCCGTACCCTTCCGGTTCGACGTGCACGCGCTGATCTTCAGCAAGGACGCGGTCGGCCTGGAGACGGAACTCCACCGCCAGTTCGCCTCGAAGCGGGTCAACCAGGTCAACAGCCGGAAGGAGTTCTTCTATGCCACCCCGGCGGAGGTGCGCGATGCGCTGCAACGGTTCGCCGGACAGCACCTGATCGAGTTCACCGAGGAACCCCAGGCGCTGGAATGGCGGGCCGGCAGGCGAACGGGCGGAGCCGGTACGCCCGTCGCAGGCGCAGCATGAGCTGCCACCGGGCATCACTACGATCACCGTCATGGACTGGCTGGAGCGGGCCGCGAAGCTGAGGCAGTGGAGTCGGGACGGGGTGCGGGCGCCGCACAAGCCGTTGCTGCTGCTGTACGCGCTGGGCCGGTTTCAGGCGGATGCCGCGGACGAGCTGCCGTACAGCGCGGTGGAGGCGGATCTGAAGCAGCTGCTGGCGGAGTACGGTCCGCCGCGCGGGACCACGCCCGCCTATCCCTTCCACCATCGCGCCCCTGCGCGCCGACGCCGGAGCTCCGACTTCCGGAGTGATCCACGTCCGCACCCGGCTCACCGCCGACTTTCCGACGCGGCCTAAGCCGGTGACTGGGTGTGGATGCTGGCAGGATGCGGGCTCGTGGGGACGAGAGGTGACAGTGACGAGGCGTACGTAGTCGGGCTGTGCAACCGGGTGCTCGGGGAGAGGGCGCTGACCCAGCACACGTTCGACTGGCTGCGGGGCGACCCCGGGGTGGGTGGGCGGCGGGCCAGGCTGCCGGTCGACGCGTACTGGCCCGGTCATCAACTCGTCGTCGAGTACCGGGAACTCCAGCACGACCGGCCCACGCCCCACTTCGACAAGCCCGACAGGCTCACTGTCAGCGGGGTCCACCGGGGCGAGCAGCGGGCGCTGTACGACGCCAGGCGTGAGACGGAGATTCCCGCGCACGGACTGCGGCTGGTCGTGATCCGGCCGGCCGATCTCGACGCGGACGGGCGCGGGCGGCTGCGTCGCCGTGACCAGGAGTCGGATCTGGGCGCGCTGGAGAAGATCCTGGCCCGTCCCAGCGACGAGGACCGGGTCACCGACGCCTTCCGTACCTGGCTGCTTGCCGAGGGCTGGACACCTGTCGATCCCACGGACCGGTGGACCGATCTCGAGGCCGTGCGCGGCGACGAGCGGCTGATCTGCGAGGCCAAGGGCCGCACCAGCGAGAAGGGGGTCGACGCCGACATCGCCTACGGGCAGTTGCTGCGGCGGATGACGAGCCAGGAACCCCGCATCCGGTACGCGCTGGTCGTGCCGTCGTCGTCCGTCGAGGCCGTCGAGCGTGTTCCGGCGCAGGTGCGCAGGCTGTTGCGCGTCGACGTGTACGAGGTGACGGACGACAACGCGGTACGCCGAAGGCCGCTCTACGTTTGAGTAACCCGTACGCCGTCGCTGAGCCCGCGTACTCATGAAGCGCCGGACGGTCTCCGCCAGCCTTGTGCTCACACCGACCGAGCACATCGCTGAAGGAGCTTCCACCATGGGCAAGCGCACACGAGCCGCGGTTCTCGCTTCCGGCCTGGCCCTTGCGGCCGGGTTGCTGTCCGCCTGTTCGTTCACCACGGCGGACGCCATCTGCAACACGGGTGAGGACCCGGTCATAGCCGTGGGCAGCACCGGCAGCGCCTGCGTGAAGAGCGGTGAGGCCGCGCCCAAGGGGTACCTGCGCTACCCCGCGGGGAAGGTGCCGGAGCACGTCGGGGACAAGTGGGACACGTACTGGGAGTCCCACACGCTCGACGAGAACGGGAAGATCGTCCCGGCCTCGTAGTCGATGCGCGGCGCATCGGGTCGGATGCCGGGACGTCTCTGCCGTGCCGAGGAGTTTTCGTCCGCGGTAGTCATCGGACCGGTGGGAGACGGCTAGAAGAGGCCTGCCGAAACGTGCTGGGCCAGGTTGTCGTGGATCTCGCGCAGCCAGGGGCTGTGAACGGCCGGCAGGCGGGCCAGGGTGTTCCGGAACGTTCGCGGGTCCGCGCGGAACAGGTATGCGGGGCGCGGCGGGAGCGGGGCGTCGCGGAGGACGTCGGTGGGCAGGCTGCCCGACGCCGGTACCGGCAGGTCCGACCGGGGGAAGGCCATCCACTGCCACACCGCCAGGGGTATCGGCACCTGAGGGGCCGGTACCGGTGCCGCCGGGCTGTCGGGGGTCCAGTTGCGGCCCGTCTGCGGGTGGACCGGGACGAGGTGGATGTCCACGTCGGCGCCGGGGGCGGGCAGACCCGGGCCCGCCAGGGCGACGCGGCGCCGTGGCCCTCCCGTGGGCAGCAGGGTGTCGAGGGTGCGCCGGAACACGTCGGCGACCAGGCCGTCGGGGACGGTCACCGGCCGGCCTTCGGAGGCGGCCAGCAGGTGCGCGAGCGCCCGGCCCGCGGCCGCCTCCCACCGTGGGCTCCACGACCAGAAGTGGTCGGATCCGAACCGTCCGCCCCAGGTGGCGATCGGCTCGTACGGGGGCGTGCTCCGGTCCTCCGCCAGCAACTCCGTCCAGGTGAGCGCTGCAGCGCCGGCGCCCTCGACACGACGACGGCGCACCGCGTCCGGGGCGAGCCACACCGCCTGCCAGAGCGAGCAGTCGTCGATCCTGGTCGCCACGGCCAGGCCGCACGCCTCGCACGCCATGTTGGGACCGTCGGCCCCGTCGAGGCCACAGCAGTAGCCGCTGTCCTTCCCGGGTATCAGCCTGGTTCCGCGGGTGTCCCCGGGTGCGACCACGGTCGCGCCGGGCGCTCCGCCGGACAGGGTGAGGACGGGCGCGTGGATTCCGCGGGCCTCGGCCTCACCCGGGGTGATCTCGTCCCAGGGCCGCCACGGAGGTCCCCACGGGTCGGGGTCCACGGCGAAGGTCCCCGGTTCCATCAGTACCGGCAGCTGGATCCCGTTCCCGTAATGCTGATGGGCGTGGGCCGGAAGGCAGACCTCGGACAGCGGTGCCGTCAGCTCGGCGTCACACCGCGCGCAGACGAAGACGAAGGCGAAGACGAACAAGAACCCTCCGCAGGGGCAGGGGAATCGGCCGCATCGTCGCACCTCGGTCACGTCCGGCCAACGGGTTTTCCCGGCCGGCACCGACGGTCGTCCCCCCCGTGCGCCGGAGCGCCCTGCCGCCGACGACGCCGACGCCGACGCCTGCGCCCCCGCCTGCGCCGTCGTCGGCGCCCGTGGCGGATCTGCGGGACCGGCCCCCTCGGGAATAGCCTGAAGAGGAGAGCGGTACCGGATGGAACGGGCCCTCCAGCGGCATTCCCTTCGCCGAAGGGGAGGTAGAGCGATGCCCTGGAATCTGAACGGCACGTATCTGGAGAGTTGCAACTGCGACGTGGTCTGTCCCTGTACCACGTCGGGGCTCACCGCGCCGGCCGATCACGAGCGCTGCCAGGTGACCTTCGCCTTCCACGTGGACAGCGGGAACGTGGACGGCGTGGACGTCTCCGACCACACCGTCGCCGTCGTCGTCGACGCGCCCCGGGTGATGGCCGAGGGCGGCTGGCAGGTGGCGCTGTATCTCGACGCGTCCGCCGACGACAGCCAGGCCGATGCCCTGGGCAGGGTCTTCTCGGGCGAGGCCGGCGGGCCCATGGCGGCGCTCGCCCCGCTCATCGGCAAGGTGCTCGGCGTGCAGCGCGTTCCCATCGAGTACGGCGACGACGGCCGCCGCCACACCGCGCGGGTCGGCGACGTCATCGACATCGAGATCGAGGACCAGGTCGCCCCGCAGTTCGGCGAGGACGGTCCGGTCATGCACCTGACCGGCATGTTCCACCCGGCGAACAGCACGCTGGCCATCGCCCGGTCCACCCGGGCCCGGGGCGGCGGCGTGTACGGCCGGTCCTGGGACTTCTCCGGCGGCAACGCGCACTCGGCGCCCTTCGCGTGGTCCGCGTGACCGGTCGGCCGGTCACCGTCGGCCGCGGGGCGGCGCCCGCCGGGCTGCTCCTGGTCGCGGCGGCCGCCGCCTGGGTCTGGGTGGTGGCGCGCTGGGGCGGCATGGCGGCGATGCCGGGCACGATGGGCCTGGGCCTCCCCGCCTTCCTGGCCGTGTGGACCCTGATGATGGCCGCGATGATGCTGCCGGGCACGGCGCCCGTCGCCGCGTTGTACGCGCGCACCATCACCGTGCACCGGACGCCGCGCATGGTCGTCTTCACGGTCGCCTACCTGCTCGTCTGGGCCGCGGCCGGGCTGCTGGCGTACGGGCTGGTCACCGGCCTGGGCCGGGTGGCGAGCCTGCCCGCCGCGACGGGGACCGCGGTGGCCGCGGCCGTCTTCCTCGTCAGCGGCGTCTACCAGCTCACGCCCCTCAAGGACCGCTGCCTGGCGAGGTGCCGCTCGCCGGTCGGGCAGCTGCTGCGCTACGCCTCGTACCCGGGGCGCTCCCGTGACCTGCGGGCCGGAACCCACCACGGGGCCTTCTGCCTGGGCTGCTGCTGGTCGCTGATGGTGCTGCTGGCGGCGTTCGGCGTGATGAACCTGTGGGCCATGGTGGTCCTGACCGCCGTGATCACCGCCGAGAAGCTGGCCCCGGCCGGCCACCTGGTGGCCCGTGCCGTGGGGATCGCCTCGCTCGCGCTGGCCGTCGCCGTCTTCTGGTTCCCGGAGCTGGCTCCGGGGCTCACCGGCGGCGGTGCGGGTACGGGTATGACCGGGATGTGATGCCGGGGTACGCATGACCGGTCGGGACCTCCGGCGGCGGCTGCCCGGCGCCACGACGCCGCGGAAAGGTCCGTACCGGATGCGTCAAGGGTTGTAGAAACGGTCCGGTCGTGTGCCGTCCGAGCGGTCGGAAATCTAATGCGGTGGACGGCGGTGGCGCGACTCCAGGGCCGGGATCAGCGGTGTGTCGTCCGCGGGGCCGCAACCCGACCGATTTCGGCTTCAGTTGTTGACGGCCGACGGGGACGGGTCTACAACCCGAGGGAGCGCTCTCACATCTGCCGTTGCTCCATCCCCACGCACGCCGAACCGGCCTGAGGAGACTTCGCATGCAGAGTTCCGTCGGCGCACCCACCCGCAGACCACCGACCGCCGCCGTACTCCCACGTCCACGTCCACGCCCGCGCCCGCGCCTGGCGCTCGGTCTGGTGGCCGCCCTGATCGCCGCCTGCTTCGCGGTCCTCGCCCCGTCGCCCGCGCACGCGGCCGACCAGTTGCTGTCCCAGGGCAGGCCCGCCACCGCCTCCTCGACCGAGAACGCGTCCTTCCCCGCGAGCGCGGCGGTCGACGGCAACACCGGCACCCGCTGGTCCTCCGCCTTCGCCGACCCGCAATGGCTCCAGGTCGACCTCGGCTCCGTCCAGCAGCTCAGCAGCGTCACCCTGAACTGGGAGGCCGCCTACGCGACCGCCTTCCAGATCCAGATCTCCACCGACGCCACCACCTGGACCACCGTCTACTCCACGACCACGGCCACCGGCGGGACCCAGAACCTCGCCGTCACCGGCAGCGGACGCTACGTCCGCCTCTACGGCACCGCGCGGGGCACCCCGTACGGCTACTCGCTGTGGGAGTTCCAGGTCTACGGCCCCGGGTCGACCACCCCGCCGGACGACTTCTGGGGCAGCACCGGTGACATACCCGCGGCGCACAACGCCGTCGAGGTGAAGATCCTCAACCGCACCAACGGCAAGTACCCCGACAGCCAGGTGTACTGGAGCTTCAACGGCCAGACGCACTCCATCGCCGAGCAGCCCTACCTCGACATGCCGGCCAACTCCGCGGGCCGCATGTACTTCTACCTGGGCTCGCCCACCAGTTCGTACTACGACTTCATCGAGTTCACCGTCGGGAACAACGTCTTCAACGGCAACACCACCCGGGTCGACGCCTTCGGCCTGAAACTGGCCATGCGGCTGCACAGCAAGGACGGTTACGACACCGAGGTCGGCGAGAACCGGCAGACCTTCGCCGAGGACCGCGCGACCACGTTCCAGCGGTTCGTCGACGCGGTGCCGTCCCAGTTCGACGTACTGGCCCAGACCCAGGCCCCGTACCGGATCATCGCGCCCGGCAGCGACCCGGGCTTCCGCGCGGACGGCGCCAACGCGAACTACTTCACCTCGTACGCCCAGTCGGTGGGAGTGAACGCCGCCACCTCCGACATCTTCGGCTGCGCGGCCTCCCTGGCGGCCGACCCGAACACCTGCGCCGCCCTCAACCGGCACGTCGCGACCCTGCCGGCCGCCCAGCAGTCCGACCCGGCCCGGTTCTACACGGCGGCCCCCGCCAACTACTACGCCAAGTTCTGGCACGACAACGCCATCAACCACCTCGCCTACGGCTTCCCCTACGACGACGTGGCCGGCCAGTCCTCCTTCGTCTCCCACGCCGACCCGCAGTGGCTCCTGGTGGCCGTCGGCTGGTAACCGCTCCCGAGGAGAAGGGCCGTGGGCCGGGGCAGTCGTCTCGGCCCATGGCCTGAACTCGGCCGCTTTGGCCAGAACCAGTACCGTTTCCCCTGCGTCGTACGGCATGTGTGCCGATGGCCTGACCTGTGGGGGGACCACATGAGCGCCGAGATCTACTTCAGCAACAACTACCGGGACCTGTGCGAGCGGAACGGGACCGGTGCCGGGTTCCAGTTCGAGTTCTCCTGCGCGCGCTGTTACGACACCTGGCGCTCGCCGTTCGAGCCGTACACCGGGGAGCGGGCCGCCACCTGGCTCCGCAAGGGCGTCGACGTGGCCTGGGGGCTGCTCGGCCGTACCGGCACCGGGCTGACGTCGGCGGCCGACGGGCTGGCGGGAGCCGGGTACGGGCGCTCCCGTGACGAGGCGTTCCAGCGGGCGATCAACAACGCGCAGGGGCACTTCAACCGCTGCGCGCGCTGCACCGACTACGTGTGCGGCCGTTGCTGGAACGCGGCCCAGGGCCTGTGCCTGCGCTGCGCTCCGGACACGGCCGCCGAGGCCATGGCGGCCCAGCAGCGCGGCCTCAACGACATGGCCTCGCAGCGCGCGTACGCGGCGGGACAGCAGGCCGGGCAGGGCTACGACCCCAGTACGCCCCGCCAGTTGGTCTGCCCGCAGTGCCGCACCGAGACGCACGGCGCCGCCTTCTGCTCCGGCTGCGGTTACCAACTGGCCCAGTCCGAACGGTGTTCGTCCTGCTCCGCGGACGTACCGAACGGGGCCGCCTTCTGCCCGGGTTGCGGTTCACGCAGGTAGCCGGCCGGCGCCGCGGCAGCGGGTGAGCCGGGCCGTCGGCGTGTGCGCGAGCCAACGGGCGTCGATCTCACGGCCGTTCGGGAGGGTGTGGCGTGGCGGTCCGTCGGCCGCCACGAAGCCGGCCTTCGCCAGGGCACGGCCGCTCGCGGTGTTCGCCGGTTCGTGTCCCGCCCGGAGTGTCTCCAGTCCGAGATGGGCGTGGCCGAGGATCGCGGCGGCCCGGAACAGTTCCGTGCCGAGCCCCAGGCCCCGCGCGTGCGGCGCCAGCCATCCGCCGACCTCCCCGGTGCCGGGGTCCAGCTCCGTGGCCCCGGCGTACCGGCCGTCGTCCAGGCGTACGCCGATCAGCACTTCCACCGCGCCGGGGCCGGGTTGGTAGGGCAGGGACAGCAGGCGCCGTGCCGTCCTGGACGCTCGCAGCTCGCCGGGGTCACCGGGGTGCAGCCGCAGCAGGTCCTCGCGGGCGTGGGCGCCGACGACGTCGCTCACCCTCCAGCCGAGCCAGCGCTGGGCCTCGGGGTCCGAAGCGGCGGCCATCGCGGCGACGAGGTCCAGCATCGTCTCCGGGGTGTAGAGCAGCAGGCGCTCCGTGCGCAGGGTGTGCCGCCGGTGCCCGCACGGGCCGGGCAGCGGAAGCCCAGGGGCGGCCGGCCGCCCGCGCCGGAACCGTGACCAGACCATGCGACTCTCCCCCCAGCAACCCGCGGCCGCGGCGGAGTCTACCCCCGGCCACACGGCCATCCCCGGATACCGTGGCACCACTGGCCAGATACCCTCCAGGGGTATATAAACAGAGGGTCGTGATCGGCTGCGAAGGGCGGACACCATGCACGCGGTCGGGCACGCGCTCTCCATCGCCGGGTCGATGACCTGGGAGATCACCTGGGCGCTGATCCTCGGCTTCACGCTCTCCGCGGTGGTGCAGGCGGTGGTGCGCCGGGAGACGGTCGTACGGCTGCTCGGCGACGACCGGCCCCGTACGCTCGCGCTCTCCGCGGGGTTCGGCGCCGCCTCCTCGTCCTGCTCCTACGCCGCCGTCGCGCTCGCCCGCTCCCTGTTCCGCAAGGGCGCGAACTTCACCGCGGCGATGGCCTTCGAGATCGCCTCCACCAACCTCGTGATCGAACTGGGCGTGATCCTGGCCCTGCTGATGGGGTGGCAGTTCACCGCGGCGGAGTTCGTCGGCGGCCCGGTCATGATCGTCGTCCTCGCCGTGCTCTTCCGCGTCCTGCTGCGCGAGCGGCTGCTGCGGCAGGCGCGGGAGCAGGCGGACGAGGGACTCGCGGGCTCCATGGAGGGGCACGCGGCGATGGACATGTCGGTGGGCGGCGAGGGCGGTTTCGCGCGCCGGCTGTTCTCCCGGGCCGGGTTCACGTCCGTCTCCCACATCTTCGTCATGGAGTGGGCGGCGATCCTGCGCGACCTGGTGGCGGGGCTGCTGATCGCCGGGGCGATCGCCGCCTGGGTGCCGGACGACTTCTGGCAGAGCTTCTTCCTGGCCGGCCACCCGCTCGCGGCGAAGCTGACGGGACCGCTGATCGGTCCCGTGGTGGCCATCGTGTCGTTCGTCTGCTCCATCGGCAACGTGCCGCTGGCCGTGGTGCTCTGGAAGGGCGGCATCAGCTTCGGCGGCGTCATCGCCTTCATCTACGCCGACCTGCTGATCCTGCCGATCCTCAACATCTACCGGAAGTACTACGGCGCCCGGACGGCCGCGTTCCTGCTGGGCACCTTCTACGCCTCGATGGTGGTGGCCGGCTATGTCGTGGAACTCGTCTTCGGGGGCCTCGGGCTGATCCCCGACCAGGCCGACGCGAAGATCCCCGACGAGGGGATCAGCTGGAACTACACCACCTGGCTCAACATCGCCTTCCTGCTGCTGGCCGCCGCGCTGGTCGTACGGTTCCTGCGCACCGGCGGCCCGATGATGCTGCGGATGATGGGCGGCTCGCCTGAGGCCGGGGAGCACTCCCACGGGCAGCACGCGGACTGAGGGGCCGGGGAAGGGGGGAGAACGTCCGGGTCGGACCCATTCACCCCGCATTCGCCGCGGAGCATCGCCGCGGAGCATCGCCGCGCAGAAGGAGATCAGGTTGGACCGCAGCCACGACCTCGCCGTCGCGCCCGCCGTGCGTGCCGTCTACGGGCCGCAGGACCTCAGCTCCGCACCGGCGTTCGCGGGCGGGTTCATCAACTTCGGCCACTGGGCCCGGATCCCGCTCGACCGTCCGCTGACCGCCGAGGACCGGGTGCGCAGCCAACGCGACCTCTACCGCCACCTGTTCGGCGCCCTCGACGGGGCGGACGCCCGTGCCGTCGAGGTCGGCTGCGGGCTGGGGGTCGGCGCCGCGCTCGCGCTGGAGGAGTTCGGCTTCGCCGCCGTGACCGGTCTGGACATCCACCCCGAGCAACTGGAACGGGCCCGCCGGGCCAACGCCGGCCTGCTCGCCCGGGCGCCGGAGCGGCTCGGTTTCGCGCACGGGGCGGCGGAGCGGATGCCGTTCGAGGACGGCCGCTTCGACCGGCTGTACTCGGTGGAGGCCGCCCAGCACTTCCGTGACCTGACCGCGTTCGCCCGGGAGGCCGCGCGCGTGCTGCGCCCCGGCGGCCGGCTGGCCGTCACCAGCTTCTTCCTGCCGGCCGGCGCCGAGGACGCGGGCGGGGAACTGGCCGCACGCCTGGAGAGCTTCGCGTCCGGCCTGGACGTGGCCCACCCGCTGGGGACCCTGCTCGACGCCCTCGGCGGCGCCGGCCTGACCGGCGTACGGGCCGAGTCGATCGGCGACCACGTCTGGCCGGGCCTGGACCGCTTCCTCGCCGGCATCGACCTGCCCGTGCAGTGGCCGCGCAACTTCCTGCCGGCCTACCGCGACGGCCTGCTGGACTACTACGTCGTCACGGCGGACCGCCCGACACCTGACCGCCCCGACGACGACACCTGGCCGTCCCGGCCGCCGACGCCTCACCGACCCGGCCGCCGACGCATGGCAGGCCCGCCGACCGACGCCTGACCGCCCCGACGACGACACCTCACCGTCCCGAACGACCGAGTCCCTACTGAGCGATCAGTGCCGCAATTCCTAATGAGCAGCCGAGTCGTCGTGGGGCGCCGAGCGGCGAATCGGACTAAGCCACAACCACGGCAGACGCCTGAAAGCCACACCCGGCACCCCTGGGTGAGCCAACCCTACGAATGGCTCGCTCATCCCGATCAACAAGGTAGGGACTCCTGACCGTCCTGGCCGCCGACGCCTCACCGTCCCGCCGGTCGGCGCGCGGCTGCGCTGCGCCCGCTCGGGTGGCTCTGTGGTGTGTGCCGCGTGGCTGTCCGGTCGCGGCCGGGCCGACTTGATGATCATCGGTCCGTGACGACCTACGACGGCGCTCGCACCGCCGGCCCCCCACGCCGCACGGCGCCCGCCGTCGCAGCCGCCTCCGGGCACCCGGCCCTCGCCCGCGTCCCCGCCCGTGCCCTCGCCGCGGTCCTGACCCTGCTCTGCTGCTGCCTGCTGGCCGGGCTCTCGGCCGCGGCACCCGCCGCCGCGCTGCCCCGCCCCCGAGCCGTGCCACGCCCCACGACGGAGGCCGAGGCCCGCACGGACGCATACCTGGCGTCGCTGCGGACGGCGGACCCGGACCGCGCCCGGGCCCTACGCGGGTTCTTCCTGAGGCTGCCCAAGGGCGGCGACCTGCACAACCACCTGTTCGGTGCGGTCAGGACCGAGTACCTGATCGAGCTCGCCGCGGAGGACGGGCTCTGCATCGAGACGGCGACGCTGACCGCCGTCGTACCGCCCTGCGGCCCCGGCACCCGGCCGGCCGCCGACGCCCGCGGCGACCGGGACTTCCGCGAGGCGATCCTGCGGGCCTGGTCGATGTACGGCTTCCCGCCCGACCAGAGCGGGCACGACCACTTCTTCGCCACGTTCGACAAGTTCGGGCTGGTGCCCGCGCTGCACCCGGGCGCTGTGCTCGCCGAGGTCGCCGACTCGGTGGCGGCGCAGCACCAGTTCTATCTGGAGACGATGGTCAACCCGGCCTCCGACCGCGCCGAGCAGCTGGCCGACGAGGTCGGCTGGGACCCCGACCTCGCCGAGATGTACGCGAGGCTCGCGGCGGGCGGCCGGCTCGACGAGGTGGCCGCCGAGGCGCGCCGGGCGACGGACGACGCGGAGGCCGGGTTCCGGGCCGCCGCCCGCTGCGGCACCGACCGGCCCCGCCCCGGCTGCCGCCTCACCGTGCGCTACGTCTACCAGGCCTTCCGCGGTGAGTCCCGCGAACGCGTCTTCACCGAGCTGGCCCTCGGCATGCGGCTCGCCGAGACCGACCCCCGCTTCCTCGCCGTCAACCTCGTCCAGCCCGAGGACGGACCCGTCGCGCTGGCCGACTACACCGTGCAGATGCGCATGGTGAGGTTCCTGCACTCGGTCTATCCGAGCGCCCATGTCACCCTGCACGCGGGCGAGTTGCGGCCCGGCCTGGTCGACCCCGAGGACCTGCGGTTCCACGTCCGGGAGGCCGTGGACATCGCCGGCGCCGAGCGCGTCGGCCACGGCGTCGACCTCCGGCACGAGGACGACTGGCAGCGGACGGCCCGCACGATGGCCGCCCGGCAGACCGCCGTCGAGGTGCCGTTCACCAGCAACGCCCAGATCCTCGGCGTGCGCGGCGCCGCGCACCCTTTCGACACGTACCGGGCGTACGGGGTGCCGGTCGTCCTGGCCACCGACGACCCCGGAGTCTCCCGCACCGACATCAGCCACGAGTACCAGTACGCGGCCGAGACGTACGGCCTGACGTACCCGGAGCTCAAGGACCTGGCGCGGGCCTCGCTGGAGTACGCCTTCCTGCCCGGCCGGAGTCTGTGGCAGGGCAACCCCACGCGCGAGGGGTACCGGCCGGTCGCCGCGTGCGCGGGGCAGCTTCCCGGCAGTGGGCGGGCGCCGGGCGCGGAGTGCCTGCGGCTGCTCGGCGCGAGCCCGAAGGCCGCCGTGCAGTGGCGCGAGGAGGCGGCCTCCGTTTCCTTCGAGCGGACCGTCGCAACCAGGCAAGTCGGGCGGTAGAAGCGCCCCAAAGGGGCGCGGGGAACTGCGCGACCGGCCACGAAGGCGCCGCAGTCGACGAACGGCCTGTCCCGGCGCTTCCAGCGGAGCGCCTAGTCTGCACGGGTGACCACCGACACCACCGAGCTCACCCTGCTGACCCGAGTTGCCTGTCGGGGGCGGGAGATCACCGCGCCGCGGCTGCGTGGGCTGTTGGCGCTGCTGGCCGCGGAGTTGCGCACCGGCTGCAGCACCGGGCGGCTGGTGGAGGGGCTGTGGCCGGACGAGTTGCCGGAGCGGCCGGGCAAGGCGGTGCAGATCCTGGTGTCGCGGCTGAGGTCGCAGCTGGGTGCCGAACTGGTCGTGAGCACGCCGACGGGGTACCGGCTGGGGCTCGGCGAGACGCAGGTCGACAGTTCCGCGCTGCTCGTGCACGAGCAGGCCGCCGCCGAACGGGCGCGGGCCGGGGACCACGAGGGCGCCCTCGCGCGGGCCGAGGCGGGGCTGGCGCTGTGGGACGGGAACGTGGGCGCCGGGGCGGACGAGGAGCTGCACGACCCGGTGGCGGCGCTGCGGGCCGAGCGGTTGCCGGCGTACCGGGCGCTGGCGCGCTCGCACGCCCTCGCGCTCGCCCGGCTGGGCCGCTGGGCGGAGGCCACCGCGCCGCTGACCGAGCTGAACCGGGAGCTGCCCCGGGACGAGGAGGTGCTGGCGGAGCTGCTGCGCTGCGAGGCGGCCGGCGCCGGGCGGGCCGCGGCACTGACCCGGTACGACGGCTACCGGCGCCGGCTCCGGGACGAGCTGGGCAGTGATCCGGGGGCCCGGCTCCGGGCCGTGCACCAGGAGTTGCTGAGCGCGGACGCGGCACCGGTCAGGCACGGGGTGCCGCACGAGCCGAACCCGCTGCTGGGGCGGGACGCCGACGTCGTCGCCGTGGCCGGGCTGCTGCGCGGTGCCCGGGTGGTCACCGTCGTCGGCCCCGGCGGGCTCGGCAAGACCCGGCTCGCGCACGCGGTGGGCCGGGCGGCCGAACAGCCCGTCGTGCACTTCGTCGCCCTGGCCGGTGTCACCGACGAGGACGTGGCCGACGAGGTCGCCTCGGCCGTCGGCGGCGTGGAGGGCGGCCGGCTCCCGGGCGGCGGCAAGGACGCGGGGAGCGGGATCGTCGCCGCGCTGGGTCCGGGCCCCGCGCTGCTGGTGCTCGACAACTGCGAGCACGTGATCGCCGGCGCGTCCGCTCTCGTCCAGACGCTGGTGTCGCGGTCGAAGGAGCTGCGGGTCCTGGCCACCAGCCGGGCCCCGCTCGGGCTGACCTCGGAGTCCGTGTACGCCCTGCCGGAACTGTCCCTGGCGACCTCCGTCGAGCTCTTCGGGCAACGGGCGCGGGCCGCCCGGCCCGGCGTGGAGCTGCCCGCGGACCGGGTCGCCGAGATCTGCCGGCACCTGGACGGGCTGCCGCTGGCGGTGGAACTGGCCGCGGCCCGGGTCCGGGTGCTCTCCGTGGCCGACATCGCGCACCGGCTGCGGGACCGCTTCGCGCTGCTGCGCGGCGGCCCACGGGACGCCCCCGAACGGCACCGCACGCTGCGGGCCGTGGTCGAGTGGAGCTGGAACCTGCTGGAGCCGGAGGGCCGGGCGGCGCTCCGCGCGCTGTCGGTGTTCCCCGGGGGCTTCGACGCGGACGCGGCGGAACACGTGCTCGGCGAAACCGAGGGCGAGGGCGAGGGCGGCGACGGGGGCGCGACGGAGCTGCTGGAGCAGCTGGCCGACCAGTCCCTGGTCAAGGTCGGTGAGAGCGGTGCCGGGGTGCGCTTCCACATGCTGGAGACACTGCGGGAGTTCGGCGCCGCCCGGCGGACCGAGGCGGGCGAGGACGAGGCCGTGACGGGCCGGTTCCTCGCCTGGGCCCGGGAGTTCGGCCGCGCCCACCACGCCGCGATGTACGGCGCCGAGGCGCCGGCCTCCTTCGACCGGGTCCGCGCCGAGCAGGACAACCTGGTCCTCGCGCTCCGGCACGCCCTGGCCCGCGCCGACGGGCCGGCCACCGCCGCCGTCACCGCCGTCCTGGCCTCCCTGTGGTCGGTCGGCAACAGCTACACCCGGTTCGTCACCCTCGCCACCGAGACCGGCGGGCCGCTCTCCCACTTCCGGCCGGACCCCGGGCACCCCGAGGACGTGGAGACCGCCCGGAGCGCGGCGGCCGTGTGCGCGGCCGGCCTCTTCATGGGCTACGGCCCGCATGCCGTACGCCAGCTCGTCACGCTGCGCCGCCTGCCGCCCGCCCCTGCGGACACCGTGCCGCGGGCGCTGGCCGCCGTGCTGTGCGCGGTCCCGGAGACGCGCCCGCCGGAGTACGCGCGGCTGGAGGAGCTGTGCGACGCCCGCGAGCCGCTGCTGTCGGGCCTCGCGGCGGGCGTCGCCAGCTACCTGTGGGAGTCCGCGTACGAGACGGAACGCGCGCTGCGGTACGCCCGCCGGATGCTCGCCGCGGTGGGGCCGCTCGGCAATCCGATCACGACGCTGCTCAGCCACGGGCGGATCGGCGAACTGTGCCTCAAGACGGAGCGCGGCGCGGAGGCGTACGACCATCTCCGGGCCGCCGACGCGCTCAGTGGGGCCGGCACCTGGTCGGACGCGATCGGCGTCCGCTACGGGCTGGTCTCCGCCTGTCTGCAGCGCGGGGAGATCGAGGAGGCGGAGTACTGGCTGGGCCGTGCCGCCCCGGACCGGCAGCCGGAGTCCGCGCAGGTCTTCAGTCCCGAACTGCTGCAGGCGCGGGCGGAGATCGCGCTGGCCCGGGGGCTGACCGAGGTCGGCCTGGGCCTGTGGCGGCAGGCGGCGACCGGGATACGGGAGGCCGGTGCGCTGGCCCCGGACGACCCCTTCCTGGACTCGTGGTCGCTCCAGGTGCAGGCCGCCGCGCTCGCCGCGCACGCGCAGCACGGCCGCCTCGAACCGGTGGCCGAGCTCGCCCGGCACCTGCGGGAACAGCTGCTCGGGATGCTGTCGGGCGACGCCTCCGGCGCCGGGGACCTGCTGGAACTGCCGGTCTACGGCTCGGTGCTGCTCGCACTCGGCCACGCCGGGCTGGCCCGGGGCGACACGGCGGCGGTCCGGCTGCTGGCGCTGGCGGAGGTGCTGCCGGTGATGCGGGACCTGCCCACGCTCTCCTCGGCCCGGTCCCGGGCGGCGGCCGGGAAAGCGGACGGGGCCGCGTACGCCGACGCGAGGTCGGGGTACGCGGCCCTGGGGCGGGATCAGCTGCGGGCTGCGGCCCGGCAGGCGCTGCACGAGGTCACTGCCGGGGCTCACGGCTGAACCGGGCCTTGGACCACAGGTAGCCGAGCACACTCAGCCCGAGGCCCCAGCCGAAGGCCAGCACCGCGTTCGTCGTGCCGATCCCGCTGCCCAGCAGCAGACCGCGCAGGGTCTCGATGAAGGGCGAGAACGGCTGGTACTCGGCGAACCAGCGGAACCAGCCCGGCATGGCGTCCACCGGCACGAACGCGCTGGACAGGAAGGGCAGCATCACCAGCGGGGTGCCGATGTTGCTGGCGCCCTCGGGGTTGGGGCTGATCAGGCCGATGCCGACGGCGAGCCAGGTGAGCGCGAGGCTGACCAGGGCCATCAGTCCGGCCGCGGCGAGCCACTCGACCGGCGAGGCGTCGGGCCGGAACCCGATGGCGAGTCCGATGCCCAGGACCAGGACCAGCGCCATCATCGTCTGGATCACGCTGCCGACCACGTGTCCGATCAGCACCGAGGCGCGGGAGATCGCCATGGTGCGGAAGCGGGCCATGATGCCCTCGGTCATGTCGGTGCACACAGCCACCGCGGTGCCCAGCGAGGTCATGGCCACGGTCAGCATGAGGATGCCGGGCACGAGGTAGGCGATGTACTCGGAGCGGTCGGCGTGACCGCCGGTGATGCCGGCGCTCATCACGTTGCCGAAGACGTACACGAACAGCAGCAGCAGGATGATCGGGGTGAGCAGGAGGTTGAGGGTGAGGGAGGGGTAGCGGCGGGCGTGCAGGAGGTTGCGCCGCAGCATGGTGAGGTTGTCGCGGAGGGCGTGGGAGAGCCGGGTCGGGCGGGCGGGAGCCAGGGGAGTGCTCATCGGACGGTCTCCTTGTCGGTCGAGGCCACGGGGTTGCCGGTCAGGGCGAAGAACACGTCGTCCAGGTCGGGGGTGTGCACGGAGAGTTCGTCGGCCTCGATGCCGGCGGCGTCCAGCCAGTCGAGGATGGCGCGCAGCTCGCGCTGGGTGCCGCCGCTGGGGATCTGGAGGGCGAGGGCCTCGTCGTCCCGGCTGGTCTCGCGCAGTTCGGTCGCCGCCCGCTCGTAGGCCGCCGGGTCGGAGAACCGCAGCCGTACGTGGCCACCGGGCACCAGCCGCTTCAGTTCTTCGGCGCTGCCCTCGGCGACGAGCCGGCCGCCGTTGAGCACCGCGATGCGGTCGGCGAGCTGGTCGGCCTCGTCCAGGTACTGGGTGGTGAGGAAGACGGTGGTGCCGCCGGAGACCAGCTCGCGGATGATCTGCCACATGGTGTGGCGGGAGCGCGGGTCGAGTCCGGTGGTCGGCTCGTCGAGGAAGATGATCCGCGGGCGGCCGACCAGGGTCATGGCGATGTCGAGGCGGCGCTTCATGCCGCCGGAGTAGGTGGAGGCGGGCTTCCTCGCGGCCTCGGTGAGGTCGAACCGCTCCAGCAGGTCGGCGGTGACCTGCCGTCCCTCGCTCTTGGAGAGGTGGTGCAGGTCGGCCATGAGGAGCATGTTCTCCTCGCCGGTGATCAGCCCGTCCACGGCGGAGAACTGGCCGGTGACCCCGATGGCGGCCCGTACCTTCTGGGCCTCGGCGGTGAGGTCGTGTCCGGCGATCCGGGCGGTGCCGCCGTCGGCGGAGATCAGGGTGGACAGGATGTTGACCGCCGTGGTCTTGCCGGCGCCGTTCGGTCCGAGGAGCGAGAAGACCGTGCCGGCGGGGACCCGGATGTCGATGCCGTCGAGGACGGTCTTGTCCCCGTAGGCCTTGCGCAGCCCGGTGGCCGCGATCGCGAGTTCGCGTTCGCCTTCGTGTCCGTGTCCGTGTTCGTGTTCGTTCGTCGTCATGCCGCAGAGCTTGCGGCCGGGGCGGTTCAGCCTGGCTTCAGCCCGGTTTCAGCGGGCCCTGACGCGGTTCCATACATTTCCCATAGGAAAGGTGGCTAAGGTCCCCCACCATGGATTCCACCCTTCCGATCGTCGTCGCGGGAGCCCTGGTCGGCTTCGCCGTAGGGCTCACCGGCATGGGCGGCGGAGCGCTCATGACGCCGATCATGGTGATGGTGTTCGGGGTGAATCCCACCGCGGCCATCGGCAGCGACCTGGCCGCGTCCGTGTTCATGAAGCCGTTCGGCGCGGTGGTCCACCAGCGGGCCGGGACCGTGCGCTGGGACATCGTGCGCTGGCTGCTGCCGACCGCCGTCCCGGCCGCCTTCGGCGGGGTGTTCCTGCTCCGGGCGCTCGGCGACGGCGCCGACCTGGAGCAGCGCGTCAAGTACGTCGTCGGTACGGCGCTGTTGCTCGCCGTCGCCGGCATGCTCGCCCGCATGTGGCTCGACCGTCGGCGCACCGCCGCGGACGGCGCGTCCGGGGAGGACGCGCACGTTCCCGTACGGCCGGTGGCCACGCTGCTCATCGGGCTGGTGGGCGGGGTGATCGTCGGGATGACCTCGGTCGGTTCGGGCTCCCTGATCATCGTGATGCTGATGCTGGCCCACCCGCGGCTCCGGGCCAACCATCTCGTCGGCACGGACCTGGTGCAGGCCATCCCCATGGTGGCCGCCGCCGCCCTCGGCCATCTGCTCGTCGGCGACGCCGACCTGGGGCTCGCGGCGACCCTCCTGATCGGCGCCGTCCCCGGGGTGGTCCTCGGCTCCCTGGTCTCCAGCCGGGTCTCGGGCTCCGCGGTGCGCTGGGCGCTGGTCGTGCTGCTCACCGGCTCCGGCCTGGCGATGCTGAAGGCGTCGTCCACCGTCGTCCTGCTCGGCTGCCTGGCCATGGCCCTGCTCGCCGCGGTCACCGTCGTACGCGACCGGCGCTCGGCGCGCTCCGCGTCGGCGGAGACGACCGAGACAGCGGACACGGTGGAGATGGCGGGCGTCCCGGGCCCCAGGTGACCGGGGGCTCCCGACTCGCGGGGGTCGCCGCTCCCGCGCGACCATGGGCAGAAGTCGAGTCGCCCCCTTAAGGAGCGGGCATGAGACGGAACCGACTGCTCACCTCGGCCGCGGTACTGGGCACGGCCGTCGCGCTGGGCCCGGCGCTGCCCCACACCGCGGCGGCCACCCCCGGCCAGAGCTGCTCGTACGTGGCGTCGGCCTACCAGCCGACGCTCGCGTACGGCGACACCGGAGCCGCGGTCAGGCAGGCGCAGTGCCTCAGCAACGCGTGGGGCGGAGAGCCGCCCAAGGTCGCCGCCGACGGGGTCTACGGCACGGTCACGCAGCGGAAGATCGAGTGGATCCAGACCTGCCACGGCCTGCCGGCGAGCGGAGTCGTCGAGGGCCGTACCTGGCACGTGCTGTACCACCCGGCCCTGGACTGCTACGTCCCCTACCCGTCCTGAGCTGCCCGTCGTCCTGAGCCACCCGTGGTCCTGAGCCGCCCGCCCCGCCGCCCCTCCCCCGCGGTTTCCCCCGCTCGCCCGTTAGGGTGTTGTTAAAGAAAACGCAAAGAACCAGCGGGACGAGACGACGAGACAGGGGAGACAGCCTTGGGGGCTCCACGCATGAGCAGGACGCCGTTGCCGGGAATCGGGGTGCGTTACGACCTCGCGACGCGTGAGCAGGGCCGGGTGTCCGTGGTCGCGCACCGGGACGGCTCACGGATCCTGAGCGCCTACCACCGGGACGACCCCGACGCCTGCGCGCTGTCGCTCAGGCTGTCCTCGGGGGAGACGGCGGCGCTCATCGACGCGCTGATGCCGACGCACCACAGCCCGAACCTGCTGTCCACCACCGACCTGGGGCTGGTGGCCGAGCGGATCGAGCTCTCCGCCACCTCGTACTGGAACGGCCGACTGCTCGGCGAGACGCGGATGCGGACCGAGACGGGGGTGTCCATCGTCGCCGTGCTGCGCCGCGCCGAGGCGGTGCCCTCCCCCACGCCCGGTTTCCGCCTCGCGGGCGGCGACACGCTCATCGTCATCGGCACCCGTGAGGGCGTCGACGCGGCCGCCTCCATACTCGGGCGGGAGTGAGGCCGGCGTGCACGACTCCTCCGTGTTCCTGATCGAGTTCGGTGCGATCATCCTCGGCCTCGGCCTGCTCGGCCGGCTCGCCGGGCGCCTCCGTTTCTCGCCCATCCCCCTCTACCTGCTGGCCGGGCTCGCCTTCGGCGAGGGCGGGCTCTACCCGCTCGGCACCAGCGAGGAGTTCGTCGCGATCGGCGCCGAGATCGGCGTCGTACTGCTGCTCCTCATGCTGGGCCTGGAGTACACCGCCAGCGATCTCGTCTCCAACCTCAAGACCCAGTACCCGGCGGGCCTGGTCGACGCGGCGCTGAACGCGCTGCCCGGCGCCGCCATGGCCCTGCTGCTGGGCTGGGGCCCGGTGGCGGCCGTGGTGCTGGCCGGCGTCACCTGGATCTCCTCGTCCGGGGTGATCGCGAAGGTGCTCGGGGACCTGGGGCGGCTCGGCAACCGGGAGACCCCGGTGATCCTGAGCATCCTGGTCCTCGAAGACCTCTCCATGGCCGTCTACCTGCCGATCATCACCGCGCTGCTGGCCGGCGTCGGCCTCGCGGCGGGCAGCCTCACCCTGGCGGTCGCCCTCGGGGTCGCCGGACTGGTCCTGCTGATCGCCGTCCGCTACGGCAGGCACATCTCCCGCTTCGTCTCCAGCGACGACTCGGAGAAGCTGCTCCTGGTGGTCCTGGGCCTGACCCTGCTGGTCGCGGGCATCGCGCAGAAGCTCCAGGTCTCCGCCGCGGTGGGCGCGTTCCTCGTCGGCATCGCGCTCTCCGGCGAGGTGGCGGAGGGCGCCCACCACCTCCTCGCTCCCCTCCGCGACCTGTTCGCCGCGGTCTTCTTCGTCTTCTTCGGCCTGCACACCGACCCGTCGAGCATCCCGCCGGTGCTGCTGCCCGCGCTCGCCCTGGCGGTCGTCACCTCGCTCACGAAGATCGCCACCGGCTACTGGGCCGCGAAACGCGCCGGCATCTCGGCCAAGGGCCGCTGGCGGGCCGGCGGCACCCTGGTCGCCCGCGGCGAGTTCTCCATCGTCATCGCGGGCCTCGCCGTCACCGCCGGCATCGAACCCTCCCTGGGCCCCCTGGCCACGGCCTACGTCCTGATCCTCGTCATCGTGGGCCCCCTCACCGCCCGCTACACCGAACCCCTCGCCCGCCGCCTCACCCGCCGCTCGGACACCGAGCAGCCCCTCGCCGTACCGGCCCCGGCCGCCCCGGCCGCCCCAGCCGCCCCGGTCGACGACCAGGACGCGGTCAACCGGGCGTGACCGTGGCCGACCACTGGAGCAGGAAGCGCAGGGCCTCCTGGGACGACGAGTCGGGGGGCGGGGTGTAGGCGATGAGCTGCTGGTCGGGGTGGGTGTCCACGGAGAACTGGTGGACGTCGAGGGTGAGCGGTCCGGCCAGCGGGTGGAGGTAGGTCTTCGTCAGCTGACGGGGGCCGCGCACCTGGTGGGTGGACCACCAGATGCGGAAGTCCTCGTCGTGGGTGGTCAGTTCGGTGACGAGGGCGGCCAGGGCGGGGTCGCGAGGCGATCGGCCCGCCTCCATGCGCAGGACCGCCACGCATTCGCGGGCCGCGCGCGGCCAGTCCGCGTAGCGGGCGCGGACGTCCTTGTCCAGGAAGGTGAGGCGGATGAGGTTGCGGGCGGCCGGCGGCAGCGCCGCGAAGTCGGTGAGGAGGGCCGCCGCCCCGGCGTTCCAGGCGAGTACGTCCATCCGGCGGTTCAGGATCATCGCCGGGACGTCGGGCATCGTCGCCAGCAGCTGCCGCAGACCGGGGGCCACGTCGGGGCGGCCCGGGCGGCGCTGTGCGGCGGCGGGGGCCACGTCGGCCAGGGTGAGCAGGTAGTCCCGTTCGTCCGGGGCGAGTTGCAGGGCGTCGGCCAGGGCGTCCAGGACCGGGCGGGAGACCCTGCGGGTGCGGCCCTGCTCCAGGCGGACCACGTAGTCGATGCTCACGTGCGCCAGCTGGGCCAGTTCCTCGCGGCGCAGGCCGGGGACCCGGCGCGGGCGTCCGTCGTCCGGCAGACCCGCCTGCCGCGGGGACAGGGCGGCACGGCGGGCACGCAGGAACTCGCCCAGTTCGTTGCCGGGGGCCGGGGCGTCGGGAACCGGGGCGTCGGGAACGGAGGCGTCGGGGGTCATGGGGCCAGTGTCCGCCGCGGCGGCGCCCGGTGCCTGGTACCGGCTTGCATAGGCACGGGTCGCACAGACACGGGTGCCTATGCACGGGGCGCACAGGCAAGGCCCTCCCTGGCACCCGGGTGGGGGTGGCGCCACGGTGGGGGCCATGAAGACTCACGTCACCTTCCCCAGCGCCGGCCTGAAGATCGCCGGCCATCTGTACACGCCCGACGCCGAGGCCACCGGGCCGCGTCCCGCCGTCGTCGTCGGGCACCCCGGCTCCGGGGTGAAGGAGCAGGCCGCCGGGGAGTACGCGCGGCGCCTCGCCGAGCACGGGTTCGTCACCCTGGCCTTCGACGCCGCCCACCAGGGCGAGAGCGAGGGCGAGCCGCGCGGAGTCGAGGACCCGGCCCAGCGGGTCGAGGACCTCAGGGCCGCCGTCTCCTTCCTCACCACCCGGCCGGAGGCGGACCCCGACCGGATCTCGGCGCTCGGGATCTGCGCCTCCGGCGGGTACGCCCTCGCCGCCGCCGCGACCGACCCGCGGATCGGGGCCGTCGCCACCGTCAGCGCCGTCGACATCGCCCGCCAGTTCCGGCACGGCGCCGACGGCGCCCAGGACCCCGCCGTCCTCCGGGGCATGCTGGCCGCGGCCTCGGCGGCCCGTACCGCGGAGGCCCGCGGCGAAGGCGCGCGGACCTTCCCGCTCTTCCCCGCGACCGAGGACGAGGCGCGCGCCGGCGGGCCGCACGCCCACGAGGGCTGGGAGTACTACCGCACGGCCCGCGCCCACCACCCCCGCGCGGCCGAGGAGCTCACCTGGGACAGCGTCGACCGCATCGCCGGCTTCGACGCCTTCCACGCCCTCGGGCTGCTCGCCCCGCGCCCGCTGCTGATGATCGTCGGCCGGGAGGCGGTGACGTCCTGGATGAGCGTGGCCGCGTTCCAGCGGGTCACCGGCCCACGGGAACTCTTCTGGATCGAGGGTGCCACGCACGTCGGCCTCTACGACCGGGACGAGTACGTCACCCCGGCCGTCGCGAAACTGGCCGCGTTCTTCGGGGAGCGGTAGGAGCGGGGACGGTCCCGCGGGCGTCAGTTGTTCCAGGTCTCGTCGTACGGGTCGGCCGGGGTCGGGATCGGCTTGGCCTCGGTGACCTGGAGGTACGGGATCGGGCCGTTGTTCACCGGGTCGTGGGTACGGCGGGCGGTGTAGGTGCCGGTCACCTGGAGCCAGGCGTCCGGCTGGAGGACCGGGGGGATCTTGCCGGTCAGGGCCACCTTCACCGGCTGGGCGTCCGCCGCGCAGCAGTTCAGCGCCATCCGGACGAGATACGGGGTGCCGGCCGAGTCGACGGCCACGAAGCCGGCGATCCGGACCTGGTGGCCGGCGAGCGAACGCCCGTGGTCGTAGACGGCGCGGCCCGCGTAGTCGACCAGGTTCAGCGGTATCGGGTCGGACTTGGGCAACTTGTTGTAGCCGTACGGCTGTTGCAGGGCCGTACCGGTGCGCATCGCGCTGTAGGAGCCGAGCGCGGGCGGCGCGATGAGGATCAGGGCGAGGAGGGGGAGGACCAGCAGCCAGGAGATGCGGGGTTCGCGGTGGACATGCCCCTCGGACGCGGCCTCCCGCACGGCCGCCCCTGCGGCTTCCGGTACGGCCTCCGGTACGGCCTCTGGCACGGCCTCTGGCACGGCCTCCTTGCAGGTGCGGGCGCGCTTCCACTCGTACCACGCCGTCGCCAGCGCCGAGACGATCAGGACCACGCCCGCGGCCAGCAGCAACGGCTGCAGGCCCGCCTTGACGTAGCGGAGGTACAGGTCGGTCAGGCCCGCGTGCAGCAGGGCCGCGCCCACCAGGAACATCACCGCCGCCTGCGCCTGCCGGTTCACAGCAGCACCGCCCCGGTCAGGACCGCGCCCGCGATCGCCGCCGCGAAGGTGGCCGGGGCGAAGCGCAGGGCGAAGCCGCGGCCGAAGGTGCCGGCCTGCATCGCGAAGAGCTTGAGGTCGATCATCGGGCCCACGATCAGGAAGGCCAGCTTCGCGGTGAGCGAGAACTGGGTGAGGGAGGCCGCCACGAACGCGTCCGCCTCCGAGCAGATGGACAGGAGCACGGCCAGGACCGACAGCGCGAGGATCGCGACCACCGGGTTGGCGGCAGCGGTGCGCAGCCACTCCGCCGGGGCCACCGCCTTCAGCGTCGCCGCGGCCATCGCGCCGAGCACCAGGAAGCCGCCCGCCTGCATGGTGTCGTGCCGGACCGAGGACCAGAACGCCTCGCCCTTGGTCTCGCCCTCGTGGTGCGCGTGCGCCGGCAGCCGCAGCCAGTCGGTGCGGCCGAGCCGCTGCCACAGCCAGCCCATCGCACAGGCCACCAGCAGGCTGCCGGCGAACCGCCCCACCACCATCTCGGGGTTGCGCGGGAACGCCACCGCCGTCGCCGTCAGCACGATCGGGTTGATCGCGGGGGCGGAGAGGAGGAAGGCGATGGCCGCGGCGGGCGTGACGCCCCGGCGGACCAGGGCGCCGGCCACCGGGACCGACGCGCACTCGCAGCCCGGGAGGATCACCCCGGCCAGGCCCGCGACGGGTACCGCGAGGGCGGGGTGGCCGGGCAGGGCGCGGGCGAAGAAGGACGGCGGGACGAAGACCGCGATCGCCGCGGAGAGCAGCACGCCGAGGACGAGGAACGGCAGCGCCTGGACGACCACCGCCACGAACACCGTCATCCAGCTCTGCATCACCGGCTTCGACAGCGCGCCGCGCACCGGGCCCTGGAACACCACGACCAGGAGCAGGAGCAGGGTCAGCGCCAGCGGGGAGTTGAGGTGCCAGCCATCCCGGTCGGGCGGGGTGCCGGTGCCGTCGGCGCCGGGGGTCCCGTCCGCCGGCGCGGCGCCGGGCAGGGTGCCGGGCGGGGCGGCTTTCTCGGTGATGGCCACGGGTCGGATACCTCCGGCACTTCGGTCAGATCCGGGATTATGCTCCCTTCCCTTCCCGTACGGGCGGTCAGGGGCGGCTGTTCAGTTCGTTGCTGGAACCATGCGTTGCGTTGAGGCAGTCTTTCCCCTCGTGGCGAGCGTTCCGTATCAGGCGTATCAGGGTGGTGGGACTCGGGCGCCCATGGTGGTGTGCGGGGACGACGGGCTCGCGCACCGGCTGGCCGCCGAGTTGCGCACCGTGTACGGAGAACAGGTCACCCTTGTCGTACCGCCGAACGTGCGCGTCGCCCGGCCGCCGGTCGTCGGCCGCGCCCGGGCCGCCTCGGCCGCGCTGTTCGACCGGGTGGTCAGTGCGACCGTGGGGCGGACGGGCGGGAACGGGGGCGGGGCCGGTGGCGGCGGTGCTTTCGGCGGCGGTGCCGGTTCGGTCTCCGGGGTCGGTGAAGGGCCGCGCGGGGAACGGGTGCTGGAGGCCGACGAGGCCAGTGAGGCGGTGCTCGCCGAGGCGGGGGTGGAACGGGCCGCGGCGCTCGCGCTCGTGTACGACGACGACGAGACCAACATCCGGGCCGCCCTCACCGCCCGCCGGCTGAATCCGCGGCTGCGGCTCGTACTGCGGCTGTACAACCGGCGGTTGGGGCAGCACATCGAGGAACTTCTCGACCAGGCCGCCGCGTTGGCGGTCGGAGATGCGAACGGCGGCGACGGCGGTGACGGCAGCGGCGGCGGGGGTGCGGTGGGGGACGCCTCCACGATCGTGCTGTCCGACGCCGACACCGCGGCGCCCGCGCTCGCCGCCACCGCGCTCGCCGGGCGCGGCAAGGTCATCCATACGGACGGCCTGGTGCTGCGGGCGGTGGATCTGCCGCCGGGTGCCGACGCGGGGCAGGACGCCGCCGAGCGGGGACTGTTCCCGCTGGCGCTGCTCTCCCCGAACGGCACCGGGCCCGAGCCGGCCGAGGGCGGCCGGGAGCGGGGGCCGCTGCTGCTGCCGGACGGGGAGCAGGTACGCGCGTCCGCGGGTGAGCGGGGCGTGATGGTGCTGGAGCACGTGTCGTCGTCGGCGGGGGCCGCGGAGCCGGCCGGGCGCGGGGTCGGGGTCGTACCGCCGCTCGCCTCGCTGTTCTCGCGGCGGCTCCGGTGGTCGCTGGCCGGGATCGTGGGGTGCGTGGTCGCGCTCGCGGTCGCGTTGTCGGTGGTGACGCACATGCATCCGGTACGGGCCTTCTACTACACGCTCCTCGACCTGTTCGCCATCGACAATCCCGCGATCGGCGCGCCGCTCGGCCGGCAGCTCCTGCAACTCCTTTCGGGTCTTGTCGGGTTGCTGCTGCTGCCGGTGCTCCTGGCGGCGGTGCTGGAGGCGCTCGGCACCTTCCGGACCGCTTCCGCGCTGCGCAAGCCGCCTCGGGGTCTGGGGGGTCATGTGGTGCTCCTCGGGCTGGGGAAGATCGGTACGCGGGTGCTGACGCGGTTGCGGGAGCTGCACGTGCCCGTGGTGTGCGTGGAGGCCGATCCCGAGGCGCGCGGTCTTGCGGTGGCGCGGCGGCTGCGGGTGCCGGTGGTGCTCGGGGACGTGACCCAGGAGGGGGTCCTGGAGGCCGCCAAGATCCATCGGGCGCAGGCGCTGCTCGCGGTGACCAGCGCGGACACGACGAATCTGGAGGCCGTGCTGTACGCGCGGTCCGTGCGGCCCGACCTGACGGCGGTGCTGCGGCTGTACGACGACGACTTCGCGACCGCCGTGTACCGGACCCTGCGGGCGGCGCATCCGCGCGCGATCACCAGGAGCCGGAGTGTCTCCTACCTGGCGGCGCCGTCCTTCGCGGGGGCGATGCTGGGGCGGCAGATCCTCGGGGCGATCCCGGTGGAGCGGAAGGTGTTGCTGGTGGCGGTGGTCGAGGTGGGCGGACATCCGCAGTTGGAGGGGCGGACGGTGGAGGGGGCGTTTCGGGCGGGGGCGTGGCGGGTGCTGGCGCTCGAGGGCCGGCAGGGGGTTGCCGCGGGGGAGTACGTGTTGCGGGGCGGGGACCGGGTGGTGGTGGTCGCCACCCGCAGAGGCCTGGCGGAGCTCTCCGGCCGCCGCCCCTCACCCACCTGACTCGCCCGGTTGAGGGCGGGGGCCCGCCCGCGCCCCTTCCCCGCCGCGACGACGCCCAGCCACGACGGTGCGACTCGGCGGTGCCGACCGGCCGCCACCCGCCATCGGCCTGACGGCCGGTCGCGGAGTGACACACCGTCGTGGTTGCTCGCGCAGTTCCCCGCGCCCCTTACGGGGCACACCCCGCCGTGATCCGCGAACGCACCGTCGTGGTTGCTCGCGCAGTTCCCCGCGCCCCTCTCGGGGCGCACCCGCCGTGGTCCGCGAACGCACCGTCGTGGTTGCTCGCGCAGTTCCCCGCGCCCCTGACGGGGCGCGGGGGTGGTGGGCTCGCCTCTTGACGGGGCGAGTCGGGTGGGTGGGTGGGAAAGTGGGGTCAGTCTGTCGGGGCTGTCGCCGTAGGCGTGAGGTGGCGTTCGGCGAACTCCATTTCCAGGCGGAGTTGCTTGATGCGCTCGTCGACCACCAGGGAGCCGTGGCCGGCGTCGTAGCGGTAGACCTCGTGGGGGGCCGAGCGGGCCGCCAGGCGGTTGACGTAGTTGTCGATCTGGCGGATGGGGCAGCGGGGGTCGTTGAGGCCGGCCGAGATGTAGACCGGGGCCTTGACGTCGTCGACGTAGGTGAGGGGGGAGGAGGCGGCGAAGCGCTCGGGGACCTCTTCCGGCGTGCCGCCCAGCAGCGTGCGGTCCATCGCCTTCAGGGACTCCATCTCGTCGTGGTACGCCGTGACGTAGTCGGCGACCGGGACGACCGCGATGCCCACCGCCCAGGAGGCCGGCTGGGTGCCGAGGCCCAGGAGCGTGAGGTAGCCGCCCCAGGAGCCGCCGGTCAGGATCAGGCGGTCCGGGTCGGCGAGGCCGGACTCGACCGCCCAGTCCCGGACCGCCGCCACGTCCTCCAGCTCGATCAGACCGACGCGGTGCTTGAGCGCGTCCGTCCAGGCCCGGCCGTAGCCCGTGGAGCCCCGGTAGTTGATGCGGACCACCGCGTAGCCGTGGTCGACCCAGGCCGCCGGGCCCGCCGCGAAGCCGTCGCTGTCGTGCCAGGTCGGGCCGCCGTGCAGGTCGAAGACGGTGGGCAGGGGGCCGGTGGCCCCGGCCGGCTTCTGGATCAGGGCGTGGATGGGGCCGCCGGGGCCCTCCACCCACGCGTCCGAGACCGGGACCGACGGCGGGCACTTCATGCCGGGCGGGTCGAGGACGACCTCGCCCGTCGTCGAGCGGACCACCGGCGGCTCGGCGGCCGACGACCAGAGGTACTCGACGGTGCCGTCGGGGCGGGCCGTGGCCCCGGAGACGGAGCCCTGCGGGGTCGGGATGCGCACCAGCTCGCCCGTGGCCAGCTCGTAGCGGAACAGGTCGCTGCGGGCCTTGTGGCTGTGCGCGATGAGCAGCGCGCCGCCGTCCGGGTACCACTCCGCGCTCACGTCGCCCGGCAGGTCGAGGGTCAAATCCGTCTGGGTGCCGGAGACGACGTCCCAGACCAGGGGCTCCCAGCGGCCCCTCCGCTGGTGGCCGATGAGCAGCCGCGGGTCGCCCTCGACGGGGGCGAAGCCCAGCACCTCCAGGCCCAGTTCCTCGGTGCCGCCGTCGGTGTCGTCGAGCTCGGCGACCGTCGAACCGTCCGGGCGGACCACGCGCAGTGCCGAGTGCATCGCGTCGCCGTGCTCGGTGTGCTCGATCGCGATCAGCGAGCCGTCGTGGGAGAGGTCGCCGACCCCCGCCGACTCGGCGTGCCGGTAGATCTCCAGCGGCTCCTCCCCCACTCTGACCAGGTAGATCGTCGTACCCTCGTCGTCCGTCGAGCGGCCCACGACCGCCGTACGGCCGTCCCGGCCCAGCGCGAGACCCGAGGGGTAGGACGGCTCCAGACCCGGCGCCGCCTCCTCGTCCGCGCCGCCGCCGAAGGGCTGGCGGCGCCAGACGCCGAACTCGTCGCCGTCCTTGTCGTCGAACCACCAGATCCACGCGCCGTCCGGGGAGAGCAGCCCGTCCGTCGTGCCGTTCGGCCGGTTCGTCGCCTGGCGCTGCTCTCCGCCGACGCGGTCCCAGGCGTACAGCTCGTACGTCCCCGTCGCGTTCGACACGAACAGGGAACGGTCGGGGGCGTCCTCCGCCCAGTCCGGCAGGGAGACCCGAGGGGCGCGGAAGCGCTTCTCCCAGTCCGGCATGTCGCTCTCACTCATGGCCGCAGTCATGGCCCCATAGTGCCTGCACCCGCCCACAACGCGCTGGTGCGTGTCCGCAGCCTGTGGATA
Source organism: Streptomyces sp. NPDC048291 (assembly GCF_043201715.1). NCBI lineage: Bacteria > Bacillati > Actinomycetota > Actinomycetes > Kitasatosporales > Streptomycetaceae > Streptomyces > Streptomyces sp. NPDC048291. The sequence goes on from NZ_JBICZC010000019.1 coordinate 231,125, forward strand.
ACTTTGCGAGGCCCGGAGTCGGACACGCACGAAGCGCCCCGTACCGTGGACGGCGTGTACCGCTTCCTGCTGACACCCCGCTGGTGGGGCATCAACGTCTTCGTGCTGCTCGCCATCCCGTTCTGCATCTTCATGGGGTCCTGGCAGCTGAGCCGCTTCGAGGCGCGGGTCGAGGCGCATCGCAGTGCCGACAGACAGGTGGAGACGGCGAAGACGGAAGCCGCCCGGCCGCTGGCCGACCTGCTGCCCGTCGACCAGTCGACGTCCGGCAAGCGGGCCACCGTCACCGGCCGGTACGCCAGGCAGCTGCTCGTGCCCGACCGCCAGGTCGACGGGAAGAACGGCTTCTACGTCCTGACCCTGCTGCGCACCGACTCCGGAAAGGCCCTGCCCGTCGTACGCGGCTGGCTGCCCGGCAGGGCGGATGCCGCCCGGGTGCCGGCGCCGCCCGCGGGCGAGGTCACCGTCACCGGCGCGCTGCAGGCCTCCGAGACGCCGGGGGACAACGGCGTCAGCAACCAGGGCGGCCTGCCGTCGGGGCAGACGGCGGCGATCAGCGCGGCCTCGCTGGTGAACCTGGTGCCGTACCCGGTGTACGACGCGTGGATCACCCTGGAGAAGGCCGACTCGGGGATGACGGCCGTGCCGGCGACCGCGCCGGACAACTCGGGGCTCGACCTGAAGGCGTTCCAGAACCTCGGCTACACCGGTGAGTGGTTCGTGTTCGCGGGGTTCGTGGTGTTCATGTGGTTCCGGCTGCTGCGCCGCGAGGCGGAGTTCGCCCGGGACGCGGCGCTCGGCCTGGTCCCGGACCCGGAAGAGGAAGCCCGGCAGCAGCCGACCGCCGTCTGACGGCCGCTGCCGGTACCGCCGGTCACTGGGCGGCCAGGACCCCGGTCCAGTAGACCGTCCCGGCGCAGGCGTTCGTCACCGTGGCCGAGCCGGTCGGTGATCCGGCCTGCGGGGTGTACGAGACCGCGACGCTCCCGTCGGCCGTGCCGCCGTCCTCGGTGAGCAGCTGGGTGGTGGTGCCGTCCGACGTCCCGGAGGTGGTCGTACCGGCGCTGCTGCTCGCGCCCTCGGAGGGGCTCGGCGAGGCCGTGCCGCCGGTGGTGCCGCCCGTGTCGGTGGAGCCGCCGGTGCTGGTGCCGCTGGTCGGGCAGGTCGCCGAGGGGACGAAGCCGAACTTCTCCGCGTAGGCCGCGCCGGGCGCCAGGACCAGGCCGGTGAGCTCGGTGGTCGGGTCGGGCAGCCCGGCCGCCGCGTCGCCCGAGATGTGCCGGGCGGTGAGGACCTTCGTGCTGTCGGCCGCGCCCTGCGCGAGGACGCCCACGCTGCCGGGGCCGCCGACGGTACAGCTCGTCGTCGAGACGTTGACGACGCGGAAGGTGCCGTAGACGACGCCCGCCGAGTCGGGGGCGTCGACGCTGGAGGTCGGGGTGCCGAGCTGGGCCGAGGTGCAGACGGGGGCGCTGCTGGCGGCGCTCGCGGTGGGGACGACCTTGGTGCCGGAGACGGCTCCGGTGCTCTCGTTCTTGTCGCCGTCCTTGGTACCGCCGGGGCTCTGGTCGGCGGCCTGGCCGCCGCTGCCGCCCGCGGTGTTGGCACCGCCGTCGGGGTTCTTGCCGCCGGTCGCGCCGCCCTGCGCCTGGGAGGCCTGGCCGGCCATGGAGGTGTTGGGGTCGGTGCCGCCGGCGTTGGAGACGTGGATGAGGGCGGGGATCGCGGTGCCGATGAACAGGGCCGCGGCCGCCATGCCGACGGCGGCCTGCCGCTTGCGGGCCCGGCGGGCGGGCACCGCGCGGCGCAGGTGGTCGAGGCTGCCGTCGCGCGGCGCGAGGTCGTCGACGGCGGAGTGCAGCAGCCGGCGCAGCGCCAGCTCGTCCGTCTCCAGCCCGTCCAGGGCTTCGGGGCCGGGGCCGTCGGCACCGGCCCCGGAGCCGGGGCCGAGCCCGCTCCGGAGCCCTTCAGGGCCCTGTTCCAGGCCCTCGGGGCCCTTTTCGTCGGGGCCGTGGTTCACAGTTCCGTTCCCAGCGTGCGATTGCGTGTGCTCTTGCTCGTGCTGCTGTTCCGGCATCGGCTCGTGCCAGGCGTAGGGCTCGTGGCGATCATGTGAGTCGCCTCCCTCGGGGCTGTCCGTCATGCCGCCGACTCCATCGCCACCCGGAGCGCGGCGATGCCGCGCGACCCGTACGCCTTCACCGAGCCCAGCGAGATGCCGAGGGTCTCGGCGACCTGGGCCTCGGTCATGTCGGCGAAGTAGCGCAGGACCAGGACCTCGCGCTGGCGGCGCTGCAGGCCCTTCATCGCCTTGATCAGGTCGCGCCGCTCCAGCTGGTCGTAGGCGCCTTCCTCGGCGCTGGCCGCGTCCGGCATCGGCTTGGAGAGGAGCTTGAGGCCGAGGATGCGGCGGCGCAGCGCGGAACGGGAGAGGTTGACGACCGTCTGGCGCAGGTAGGCCAGGGTCTTCTCCGGGTCGCGGACGCGTTTGCGGGCGGAGTGGACGCGGATGAACGCCTCCTGGACGACGTCCTCGCAGGAGGCGGTGTCGTCGAGGAGGAGCGCCGCGAGGCCGAGGAGCGAACGGTAGTGCGCCCGGTAGGTCTCGGTGAGGTGGTCGACGGTGGTGCCGGCCGCCTCCGCCGACTCCTCGGCGCCGTCGCGCTGGCTGGGTATGCGGGTGGGCCGCGCTGCGGGCATGGGCGCGATCACCGGCATGCCGCCGGGCGCGCCGGGCATGCGGGGGCGCAGGCCGGCGCGGGGCGGCCGTAGGGCCGTCGCGCCGCGGGGCGCACTGAGTTCGAGTACCTCTGCCACGTCAGTTGGACACGGCTACCCCCCGTGGGGTTGTACGTGCCGGGCATCACTTTTGCATCGGGCGCGGTAGGCGCCGTTCTGTGCGCGTCCGGCAGCACACCCGACGGTGCGTCAATTGCCGCCATGCGTCCCGCTCTTCCCTTATATCCCATTATGAACGGGCGTCCCCACGCCCCGATCACAGCGTCCCCACGCCAGGATCATGCGTCTCCGCGCCCCCAAGGCCCGGTCGCGTAAGCGCCCGGTAAGTGGGCGACCGCAAAGACGCTCCCCGCCGCCCGCATGGTTGCGGAGGACGGGGAGGAAAATCTTCGAACGCGGACGGGTCCCGGTTCAAGAGGTTTGGACCATGCTCCGGGACACATTTCTTACATGGATCCTACTCGTGGGCCCGCTCCCACCCAGGGTCCGTCACAGGACGTTTGCCGTGGTCACCGGGTGTTCACACGGTGTCCGCCGTACCTGAACGGCCGGTCAGTTCCGCGGCCACCAGCTCGGCGATCTGCGCGGTGTTCAGAGCGGCCCCTTTGCGAAGGTTGTCCCCGCACACGAAGAGCTCCAGCGCGGTCGGGTCGTCGAGCGCCCGCCGCACCCGCCCGACCCAGGTCGGGTCGGTGCCCACCACGTCGGCGGGCGTCGGGAACTCCCCGGCGGCCGGGTTGTCGAAGAGGACGACGCCAGGCGCCGTGTCGAGGATCTCCCGGGCCCCGTCGACGGTGACCGCGCCCTGGAACCTGGCGTGGACCGTGAGGGAGTGCGTGGTGACCACCGGCACGCGGACACACGTCACCGCGACCGGCAGCTTCGGCAGCCCGAGGATCTTGCGGGACTCGTCCCGCACCTTCATCTCCTCCGACGACCAGCCGTCCTCCCGCAGCGACCCGGCCCACGGCACGACGTTGAGCGCGACCGGCTCCGGGAACGGCCCGGTCAGGTCCCCGACCGCCCGCCGCACGTCACCGGGCTTGGTGCCCAGCTCCGTACCGGCGACCATCGACAGCTGGGCCCGCAGCGTCTCCACGCCGGCCCGGCCGGCCCCGCTCACCGCCTGGTACGACGACACCACCAGCTCGCGCAGCCCGAACTCGGCGTGCAGCGCGCCCAGGGCGACGATCATCGACAGGGTGGTGCAGTTGGGGTTGGCGATGATCCCGCGCGGCCGGCTGCGGGCGCAGTGCGGGTTGACCTCGGGGACGACCAGCGGCACCTCGGGGTCCATCCGGAAGGCCCCGGAGTTGTCCACCACGACCACACCGCGCGCGGCGGCGACCGGCGCCCAGCGCGCGGACACCTCGTCGGGCACGTCGAACATCGCGACGTCGATGCCGTCGAAGGCCTCCTCCGACAGCGCGACGACCTCGACCTCCGCCCCGCGCACGGTCAGTTTGCGGCCGGCCGAGCGCGGGGTGGCGATCAGGCGGATCTCGCCCCAGACGTCCGCCCGCTGGGACAGGATCTGGAGCATGACCGTGCCGACGGCCCCGGTCGCACCCACGACCGCGAGCGCCGGCTTGCCGGTCATCGGCCGGTGCCTCCGTAGACCACGGCCTCGTCGGTGTCGGAGTCGAGGCCGAAGGCGGTGTGCACGGCGCGCACGGCCTCCGGCACGTCGTCGGCCCGGGTGACGACGGAGATACGGATCTCGGAGGTCGAGATCAGCTCGATGTTGACCCCGGCGTCGCTGAGCGCCTCGAAGAACGACGCGGTGACCCCCGGGTTGGTCTTCATCCCGGCGCCGACCAGCGAGATCTTGCCGATCTGGTCGTCGTAGCGCAGCGAGTCGAAGCCGATGCCGGGCCGGTTGCGCTCCAGCGCGTCGATGGCCTTGCGGCCCTCGGTCTTCGGGAGCGTGAAGGAGATGTCCGTCAGGCCGGTGGCCGCGGCGGACACGTTCTGCACGACCATGTCGATGTTGATCTCGGCATCGGCGATGGTCCGGAAGATGGCGGCGGCCTCGCCCGGCTTGTCCGGTACACCGACGACCGTGACCTTGGCCTCGGAGGTGTCGTGCGCGACACCGGAGATGATGGCCTGTTCCACCTTCTTGTCCCCAATCGGCTTGCTGCTGACCCACGTGCCCTGAAGTCCGCTGAAGCTGGACCGGACGTGGATCGGGATGTTGTAGCGGCGCGCGTACTCCACACAGCGGTGGAGCAGCACCTTGGAACCGGAGGCGGCGAGCTCCAGCATGTCCTCGAAGGAGATCCAGTCGATCTTCCGCGCCTTCGTCACCACGCGCGGGTCGGCGGTGAACACACCGTCGACGTCGGTGTAGATCTCGCAGACCTCGGCGTCGAGGGCGGCGGCGAGCGCCACGGCGGTCGTGTCGGACCCGCCGCGCCCCAGCGTGGTGATGTCCTTCTTGTCCGCGCTGACGCCCTGGAACCCGGCCACGATCGCGATGTTGCCCTCGTCGAGCGCCGTCCGGATCCGCCCCGGCGTGACGTCGATGATCCGGGCTTTGTTGTGGACCGAGTCGGTGATGACGCCTGCCTGGCTGCCGGTGAACGACTGGGCCTCGTGGCCCAGGTTTTTGATCGCCATGGCCAGCAGGGCCATGGAGATACGCTCTCCGGCGGTCAGCAGCATGTCGAACTCACGCCCGGCAGGCATCGGGGATACCTGCTCGGCGAGATCGATCAGCTCGTCCGTCGTGTCGCCCATCGCGGAAACGACGACAACCACCTGGTTGCCGTTCTTCTTCGCTTCCACGATTCGCTTGGCGACGCGCTTGATGCCCTCGGCATCGGCAACGGAGGAGCCTCCGTACTTCTGCACGACAAGGCCCACGTGCGCTCCTCGCTCGGTTTGTTGTGTCGGCTCAGTTTAACGAGCGTCCGAATTCCACCAGCCTGCTCCCGCATGGTGAGACCGGCGGGACCTCGGCGCTCGCGACCGGAACCTGCCCAGCGATCAGCAGACCACGCGGAAAGTGCCCTGCCTCACATTCCACTCCGTGCATGAATTTTCAAGAATTAAGGTACGGGGCGTGCGCGTACTCCTGGTGGAAGACGACGAACCGGTCGCGGAGTCCCTCCGGCGCGGCCTGAAGCGGTACGGCTTCGAGGTCGAGTGGGTCACCACGGGCGCCGCCGCGCTCGCCCACACCGGCCCCTGTGACGTCGTGCTCCTCGACCTCGGCCTGCCCGACACCGACGGCCTGGACGTCTGCAAGGCGCTCCGCAGCCGTGGCCCGGGCGGCGACGTGCCGATCATCGTGATCAGCGCCCGCAGCGACGAGACGGACCGGGTGGTCGGCCTGGAGCTGGGCGCGGACGACTACGTCTCCAAGCCGTTCGGGGTCCGCGAGGTGATCGCCCGGATCAGGGCGGTGCTGCGCCGGACGCAGCCCCGGCCGCCGGACGCCGGCCCCGACCGCTACGGCTCCCGGCTCACCGTCGACCGCAAGGCCGCCCGCGTCCGCCTGGACGGCGCGGAGGTCGCCCTGGCCCCCAAGGAGTACGACCTGCTGGCCTTCCTCACCGAGGAGCCGGGCGCGCTGATGTCGCGCGAGCAGATCATGGAGGCCGTCTGGGACGCGAACTGGTTCGGCCCGACCAAGACCCTGGACGTGCACGTGGCGGCCCTGCGCCGCAAACTCGCCGGCGCGATCACCATCGAGGCCGTCCGGGGCGTCGGCTTCCGCCTGGAGATAGCCGGAGACGACGGCAACGACAGCAACGACAGCAACGGCGGCACCTCCGGCGGCACCCGTGGCGTGGACAGCTCGTGAACCGCCAGCTCATCCGCAGCTACATCCTGCTCGTGGCGGTCGCCATCCTCCTCTTCACGGTCCCGGTCGCCTTCACCCTCACCAAGCAGCTCCGCGACGACACGGAACTCTCCGTCCTGCGCGAGGCCAAGACGATGGCGCTGCTGCTGGGCGGCAGCGACAGCGTCTCCTGCGAGGCCCTGACCGAGGTGGCCAGGGCGTACGACCTGGAGACCCCCGGCACGGTCCAGGCGACCCCCACCCGCACCTGCGCTCCGGCGCTCCCGGCCCCCGCCGCCGACCCGGCGCTGACCCGGGCCGTGACGGACAACACCCCGACCACCGACTGGGGTTCGGACTTCATCTGGGGCGAGCACCTCACCGTGACCGTCCCCGCCGAGGGCGACGCGGCCGTACGGATCGTCTACTCGACGTCGGACATGACCACCCGGTTCTGGCAGATCTGGGGCTTCCGGGCCGGCCTGGCCGTGCTCGTCCTGGCGGCGGCCGCGGCGATCGGCGCGGTGGCCGCCCGCCGGATCACCCGCCCGCTGCGCGAACTCAACTCCATGGCGAGCAGGTTCAGCGACGGCGACCTCACCGCCCGCTCCCCCGTGACCGGCCCGGCGGAGACCCAGACCCTGGCCCGCACCCTCAACCAGGGCGCGGAACGCCTGGACACCCTGGTCGCCTCGCAGCGCATCTTCGTCGCCGACGCCTCCCATCAACTGCGCACCCCGCTGACGGCGTTGCGGCTGTCCCTCGACAACATCGCGGACGGCGTCGACGACGAGTTCGTCCGCGAGGACGTGGAACAGGCGACGGCGGAGGTGGTCCGGATGAGCCGCCTGGTGAACGGCCTGCTGGTGCTGGCGCGGGCGGAGGCGAAGGTGACGGCGCCCGAGCCGCTGCCCCTGACGGACATCGTGTCGGAACGCCTCGCCGTCTGGAGACCGGCCGCCGACGAGCGCGGAGTCCACATCGCGCTCAGGGGGAGTGCCGGCGGCCGGCCGTTCGTGCTGGCCAGTCCCGGTCACCTGGAGCAGGTACTGGACAACGTGCTCTCCAACGCCCTGGAGGTCTCCCCGGACGGCGCCACGATCACCGTGCGCATCGAGGCCGACGCCGGCGAGGTGACGCTCTCCGTCCTGGACGAGGGCCCCGGGATGACCGACGCGGAGAAGTCCCGCGCCTTCGACCGCTTCTGGCGCGGCCAGGGCCTGACCGGCCGCTCGGGCTCGGGCCTGGGGCTCGCCGTCGTACGCCAGTTGGTGACGGACGACGGCGGCACGGTGGCCCTGCGGGACGCGCCCGGCGGCGGCCTGTGGGTGGCGGTCACCCTTCGGGCATCGCCGAGGAGTGGTGGTTGACGATCAGCCACTTCCCGCCGCGCTTCTCGTACTCGTAGGTGTAGCGGGCCTCGACGACCCGCTCGGCGCCGGTCTTCGGGTCGGTGAGGGTGAACGCGTAGACGCCCGTGTCGATGGCGGAGTTCGCGTCGAGGACGTTGACGATGGTCCGCTTCTTCTCGCCCACCGGCTTGTTCTGCAGGAAGTGCTCGAAGTAGTCGACGATCTCGGCATGGTTGGTGCGGATCTTGTTGCTGACGGTCGGCAGCAGCACCGCGTCCTTGGCGTACAGGTCGGCGACCTTCTCCGGGTCTCCGGTCCGAAGTGCCGCGTTCCACCTGTCGAACAGGCCGGCGATCTGCTTCTTGCTGGGCTCGTGCGCGGTCCGCGAGCCACCGGCCTGGCTCACCCCCACGCTCACCGTGGCGGCGGTGACGACGGCGGTGGCGGTGACGACGGCGGCGCGTATGCGGTTCGTTCTGGTCATGACCCAAGACTCGCTTTCCGCTGGTTAACGCCCGTGCAGCCGACGTACAGCGCAGGTGCAGGGCTGGGCCAATTCCGTCAGCCGCGCAGCAGACTGACGCCGGCACCGAGCGAGACGACCCCCATGCCGACGGCCGTCAGCACGCCCTGCGTGCCGTCGACGACGAACGGCGCGACGGCGGCGACGACGAGGTTGAAGAGGAAGAGGAACCACAGGACGGGACGGGAGGAGAGCAGCGGCTTCACGGCGGGATCCTTGTTTCTCGGCTTGGCTGTCGGCTTGGCTGTCGGCTTGGCTGCCGACTTGGCTGACCTGGCGAGATCAACGATCCCGGCTCCCGGTGACCGCAACGAGGAAGCGCACTCCCGAACCGTGGGTGTAGGCAGGTACACCATGACGGCGCTGATCCTTCTCACCGGCATCGTGCTGCTGGGCGCGAGCGTGCAATGGCTGACCGGCATGGGCTTCGCCCTGGTCGCGGTCCCCGCCCTGATCCTCCTCCTCGGCCCGGCCGAGGGCGTCGCGCTCGCCAACTGCGCGGCGGGCGCGATCAGTGTGGTGGGCCTGGCCGGCGGCTGGCGCCGGGTCCGCCCGGCCGCGATGGTCCCGCTGTGCGCGGCGGCGGCCTGCACGGTCCCGGCGGGCACCTGGCTGACCCACCGACTCCCGCCGCCGCTGCTCCTCCTGACGATGGGTGCCCTGGTGACCGCGGCCGTGCTCCTGGTGATGCGGGGCGCCCGGCTCCCCGCCCTCGGCGGCCGGGGCGGCGCGCTGACGGCCGGCGCGGTGGGCGGCTTCATGAACTCCGCGGCGGGCGTGGGCGGCCCGCCGGTCTCCCTCTACGCCCTCAACGCGGGCTGGACGGTACGGGAGTTCGTCCCCAACGCCCAGTTCTACGGCGTCGTCGTCAACGCCTTCTCGGTGACCGCGAACGGCGTGCCGGGGCTGAGCACGGCGCAGTGGACGGCGGTGGGCGCCGCGATGCTGACGGGCGGGCTCACAGGCACCGTGGTGGCCGACCGCATACCCGAACACCACGCCCGCCGTCTGGTCCTCCTCCTCGCCCTGACGGGCGGGGTCACCGCGGTGGCGAAGGGGGTGTGGACGCTGTGACCCGTACGGGAACGCCGCGACGAAGGACAGGGGCTGTCCTACCTGCCTACTTGGCGGGGGACCGCACTCCCAGTGAGTCGCCGATCTCCTGCTGCATGACCTGGCCCGCCTCGAACTCCAGGGTCTCGTCGCCCATGGTGGCCTGGTCGGTGTCGAGGCCGTCCAGCTCCTCCAGGGGCTGGTTGAGGCGGACGTGGATCAGGACGGACTGGAGGGCGCGGAGGACCGCGGAGGCCGTCGGGCCCCAGTTGGAGAAGTAGGAGAACTGCCACCACCACAGGGCCTCCGTGGTGCGGCCCGCGCGGTAGTGGGCCATGCCGTGGCGGAGGTCGGTGATGATGTCGGCCAGGTCGTCCGAGATGCGGGCCGGGACGGGCGCCTTGCGGGGCTCGTACGGATCGAAGACCTCGGAGTAGACGTCGATGGGGTCGAGGAGGCGCGCGAAGTTCTCGCGGAGCTGGTCGACGTCCGGCTCCGGGCCCAGGTCCGGCTCGTAGCGCTCGTCGGGGACGATGTCCTCGTGCGCGCCGAGACGGCCGCCGGCCAGCAGCAGCTGGGAGACCTCCAGGAGGAGGAAGGGGACCGTCGAGTCCGGCTCGTCGCCCTTCGACACCTCCGTGACGGCCACCAGGAAACTCTCCACCTGGTCGGCGATCTGGACCGCGAAGTCGTCGGGGTTCTGCGCGGTCGCGTGCAGCGTGGCGTCAGACATCTAGGAGTCGTCTCCCCTCGAAGGCGCGGCCGAGCGTGACCTCGTCCGCGTATTCCAGGTCGCCACCCACCGGGAGGCCGCTGGCCAGGCGGGTGACCTTCAGGCCCATGGGTTTGATCATGCGGGCGAGGTAGGTGGCGGTCGCCTCGCCCTCCAGGTTCGGGTCCGTGGCGAGGATCAGCTCGGTGACCGAGCCGTCGGCCAGGCGGGCCAGCAGCTCCCTTATCCGCAGGTCGTCGGGGCCGACGCCCTCGATCGGGCTGATCGCGCCGCCGAGGACGTGGTACCGGCCGCGGAACTCGCGCGTGCGCTCGATCGCGACGACGTCCTTCGGCTCCTCCACGACGCAGATCACCGTCGGGTCGCGGCGGCTGTCGCGGCAGATGTTGCACAGTTCCTCCTGTGCCACGTTGCCGCAGGTCGCGCAGAAGCGGACCTTCGCCTTCACTTCCAGGAGAGCCTGCGCGAGACGCCGTACGTCCGTCGGCTCCGCCTGGAGGATGTGGAAGGCGATCCGCTGCGCGCTCTTCGGACCGACGCCGGGCAACCGCCCCAGCTCGTCGATGAGGTCCTGGACCACGCCTTCGTACAACGGACTGCCCTTCCTGGAGTCTTTCGGTACGTACCGTAGTTGGCTGCCGCCTGTCCTAGGAAGGCGGTGCGGGTGTCGCGCGAGCGACGAACATCAGAACGGCAGGCCCGGGATGCCGCTGCCGCCGCCCAGGCCCTGCGCCAGCGGGCCGAGCTTCTGCTGCTGGAGCGCCTGGGCGTTCTCGTTGGCCGCCTGGACCGCCGCGATGATCAGGTCGGCGAGGGTCTCGGTGTCCTCAGGGTCCACCGCCTTCGGGTCGATCTTCAGCGCGCGCAGCTCGCCGGAACCGGTCACGGTGGCCTTCACCAGACCGCCGCCGGCCTGTCCGTCGACCTCCGTGCCCGCCAGTTCCTCCTGGGCCCGTGCCAGGTCCTGCTGCATCTTCTGGGCCTGCTGGAGCAGTTGCTGCATGTTGGGCTGGCCACCACCGGGGATCACGATCAGCTCCTGGGTCGGGTCCGGATTTTCTCTGTTGTGGATGAGCCTACGTGGTTGACGCAGCCATCGCCCCGCCACTCTTTCGAGTGAGATTCCCCGGGGCCCTATACCTGATCAAGGCCCACTTCCGGGCGGAAAAGAGGCGAAAGCAAGGCCTTCGCCACCCATTGGGCGGTAGGAAGGGTTCCCGTCGTCAGCATCCATTGTCAGGTCCAGTGCCAGATCCGTTGTCACGGAAAGTGACCGCCCGGGATCAGTTCCGGAGTCGGTCTCGGGATCAGTTCGGGATCAGTTAGGGAGTGCCGGGTGGGACAGCCGGAGATGCAGCCCGAGGGACCGCCTCAGGACGGGCGGGGCGACGAGGGTGCGGCCGGACTGCGGCCGGGCGATCTGACCGGGCGGGCGTTCCCGCTCGGGGACTGGGGCGAGCCGGCCGAGCGGCTCGACGAGCTGTACCGGTGGGTGGAGCGCGGGGCGCTGCAGACGGCCGGGTGGTATCTGGCGGACCGGATCTGGAAGCGGCGCGGGGCGCGGGCGCTGCGGTGCGGGGCGGCGGTGGGAGCGATGCTGGGAGCCGCGCTGCCGCTCCTCGACCTCACCGGGGTGGTGGGCGGGGTGGCGCCCTGGGGGTATCTCGCGCTGCTGCTTGCGGTGTCCTGCGTCGGCATCGACCGGTTCTTCGGGGTGACCTCCGGGTGGATAAGGGACATGGCGACGGCGCAGGCGGTGCAGCGGCGGTTGCAGGTGCTGCAGTTCGACTGGGCGTCGGAGAGCGTGCGGGAGGTGCTGGGTCCTGCGGAGGGTACGGCGAGCGAGGCGGCGGATCGGTGTCTGGGGGTGCTGCGGAGGTTTTCGGAGGACGTGACGGAGCTGGTCCGTACGGAGACGGCCGACTGGATGGTGGAGTTCCGGACGGGGTCGGCGCCGCTGGGCATGCAGGCGACGGTGGCGGCGGGGCCGCGGGCGGACGCGGGACACCTGAACGGACGGTTTCCGCTGCCGCCGGGCACGAACGGGGCTCGCCCGAACATGCCCAGGCAAAGGCCGCCGGAACCTCGGTGAGAGGGGGGTGCGTGTCGTCGGTCGGGTGCGGCGCCGCGGGGGTTCTCGCACAGTTCCCCGCGCCCCTGGGGGGTGGGGGCTGCGCGCCGTGGTTCGGTGCGGCGCCGTTGTGGCTGAGCGCGCAGTTCCCCGCGCCCCTGGCGGGGCGCTGAAGCCGACGGTGCCGCGGAGGTGCCCCTTTAGGGGCGCGGGGAACTGCGCGGGCAACCACGATGGCGGCGCACACGGGATTGTCCGGACGCCCGAATGTCTTGACATCTTTTGAGGCGGCGCCGCATCGTGGGCACGCAGGCTCTGGACGGTCCAAGGAGGGGCAGCCCCATGGTGCGTACGCTCGGCGTCGCCGTCGTCGGATTCGGCTGGATGGGGCGGGTGCACTCGCAGGCCTACCGGCGGGTCCCCCACCACTACCCGGAGCTGCCGGTACGCGCCGAACTGGTGGCCGTTGCCGAGGAGGTGCCCGGGCGGGCGGAGGAAGCCGCCGCGCAGTTCGGCTTCGCGTCCACCACCCGGGACTGGCGCGAGGTCGCCGCCGACCCGCGGGTGCACGCCGTCAGCATCACCGCCCCGAACTTCCTGCACCGCGAGATCGGCGTCGCCATGGCGGAGGCCGGCAAGCACGTGTGGATCGAGAAGCCGGTCGGGCTGACCGCGGAGGACGCCCGCGCGGTCGCGGAGGCGGTCGCGAAGGCCGGGGTGCAGGGAACCGTCGGGTTCAACTACCGCAACGCCCCCGCCGTCGCCCACGCCCGCGAACTGATCGCCTCCGGCGAGCTCGGCACCGTGACGCATGTCCGCGTCCGGCTGTTCAGCGACTACGCCGCGCATCCCGACGGCGCCCTGACCTGGCGGTACGAGCGCGCCCGCGGCGGTGGCGGGGTGCTCGGCGACCTCGCCTCGCACGGCGTCGACCTGGCCCGCTTCCTGCTCGGCGACATCGAGTCGCTGACCGCGGACACCGCCGTGTTCATCCCGGAGCGCGCCCGGCCCGCCGGCGCCACCGCCGGCCACACACTCGCCACCGGCGGCGAACTCGGCCCGGTCGAGAACGAGGACTACGTCAACTGCCTGCTGCGCTTCGCCTCCGGCGCCCGCGGTGTCCTGGAGGCCTCCCGCGTCTCGGTCGGCGAGCAGAACAACTACGGCTTCGAGGTGCACGGCACCAGGGGCGCCGTCTTCTGGGACTACCGGCGGATGGGTGAGCTGGGCGTCAGCCTCGGCACCTCCTACCAGGACCAGCCCGTCTCCACGGTCTTCGTCGGCCCCGGCCACGGCGAGTACGGCGCCTTCCAGCCCGGCGCCGCCAACGCCATGGGCTACGACGACCTCAAGGTGATCGAGGCCCGCAACTTCCTGCGGTCCGTCGCCGAGGGCACCCCCCACGGCCCGACCCTCGATGACGCCGTGCGGAGCGCGACCGCCCTCGACGCGATGAGCCGCTCGGCCGCGCAGGGGACGTGGGTCACCCTCGGCTGAGCCCCGACCGGGGAGCGCTCACGCGCAGAGTTTCATGCCCACCGGCGCGTAGCAGGCCACATGCCCGTGCGAGCGGATCACGTCCTGGCCGTTGCCCTTCTCGACGTACGACAGGAAGCTCGACGCCAGCGAGTCGGCCGCCGGCCGGCGGTAGGTGTACGCGTACTCGATCTCGCGATACGGGTACGTGCTGACGCCCCGCTCGATCGCGTCCACCGACGGGGCGATGGCGTCCAGGGAGAGGATGTGCAGGCCCCTCGCGCCCTCCGCCACGTTGAGCTCGGCGTAGCCGACCGCGCCCTTCAGCTCGGCCACCTCCGACAGCACCTGGTCGGTGGAGTCCAGTTCGCAGCGGATCACCTTGGCCGTCGGGTCGTCCTTGTGCACGCAGTCCACGGAGGAGTTGGCGATCTCGCCGCGCTTCAGCACCCGCCGCTGGAAGACCTGCCGGGTCCCGGAGTTGGCGTCCCGGCTGACCAGCGCCACCGGCAGGTCGGGGCCGCCCAGCTGCTTCCAGTTGGTGATCTCGCCCCGGTACAGCCGCCGTACGTCGGCCGTGGTGAGGTTCCGCAGCGGCACGTCGTCGTTCACGACCAGGGCGAAGACGACCAGGGCGACCCGGTTCTCCTTCAGTTCGGGCATGCCGGTGGGCTTGGGCCCGTCGGAGAGGGCGATCACCGACGGTGAGCCCTTCTTCATGGCCGCGCCGTCGCCGTTCAGCTCCCGGATCCCGGCGGTCGAGCCGTGCGCGTCCACCGTGATCGAGGCGCCCTCGCAGTCCTTCTCGTACTTCTTCGCCGCGTCCTGCATCACGGGGGCGAAGGCGGTCGAGCCGATGACCCGCAGCGAGCCCTTCGCGCAGCCGATCGGCGGCGGGGAGTCGTCGCGGGCCACCACGATCGTGGCGAGGGTGAGGACGCTGAGCGTCAGCATGATGGTGATCAGCCGGGAGGCGCGGCTGAACAGGGGCGTGGCGTCGTCGGGCGTGGCGCTGCGGTTGGGGTGCACCTCACCGTCGTGGATCCCGCCGACGATCCTGATCTCCCGGCCGACGTCACCGCCGGAGAGCAGCACGAGCAGTTTGAAGTGCTCGCCGTGGTTGAGCGGGACCCGTGGGATGCGCAGGGTGTTGCCCGAGTAGCCGAAGCCGCGGTCCGGGGTGAAGTGCGGCATGAGGTGGTCGCTGTCGGTGGGCTGGGTGACCGAGACGCCGCGGATGATGCGGTCGGTGAACACCGCGGTGAGTCCGTGCAGTTCGGGGCTGGTGTAGTCGTCGCGCCCGATGCCCTGGGAGCCGTCGTTCTCGATGCGCAGCAGGACCAGGGTCGCGTCGGCCATGTCCGGGGCCTCGTCGAAGAGGCCCAGCCGTCTGCCGATGCGGCCCGAACGGGCGTCGTCGCCGATCGGGTTGTCCATCTGGACGCGGTAGCCGATGCGTTTACGGCGCGGGACGCGGCGCTCATACCAGAAGATGCCCGCGGACGCGACGATGCCGAGCACCGCGGTGCCCACGGCGACGATGTTCTCCGCGCTCAGCCACTCCATGTGGGTGCCCCCGCCACTCCCCGGAGTCGAATGGTGGGGTCACCGTAAGGGGCCGGATGCGGCCGTGAAGGGACATACCGGTCACCCGCACTGTTGTTCGCCGAACGTTCAACTGATGCGGGGAGACCGGCAGTTCACTGCTTGCTGTAGGTCAGGCTCTCGTCGCCGTCCTTCGTCACGCGCTTCAGCTTGCCGGCCGAGACCAGGGTCACCTCGGTGGCCTCTCCCGCGGTGCACGACGAACGGGGCTTGCCCGCCGTGACCGTGGAGGGACCGATCTCCAACGGGCCGTCCGAGCCCGGCTTCTCGGCGAGCTTTGCCGTGAACTCGCAGTGGTAGCCGGGGCCGTCCGCGACCAGGGTGAGGACCGTGTCGCCCACGGCGCCCTGGCGGATGGTGAGTTCGCGCGTGTTGTGGCCGGTGTCGTTGTCTATCGAGGTGGCCCAGGTGCCGAGGAAGCCGCTCGGGACGGTGCCCTTCGGGGCGGCCGAGGAGGAGGGCGGCCCGCTGGGCGTCGACTCCCCGGAGGCGGTCGGGGCGGTGGCCGACGGGGTGGCGGTGCCCCGGCCGGCCGCCTTGTCGTCCGCGCCGTCACCGCCGCCGCTGTTCATGAGCCCGTAGACCGAGCCGCCCGCGGCGAGCAGCACGATCAGGGCGATGGTGACGAGGAGGGCGGTGGAGCGGGTGGTGCGGCGGGGCTCGTCGGCGGGGAGGGGGTCGTACAGCGGGGGCGGGGGGACGGGCGGGTAGATCTGGGTGTGGTCGGGGGCGGGTTCCGGGGCGGTCGCGGCGTAGGGGTTGTACGGGTTCGGCGAGGACTGCGGGTGCTGGTGGGGCTGGTTCGGGTAGCCGTAGGCCGGGTGGGCGGGGGCGTGTTCCGGGGACGGCGGGTTGAGTGTCGGCTGCGGGTAGGCGGGAGCTGGTCGCGCCCCCGCGGCGGCAGCCGCAGATTCAACACCGCCCCGCGCCCCTTGGTTGGTTGCCCCTTCCGCCCATTGGCCGGTCGCCCCCTCTCTGGAACCCGCCGTCGGCGCATCCTGCAACGCCCCGTGGACCGTCGGGTCCTCCACCTCCAGCAACTCCACGGCATGGCGGCCCAGTTGCGCCACCAGCGCCCCCGGGAGCCACGGGTCCCTGGAGCGGCCCTCCCAGACCGTGGCGCCCGCGCCCGTCCGGGTCAGGATCGCGTCCAGGGACGGACGGGCCGCCGGGTCCTTGCGCAGGCAGTCACGGACCACGTCGGCGATGTCCTCGGGGAGGCCGGAGAGGTCCGGGTCCTCCTGGGCGATCCGGAACATCAGGGAGTGCGCGCCGCCCTCCGTGGAGCCGAAGGGAAGCCGGCCGGTGGCCGCGTAGGCGAGCACCGAGCCGAGGCAGAAGACGTCGCAGGCCGGCGTGATCCGGTCGCCGCGGACCTGCTCGGGGGCCATGAACCCGGGCGAACCGAGGAGGGAGCCGGTCTGGGTCAGCCGTTCGCCGGGCAGTGTCTCCAGCGCCCGGGCGATGCCGAAGTCGATGACCCGGGGGCCCTCTATGGTGAGCATCACGTTGGACGGCTTGAGGTCCCGGTGGATGATCCCGGCCGCGTGGATGTTGCCCAGCGCGTGCGCGAGCCCGGCGGCGAGGATGCGCACCGACCGCTCGGGCAGCGGCCCGTGGTCGTGCTCGACGACCCGCTGGAGGCTCGGCCCGGCCACGTAGCCGGTGGCCACCCAGGGCACGGCGGCCTCGGTGTCGGCGTCGAGCACCGGCGCGGTCCAGAACCCGCCGACCCGCTGCGCGTTGCGGACCTCCTGCCGGAAACGCGCCCGGAACTCCTCCTGCTCGGCGAGTTCCGCCCGCACCAGCTTCACGGCGACGGTACGGCCGCGCGCCGACCGGGCGAGGTACACGTGCCCCATCCCGCCCGCGCCCAGCCGCGCCAGCAGCCGATAGCTCCCGATGTGCTGCGGATCCCCCGGCCCCAGCTTCTCCATGGCAGATCCGCCCCTCGCTCACACTTGTGATCGAGCCGAGAATAATGCGGCCCTTCCGGGGATCGCGCGGCGCCATGTCTACGGTTACGTAACAGGCACCGGACGCGGGCCATGTCCCCAGGCTGTGGACAACCTGTCGCGGAATCCCCCCGGCCACGGAACAGGTCGCCGATACCGCTCCCCCACCGGTCGCTCCTACGCTCCCCCGCATGACCCCTCAGCCCAATCCCCAGGCCGGCGCCGCCGTGAAGGCGGCCGATCGTGCGCATGTCTTCCACTCCTGGTCCGCGCAGGACCTCATCGACCCGCTTGCCGTGGCCGGCGCCGAGGGGTCGTACTTCTGGGACTACGACGGCCGCCGCTACCTGGACTTCACCAGCGGGCTCGTCTTCACCAACATCGGGTACCAGCACCCGAAGGTCGTCGCCGCCATCCAGGAGCAGGCCGCGAGGATGACGACCTTCGCGCCCGCCTTCGCCGTCGAGGCGCGGTCGGAGGCGGCCCGGCTGATCGCCGAGCGGACGCCCGGCGACCTGGACAAGATCTTCTTCACCAACGGGGGCGCGGACGCGATCGAGCACGCCGTGCGGATGGCCCGGCTGCACACCGGCCGCCCGAAGGTGCTGTCCGCCTACCGCTCGTACCACGGCGGCACCCAGCAGGCGATCAACCTCACCGGCGACCCGCGCCGCTGGGCCTCCGACGGGGCCGCCGCCGGGGTCGTGCACTTCTGGGCGCCCTTCCTCTACCGCTCCCGTTTCTACGCGGAGACCGAGGAGCAGGAGACCGCGCGGGCGCTGGAGCACCTGGAGACGACCATCGCCTTCGAGGGGCCGGGGACGGTCGCGGCGATCGTGCTGGAGACCATCCCCGGCACCGCCGGGATCATGGTGCCGCCGGCCGGGTACCTCGCCGGGGTCCGGGAGATCTGCGACAAGTACGGGATCGTCTTCGTCCTGGACGAGGTGATGGCCGGGTTCGGGCGGACCGGTGAGTGGTTCGCCGCCGACCTGTTCGGGGTCGTACCCGATCTGATGACCTTCGCCAAGGGCGTGAACAGCGGTTATGTGCCGCTCGGCGGTGTGGCCATCGGCGCGAAGATCGCCGAGACCTTCGCGAAGCGGCCCTACCCGGGCGGGCTGACGTACTCCGGGCACCCGCTGGCCTGTGCCGCCGCCGTCGCCACCATCAACGTGATGGCGGAGGAAGGGGTCGTCGAGAACGCGAAGCGGCTGGGGGCCGACGTGGTCGGACCCGCGCTCGCCGCGCTCGCCGAGCGGCACCCGAGCGTCGGCGAGGTCCGCGGGGTCGGCATGTTCTGGGCGCTCGACCTGGTGAGGAACCGGGAAACCCGGGAGCCGCTGGTGCCGTACAACGCGGCCGGGGAGGCCAACGCGGCGATGGTCGCCTTCGGCGGGGCGGCGAAGGAGCACGGGCTGTGGCCGTTCGTGAACATGAACCGGACGCATGTCGTGCCGCCGTGCAACGTGAGCGAGGCCGAGCTGAAGGAAGGGTTCGCGGCGCTGGACGCTGCGCTGAGCGTGGCCGACGAGTTCACGGTGGCTTGAGGCGCGCTTCGGGTGCGGGCCGGTGGGGGCCGAGCGCGCCCACGCGGCGGCAGCCGCATCCGACACAGCCCCGCGCCCCTGGCGGGGCACCCCGCGCCGTGGGTCAGTGCGGCGCCGTGGGGGCTGAGCGCGCCCACGCGGCGGCAGCCGCAAATCCGACACAGCCCCGCGCCCCTGGCGGGGCACCCCGCGCCGTGGATCGGTGCCGCGCCGTGGGGGCTGAGCGCGCCCACGCGGCGGCAGCCGCAAATCCGACACAGCCCCGCGCCCCTGGCGGGGCACCCCGCGCCGTGGATCGGTGCCG
>NZ_JBICZC010000019.1:250372-260769 GCF_043201715.1 Streptomyces sp. NPDC048291
CCTGGCGGGGCACCCCGCGCCGTGGATCGGTGCCGCGCCGTGGGGGCTGAGCGCGCCCACGCGGCGGCAGCCGCAAATTCGGCACAGCCCCGCGCCCCTGGCGGGGCACCCCGCGCCGTGGATCGGTGCCGCGCCGTGGGGGCTGAGCGCGCCCACGCGGCGGCAGCCGCAAATTCGGCACAGCCCCGCGCCTCTTACAGGGCACCCCAGCGGGGCACTTCTCACAGGCCGCGCACAGGTGCCGTAGAAGGGACCCACGGGTAGCTTCGGTGGGCCGGAAGGAGTACACGCGGAACCCGAACGCGTAAGGTGGCGTGCTCGTACATGTACGTGTAAGCGAGCACGTCACCCGAACGCGTGAGGAGAGGCACCCCACGATGCCCGGCAACGGCGCTGTGACCCGCAGTACCCTGCGCCAGCAGATCGCGGACGCGCTCCGTGACGAGGTGCTCGCCGGGCGGCTCCAGCCGGGCCGGGAGTTCACGGTCAAGGAGATCGCCGAGCAGTACGGGGTCTCCGCCACGCCGGTCCGCGAGGCGCTGGTCGACCTGTCCGCGCAGGGCATCCTCGACGCCGACCAGCACCGCGGCTTCCGGGTGCCGGAGTACACGTTCGCCGACTACCGGGGCATGATCGAGGCCCGCAGCCTGGTCACCGACGGCATGTTCCAGGCGCTCGCCGACGGCCTCCACCCCGCCTTCAAGGACCCCGAGGAGCCCCGGGTCGCCGCCGCCCTCGCCGCGGTCCGGCGGCGCGGCGAGGAGGCGCAGCGCGCCGCGACCGCCGGCGACCTGACCGTCCTCATCGGCTACGACCTCCGGTTCTGGCGGGAGCTGTCCGCCCTCTTCGGCAACCCCTACCTCGCCGACTTCCTGCACCGGCTGCGCGTGCAGTCCTGGGTGTGCGCGGTGCGGCACCTGCGCCGGCTGCCCGATCTACGCGGGTATCTGTGGTCCCGGCACACCGAGTTGGTCGACGCGCTGTCCCGCCGGGACGCGGAGGCCGCCCGGGGGATCGTCGCCGCCTACAACACGCACTCCCTCGCCCTGATCGAGCGACTGGCGGAGAACGACGGATGACCGCGTCCCCGGAGCCCACGGAGCCGGAGCCCACTGAGCCGGAGCCCGGGGAGAGCGTCGACCTGTCCGTCGTCGTCCCGGCGTACAACGAGGAGGAGCGGCTCGGGCCGACGCTCGACGCCGTCACCCGCTACCTCGCCGACAACGAGAGCCGCTTCGGCTCCTGGGAAGTGATCGTCTCCGACGACGGTTCGACGGACGGGACGCGCGAGGTCGCGGCCTTACAGCACCCGAAGGTCCGGCTGGTCACCGCCGACCGCAACCGGGGCAAGGGCAACGCCCTGCGCCTCGGCGTGGCCGCGACCGCCGGCAGCCGCGTGCTGGTCACCGACGCCGACCTCGCGGCGCCGATCGAGGAGCTGGAGCGGCTGGACAAGGCGCTCAGCGAGGGCGGCGCCGCGGCGATCGGCTCGCGTGCGGTGCCGGGCGCGGAGATAGCCGACCGCCAGCACCGGCTGCGCGAGCTGCTCGGCCGCGCCGGGAACCTGCTGATACGCGCCACCGCCGTGCCGGGGCTCAGGGACACCCAGTGCGGGTTCAAGCTCTTCGACGGCGACCTCGCCCGCGAGGCCTTCGCCGACTCCCGGCTCGACGGCTGGGGCATCGACGTCGAGGTCCTCCAGCACCTGCACCGCGACGGCCACGTGATCACCGAGGTCCCGGTCCGCTGGAGCCACCGGCCCGGCTCGAAGGTGGGTCCGCTGGACTACCCGAAGGTCCTCGCCGACCTGGCCCGCCTCCGCGTCCGCCGAGTGCGCCCGGCCGACCTGCTGGTCGCCGTCCTCTTCCTCGTCCTCTCCGTCGCCCTCTACTCGGGCCGCTTCTTCGACCCCGGCCACCGCTACCTCACCGACTCCCTCCAGGACCAGAACCAGTGGGAGTGGTTCTTCGCGGTGACCGCGGACAACCTCGCGCACCTGCGCAACCCGCTCTTCTCCGACTTCCAGAACTTCCCCGACGGCGTCAACCTCATGGCCAACACGGTCATGCTGGGCCTGTCGGTCCCGTTCGCCCCGCTGACCCTGATAGCCGGTCCGGCGGTCTCGCTCTCCGTCTGCATGGCGCTGGGGCTCGCCGCGACCGCCGTCGCCTGGTACTGGCTGATCGTCAAGCGGGTGGTACGGAACCGGGGCGCCGCCTTCGTCGGCGCGGCCCTCGCGGCCTTCGCGCCGCCGATGGTCAGCCACGCCAACGCGCACCCCAACTTCGTGATCCTGTTCATGATCCCGCTGGTCGTCGACCGCGCCCTGCGCCTCGCCACCGGCGAGCGGGTGCGGCGGGACGGGATCGTGCTCGGGCTGATGGCGGCGTACCAGGTCTTCCTGGGCGAGGAGCCGTTCCTGCTGGCGGCGCTCGGGATGACGTTGTTCGCCCTCGCCTACGCGGTGGTCCGCCCGGAGGTGGCCGGGCAGGCCTGGCGTCCGCTGGGCAAGGGCCTGCTGATCGCCGGGGCGGTCTGCCTCCCCTTCGTCGCCTTCCCGCTCTACTGGCAGTTCACGGGCCCGCAGAGCTACCACAGCGTCCTGCACGGCGACAACGCCGGAAACAGCCCGCTCTCGCTGCTCGCCTTCGCCGAACGCTCGATGCTCTTCGGGGACGCGGGCCGCGCCAACGAACTCTCCCTCAACCCCACCGAGCAGAACGCCTTCTACGGCTGGCCGCTGGTCCTGGTCGCCTTCGGGATCGTCGTACGGCTGTGGGAGCGGCCGCTGGTCAAGGCGCTCGCGTTCACGTCGGTCGCCGCGGCCGTGCTGTCCATGGGTCCGGAGATCCGCATCCCGCTGACGGAGACGGTGTACCCGGGGCCCTGGGCCCTGGTGCGGAAGTTCCCGCTCTTCGAGTCCGTCATCGAGGGCCGGGTGGCGATGATCTGCGCACCCGTGCTGGGCATCCTGCTCGCGGTCGCGATCGAGAAGGTGCTGTCCACCCGCCGCGTCGGCGCCCAGTACTTCGGCCTGCTGGCCGTCGCCCTGGCCCTGCTCCCGATCGTCCCCGCCCCGCTCAAGGCCGATGAGCGGGCGGCGGTCCCGGAGTTCATCACCAGCGGGGCGTGGAAGGCGTACGTCGGCAAGGGCGAGTCCCTCGTGCCCCTGCCGCTCCCCGACCCCGGCGCCGCCGAGGCCCTGCACTGGCAGACCAGCGCCCAGCTCGGCTTCAAGGTGCCCGGCGGTTACTTCAACGGTCCCTACGGCGCCGACCGCACCGGCATCTACGGCGCCGTCCCGCGCTTCACCTCCAGCATGCTGCGGGACGTCCGCTACAGCGGGAAGGTGCCGGTGATCGGCAAGAACTGGCGCGCGCAGGCGAAGAAGGACTTCGCGTACTGGAAGGCGGGGGCCCTGGTGGTCGCCCCGCAACCCAATGACGAGAAACTACGACAGGCGGTGGAGGCCCTGACCGGAAAACCCGGTAAGTGGACCGGTGGGGTCTGGGTATGGGACCTGCACGAGGGGAGCTGACCGGCGCCGCACGGACTACTCTTCCCTGACCACCTAGCTGAGCACTCGCTGTGAACGCGCTGATATGAGGAGCCCTCTTTGGCCTGTGACCTCTGGCTGGTACCGCTGGTCGACGTGTTGTGCCACACCCCCGACAATCCGTTCGCCGAGGAACTCGCGCACTACAACAAGGTGCTCGCCGAGGCCGGGCTGCCCCCGGTGCCGGTGTACCAGTACATGCCGGGCCTGTCCGGCGAGGTCGCCCCGGTGGCAGGCTTCGACTACGACGCACTCCATTTCCTCCGCCGCGCCTACCTCCTCCAGGTCTGCGGGCTGCCCGTCTCCCCCGTGGACGACCTCGGCGGCGACTACGAGCAGCTCCTGGAGATGTTCGAGTCGACGGCCCAGCAGTCGCACCTGGTCTGGCACTACGACCACGCGGGCGCCTACGTCCCGGTCGACTTCCCGAGGCCGCTCTCCAGCGACGAACTCCTCGCCAGCGGCGGCCCACTGGGCTCCTCGCACGCCCTGCTGCGCGAGCTGGAGTACGTCGCCCCGTCGATCGGCATCGATCCGGCCAACCCCCCGGCCGCGCCGCAACCCCCGGCCGCCCCCACCGACTTGGAGGAACCGGCGGTCCCCGCCCCCTACGACCCGAGCCCCTTCGCCCGGGAACGGCACGTGTGGCTGGGCCTGCACGCGGCGGCGACCCGCAGCCTGGCCCAGGGTTCGATGATCGTCTTCAGCTGACGACGGATCACTCTGACACCCGGTCACTCTGACGTCCGATCACCCTGACGACCGGTCACCCGTATGCCGGTGCCCCCGTATGGCTCCTCCGAAGAGCGCGGCGCGAGATGTCGATCTAGCCTCAGAAATGAGCGCTTATCAGTTCATATGACCACGCGCTCTCATTCGGCTCAAGGAGGAGAACATGCGCAAGCTCCACAAGGCAGCCGCCGTGATCGCCATCATCGGTGGCGTCGGCTTCATGGGCGCCGTTCCGGCCACCGCCCTGCCGGCGCAGCAGCACGCGTACGGCGGCGGCGGCGGCTGCCGGTCCCACGACTTGAACCTCGACGTCCTCGGCGAGGTGGGCATCCTCAACGGGGCCCTCAGCAACCTCATCAACGGCGAGGGCAGCCCGGGCGCCCAGATCACCGACCTCGGTTCCGACTGCGGCCGCGGCGGCTGGTAGGCCACCGGCGCCACTGAAGCGGCGGTAAGCCGCGCATTCATCTCTGCGTGAGTGAAAAAGGCTCCGGACCGTCTCCCGGTCCGGAGCCTTGGGGTGTGTCCGCGGGGCCGCGGTCAGCCCTGCTCGACGATCCGGATGGTGCGGATGCCCGTGCCCCGGTACCGCATCGGGGTCCTTGTCAGGACGGGACGGCCACGCGGCCACTCGACGGTCGGCAGAGCGAGGTGCAGCACATGGGCGCCGCTCCAGTCCGGCTCGTCCTTCCCCTCCTCCGGCTCACCGTTCGCGGCCCGCAGTCGCTTGCCCACAGCCGTGGCCGCCGCGAAGTCGAGCCCCTCGATGTTGACGGACGGCAGCGCACCGACGTGCTCCGCGACCCCGGCCCGCTCCCGCTCCGCGGCAGCCAGGCTCACCGCGGGGATGTAGACCCGCAACGCGGCGTCCTTCTCCGCCTCCACGACCAGCCGGGAGGCCATGCTGTTACCGGCACCGAGCGCCAGGGCCGCCGTGTCGTCGAAGATGACGGCACGCGGCAGCGGGTACCGCTCCCCCTCGGTCACTGGACCTCCCCGATACGCCCGGACTCGATGTCGGCCCACAGCTTCTCGCCGGCCTTCTCGTCCTCTTCCGTGTAGGGCCGCCCGAGGAAGTGCTCCTCGACGTAAGCCCTGGTCTCCTCGTACCGCTTGCGCAGCTCGTCCTTGGTGGGCGTGGCCCCGGCCAGCTCCGCCACGAAGTCCCGCATGCTCATCCCGCGTTCCCGGGCGAGCTCCTGGAGACGGTCACGGACAGCGGGGTCGACCTTGATCGTGGTGTCAGCCATGAGCACAGTATACCGTCGGTATACTACCTCAGGGCGTACGAGTGTGACAGTCAACGACGTTCCCTTCTCTGCTTTCTAGGCCGCCATCAGGCGAACTTTTTGCATTTCACCCGCCGGTGTCGCAGATTCGTACGGCCTCTCGAACACCTCGCAGACCGTCGAGTACTGCCGGGTCACCGGGTCCCGCGACACCACCCGCCGCAGATACCGCCGTTCCTCCAGCTCACGCAGGGAAGCGACGACCGACATGCACCCTTCCCGCCGCCGCTCGGCAAGAATGCGCTCCGTGATCCAGGCCCCGTCCGGCAGCCCCAGGAGGTACGCCAGTACGCCCGCCGCTCCCCCGGACAGACGTCGGCCCCCGAAACGGGACTGGGCAAGGGCTGCGAAGGCGCGCACAGGCGCCATACGATGAACGCGCATCCGGAGTTGCTCTCTCCCGGTGTCGAGCCCCCGGGTGTTGGCGCACCGCGGGGGCATTCTGTTGATCGTGACTTTAGGGCCCCGCAAAGCAGCGAACGCAAGCCGCAATCCCTTTTTCCCGGCCCTGTGTTGACGATTTTCACTCCGCCGAGTGAAGCGCGGAACGCAACAACCGCGTGTGCACGAAACGGCCGTGCGCGGTCGGCCGGTACCGCCACGACAGCGGCCACGTCATGTCGTCCAGCGCGGGAACCGGGATGTACGACACCCGCGCCGGAACGGCGGTCAGCCTGGTCACCTCCGCAGGCCAGGGCAGGTGGTCCGTGCTCCCGGCCGGCACCAGGAAGTACACACACCGCCGCCCACTGGCGACCTCGATGACGGGCCCGGGATCACCCCCGGTCATCTCCGCGAGCCGATCGGCGAGCCGCCGCCCCCACTCCCCGTCGTCCACCCGGACCGCATCGAACTGGACACCGGCTTTGCGGAGTTGAACGCCGGCTGCGGGCAGCCAGGCGAGGTTTGACTGGTCGCTTTGCGTATTCATGGGACCAGTTTGGGGAGGTGGAGCTACCGTCGCCATAACTCTGAGTCGACCACTGAATACGGTCGGAAATCGGGGTGCGTCGGTTGTGACCGGTTGAGTTCGGTTGAGTTCGGAGGTGACCGCTAATGGCGCGGGCCGAGAACAAAGAGGAAGCGGGCGGTACGGCACAGATGGTGGCCGCCCTTGCGAAGGCACTGCGTGAGCAACAAGAGCTGACGCAGGAGGAGTTGGGGCGGCGCACCGGCTACACGGCATCCGCGATCAGCGCCATGGAGACGTGTGCGCAGCCCGCCAGCGACAAGATGCTGGTGGCGCTGGAGGAGGCCATCGGCAACGGGATGGGCGTCTTCGAGAAGGCCCGCAAGTGGATGCTGCTGGAGAAGTACCCCGCCCGGTTCCGGGGCTTCTCGGAGCTGGAGGCGGGGGCGGTCACGATCTCGTCGTACGAGACGCTCGTGGTCGACGGGCTGTTCCAGACCGAGGACTACGCTCGGGCGCTGATCGGAGGCGGCTTCCCACCGGTCTCCGAGCAGAAGCGGGAGGAGCTGGTCGAGGCTCGGCTGGCCCGCCGGGCGCTGTTCAAGCGGGAGCCGGCGCCGATGATCGAGCTGATCCTCGAAGAGAGCGTGCTGCGTAGGCCGTTCGGCCCTTGGGAGGTACTTCGCGGACAACTGCTCTCGCTCGTCGAGGACGCGCAGCGGGACAATGTGTGTCTGCAAGTGCTCCCGATGGAGCGGGGGCTACGGGGTACCTACGCCGGGGCTCGCGGCCCCATGAAGATGGTGGTGACGGCGGAGCACGAACACGTCGTCTACATGGAGATCGAGGACCAGGGCATCCTGGTCAGCGAACCGGAGGAAGTGTCCCAACTCGCCCACCGCTATGCGAAGATCCGCGCACAGGCCCTGAGTACCGACGACTCGGTGAGCCTCATCGAACGGTTGGCAGGAGAGAAGCGATGACCCGCACCGGAACCCTGCGATGGTTCAAGTCCAGCTACAGCGACGACGGCGGCGGCAACTGCGTCGAAACCGCCTACACCTGGCGCAAGTCCTCCTACAGCGACAGCGGCGGTGGCCAGTGCCTCGAAATATCCCCCTGCCCCCAAGCCATCCACATCCGCGACTCCAAGACGGCCCCCGACGGCCCTCACCTCACCCTCTCCCCCGCCGCCTGGGCCGCCTTCCTCGGGTCGGCCGGGTGAGCGCGAGCGACTCCGTGGAGGCCGACATCCTGGCGGTGGTCGACGCCGTCGGGCGCCGCGCCTCGGCCCGGGGCGAGCGCATCCGGGCCCTCGACTCGGTCCGCGACCTCGTGGCCAACGACGAGGCGGAGATCGCCATCGACTACCTCGTCAACACGGCCAACGCGTTCCGGCTCCCCCTCCGCCAGGACGAGCACGAGCGGCTCATGGCGGCAGCCACCCGGCTGGACTACGCCGACGCCGTGACCGACATCGACCCCCGGCTGCTACAGCGCCCCGTAAGGGGCGCGAGGAACTGCGCGACCAGCCACGACGAAGCCGCAGACGAACAACGGCGAAGCGTCTAGCCGAAGACGGTGAACAGGGCGAGCGCGGGCCCGGCGGCGTACACGAGCACGCCCACCGCCAGGGCCGTCCACGGCCGCCGCACCTGCACCGCCCCGAGCACGACCGTGACGACCGCGGCCGCCAGCGCGACCCACGGTCCGAACATCGCCACGAGCATCCAGACGCCGGAGTCGTCGCAGAACCGCGCCGTCCCGGCCGAGGTGCCGCAGCTGTCGCCGGCGAAGAGCATGCCGAAGGACAGCAGCCCGTTGACGGCGACCGCGACCGCGAGCAGCAGCCCGGCCGCCACGGCGAAGACGGCCCCGAGCGGCCTGCGCGGCACGGGGCGCGGCGCCGGGAACGGCGGGTAAGGGGACGGCGGAAAGCTCATGCCTCCCATCTCACCGCCGTCGGCGCGTCCCCGCCTGAGTAGAGCTACTCAACAGCGGTGAGCTCGTGCCCCGAGGTCAGTCACCAGGGCACCTCCCCGTCGTCGTCGAAGAAGCGGCCGGTCGGGCCGTCGTCGGGCAGGGTGGCGAGGCGGATGGCGGTCGCCGCGCCCTGCTGCGGGGTGCGGTGGCCCTGGAAGCCGTTGAGGTCGGTGGCGCAGTAGCCGGGGCAGGCGAGGTTGATCAGGATGTTCGTGCCCTGGAGTTCCCTGGCGTACTGGACGGTGACGCCGTTGAGGAACGTCTTGGACGGTGAGTAGGCGACGGCGATCGGGCCCATCTCGGCGCCCGCCGCGGTCTGCCGGGTGAGGGAGCCGACGCTGCTGGACACGTTGACGATCCGCGGGGACGGCGAGCGGCGCAGCAGCGGCAGCATCGCGTTGGTGACGCGGATGACGCCGATGACGTTGGTCTCGACGGCCTCCCGAACCGTCGCGAGGTCGGCGGTGGTCGGTGTCTGGGCCCTGCCGCCGGTGACACCGGCGTTGTTGACGAGGGCGTCGAGGTGTCCGGCGAGGTCCTCGACCAGCGCGACGGCCGCCGTCACGCTCGCGTCGTCGGTGACGTCGAGCGGCACGCCGAACGCGTCGACGCCCGCCGCCCGCAGCTTCGCCACGGCGGTCTCCCGGCGCTCCGCGTCGCGCGCGCCGACGCCGACGCGCCAGCCGAGGGCGCCGAGGCCGGCCGCGATCTCGTAGCCGATGCCCTTGTTCGCGCCGGTGACCAGCGCGGTCTTCTGCTGTTCGGTCATGCCTCGATCCTGTCCGCGGACGGGCCGGGGCGGCCAACACCGATCGGGTGGGGATCGATACCGCGGGGGTATCGATCCCGGCCGGATCGGTAGCATGAGCGGTGTGGAGACGCGGGAGTTGCGGTACTTCGTGGCCGTCGCCGAGGAGCTGCACTTCGGGCGGGCGGCCCGGCGGCTCGGGATGGCGCAGCCCCCGCTGTCGCGGGCGATCAGCCAGCTGGAACGGCGGCTCGGGGCGACGCTGCTGGAACGCACCAGCCGTGCGGTCGCCCTGACCGAGGCCGGGTCGGTGCTGCTACGGGAGGCACGGGCCGCGCTGGACGCCGTCGAGGCCGCCGAGCAGCGCACCCGCCGAGCGGCGCTCGCCGCGTCCGGTCGGCCGGGGGTGGTGCTGGCCACGAAGGCGGGCGCGTCCGGCGAACTGCTGGCGAAGCTGCTCGACGCCTACGCCGCCGAACCGGACGCGGTCGCCGTCGACCTGCTGCTGTGCGGGGTCGGCGAGCAGGAGCGGATGCTGCGTGACGGACGGGCCGACGTGGCGCTGCTGCACCTGCCGTTCGACTCCACGGCGGGCTTCGACAGCGAGGAACTGCTGACGGAGGGCCAGGTGCTGGTGGTGCCGGCCGGACATCCCCTCGCCGTCCGCGACCAGGTGCGGACGGCCGAGGTCGCCGAGCAGGCCGGGCTGCCCCCGGCGCGCTGGCGGGGCCGCGACGGCAGGTACCCGGAGGGGCCCGGTCCGGAGGTCCGGGACCAGGCCCAGCTGTACCAGCTGGTCGCGCTGGGCCGCGCCTGCTGTGTCGTACCGGAGTCGGTCCGGGCCCAGCTGCGCGAGGACCTGGCCGCCGTACCCGTGGTGGACGCACCGCCGGTCACCACCGTGATCGCGTGGCCGCCGCACAGCCGCTCCCGGGCCGTCGCCGGACTGGTCCGCGCCGCCACGCAGCTCTGAGCCCGGGGAGCCGTCAGGCGCGGCGGGCGGTCGCGGTGGGGCCGCCGGGGCGGGAACCTGGCGAGCCTCTAACGGTCCGCTGCCGGGTGGCCGGGGCCCGGCGCGGCCCATGAGGCGAGGATGCGCAGGCGGTCGTGGCTGGGGGTGCCGGGCTCGGCGGTCAGGGTGATGAGCTGCTGGTCGGGGTCGTCGGTGGAGGTGAGGAA
>NZ_JBICZC010000020.1:0-205218 GCF_043201715.1 Streptomyces sp. NPDC048291
AAGGTCACGTACAAGGTCGAGGCGACCCGTGTCGAGCAGCGCACCGACTTCGACAAGCTGATCGTCGACGTCGAGACCAAGCAGGCGATGCGTCCCCGTGACGCCATGGCCTCCGCGGGCAAGACGCTGGTCGAGCTGTTCGGTCTCGCGCGTGAGCTGAACATCGACGCCGAGGGCATCGACATGGGCCCGTCCCCGACGGACGCGGCTCTGGCGGCCGACCTGGCGCTGCCGATCGAGGAGCTGGAGCTGACCGTCCGTTCCTACAACTGCCTCAAGCGTGAGGGCATCCACTCCGTGGGTGAACTGGTCGCGCGCTCCGAGGCGGACCTGCTGGACATCCGCAACTTCGGTGCGAAGTCCATCGACGAGGTCAAGGCGAAGCTGGCCGGCATGGGCCTGGCCCTCAAGGACAGCCCGCCCGGATTCGACCCCACGGCTGCGGCGGACGCGTTCGGCGCGGACGACGACGTGGACGCCGGGTTCGTGGAGACCGAGCAATACTGATTCGGCTGCCGGTCCGCTGTGGCCGGTCGCGCAGTTCCCCGCGCCCCTTACGGGGCGCGGACCCTCCGGGCGTCTGAAAAGGCGCCCGGATCTCCGACAGACAACCGTCTGCTCGGATACTGACCTCGGTACCTGACACGGCCGGGGCAGACACACAGGAGAAGAACCATGCCGAAGCCCACCAAGGGTGCCCGTCTGGGCGGCAGTGCCGCGCACGAGAAGCTGCTCCTCGCGAACCTCGCGAAGGCGCTCTTCGAGCACGGCCGTATCACCACCACCGAGGCGAAGGCCCGCCGCCTGCGCCCGTACGCCGAGCGTCTGGTCACCAAGGCGAAGAAGGGCGACCTTCACAACCGCCGTCAGGTGCTCCAGGTCATCACGGACAAGAGCATCGTGCACACGCTCTTCACCGAGATCGGCCCGCGGTACGAGAACCGTCCCGGTGGCTACACCCGTATCACCAAGATCGGTAACCGTCGTGGCGACAACGCGCCCATGGCTGTCATCGAGCTGGTCGAGGCGCTGACGGTCGCCCAGCAGGCGACGGGTGAGGCCGAGGCCGCGACGAAGCGTGCCGCCAAGGACGCCGAGGAGACCAAGGCTGCCGAGACCGTCGAGGTCGAGGACGCCAAGGTCGACGTGACCAAGGCCGACGAGGCCGAGGACGCTGCCGAGGAGTCGAAGGACGCGTAAGCGTTCTGCGGGGGACCGCCGGTCGGTGGCTGCGGCGCCGTAGTGGCCGGTCGCGCAGTTCCCCGCGCCCCTGACGGGGCGCGTCAGCGGGCCCGTTCCCTTCGAGGGGGCGGGCCCGCTTCTATTGCCCTGAGAGGATTCTTCCGTGAGTGACGAAGTGCAGCCCGGTCATGTCCGCGTCCGTCTCGACCTGTCCTACGACGGGACCCACTTCCACGGCTGGGCCAAGCAGGCCGGGGGGAAGCGGACCGTGCAGGGGGAGATCGAGGACGCGCTGCGGGTCGTCACGCGGTCGCAGGACACGGTGTACGAGCTGACCGTGGCCGGGCGCACGGATGCCGGGGTGCACGCGCGGGGGCAGGTGGCGCATGTCGATCTGCCTGCCGGGGTGTGGGAGGAGCAGCGGGAGAAGCTGCTGAAGCGGCTCGCGGGACGGCTGCCGAAGGACGTGCGGGTGTGGTCGGTCGACGAGGCGCCGGCGGGGTTCAACGCGCGGTTCGCGGCGCTGTGGCGGCGGTACGTGTACCGGGTGGGGGACCGGCCGGGGGGCGTGGACCCGCTGCTGCGCAACCACGTGCTGTGGCACGACTGGGAGCTGGACGTCGAGGTGATGGATGCCGCCGCGAAGTCGCTGGTGGGGGAGCATGACTTCGCCGCTTACGCGAAGAAGCGCGAAGGGGCGACGACGATCCGGGAGATCCTCGGCTTCGGGGTGGGCCGGCGCGCGGACGGGGTCGTCGAGATCGAGGTCCGGGCCGACGCCTTCTGCCACAACCAGGTGCGGTCGATGGTCGGCGCGCTGCTGTTCGTGGGGGACGGGCACCGGGGCGTGGAGTGGCCGCGGAAGGTGCTGGACGCGGGGGTGCGGGACAGCGCCGTGCACGTCGTACGGCCGCACGGGCTGACCCTGGAGGAGGTCGCGTACCCGGCGGCCGACCAGCTGCTGGAACGGCAGCGGCAGGCTCGCCGGGTACGGGTGCGGACGGTCTGAGGGGTCAGCCGGCCAGGGCCTTCCTGAAGGTCGGCTCCAGGAACGGTTCGAGGGACTTGGCGTAGCCGCCGGTCATGTGGCTGTTGTCCCAGTAGACGACGTGCCCGCCGATCACCGCGGGGCAGTAGCCGTTCGCGCAGAAGGCGGGGAGCGGGTTGATGACCGTGGCCCCGTACTCCTCCGCGACCTCTCGTTCCAGCTTGCGGAAGTCGGGCAGGTCGACGGCGGTCTCGGACGGCAGGGTGCACTCGGCGGGGTGGGACGAGTTCTCCGCCAGGCAGTCCGGGACGTTGAAGGTCGGCTTCGGGGTGTCGGCCAGGTAGACCAGGTCCGAGCCCATGGCCTTGAGCTTCTTGAACGTGTCCTCGGCGCCGGCGCGCACGGTGGTGTACTGCACGCGGTTGGCCACCACGACGACGTCCGGCTTGAGCTTCTTGATGTAGGCGAGGGCGGTCTTGCGCCACGCGGGGCACTCGGTGTACTCGCGCCCCAGGTCCTCACGCGTGATCTTGTAGACCTCGGGGGAGCAGCCGCTCTTGATGACCGTGACGACCTTGACGTGCAGCTTGAGGCCGAGCGAGTTGAAGGCGTTGCCCCACTGGTAGGCGTGCGAGTCGCCGAGCAGCACCATCGTCCGGTCCGACGTCCTGTCGCCGATCACGCAGTCGTCGTGCGGGGTGAAGCTGGTGACCAGCAGCTGGTCGATGCAGCCGTAGTCGCCCCGGTCGTTCGGGGACTTCAGCAGCGCGCTCTCGCTGATCCTGGGAGCGGTGCGCTCGCTCACCGCCTGCTCCACGGACTTGGTGCCGTCGAACCCGGTGAGGGCGGCGGCGGTGCCCGCGGTGCCGAAGGACAGGTTGAGCGGTACCTGGAGCGCGACCACCATGGCGACGGCGGAGGTGGCCGTGATGGTGCCGCCGGTGAGGATGCCCCGCCAGGGGCGGACGACCAGCTTCACGTTCTCCCGGAACCGCTTTTCGACGACGTAGTGCGTCGCGATGGCCACGAGGAAGGAGAGGACCGCCACCCGGAAGCGGTCGGAGTAGCCGAACTCCCAGCTGATCATGTGCGGCCACAGGATCAGCAGCGGCCAGTGCCACAGGTACCAGCCGTAGCTGACCTTGCCGACGAAGTCGAAGACCGGGTTGTCGAGGAGCCGCTCCGCGCCGAGGCGGGGGTTGGCGCAGCCGCCGGCGATGATCAGCCACGCGCCGAGCACGGGACCGAGGACGGCGTACCCCGGCAGCGGGGTGTTCTCGGTGATGAGCAGGCCGGTGACCAGGGTGGTGGCCAGGCCGAGCCAGGAGACGACCGCGGCCAGGCCCCGCGGCATGCGGGAGATCACGGGGGCCCAGAGCGCGAGCAGGACACCGAAGGCGAGCTCCCAGATGCGGGACTGGGTGCCGAAGTAGGCCAGCGGCTGGTTGGGGGTGGTCTCGGTGTAGCCCAGGTAGAACGAGCCGCCCACCACGGCCATCAGGACCACGCCGACCAGGATGCGGTTGCGGCGGAACACGAGCCGGCTGAGCCAGGCCACGACGACGAGCACGATCGGGGCGGCGAGGTAGAACTGCTCCTCGATGCCCAGTGACCAGAAGTGCTGGTACGGCGACTGGCTGCCGTCGTTGGCGAAGTAGTCGGTGCCGTTCTCGGCCAGCCGCCAGTTGATGACGCTCAGCGAGGCGGCCAGTCCGTCGTCCATGTAGCTGCGGAAGCTGAACGGGCTCGCGTAGAGCCAGGACAGGACGCCGGTGGCGACGATGGTGAGGGCGGCGCCCGGGGCCAGGCGGCGGAAGCGGCGGGCCCAGAACTTGCTCAGGGACACCTTGCCGGTCTTGTCGATCTCGGCGAGCAGCTGGCTGCCGATGAGGAAGCCGCTGAGCACGAAGCTGACGTCCACGCCGCCGTGGATGTCGAGGATCCCGGTGTGCATGCAGACGACCATGATGATGGCGACGGCACGCAGGCCCTGGATGTCCGGCCGGTACTTCCGAAGACGCTCTGTCTCCGTGGCCGTTGAACGATGGCTGGTCACGTCTCTCCAGTAATCCGGTAACTGTCCGGGCCGGCGGCTTCAGTGGACGGTCGGGCAGGCGACTGCCGTACCGCTGACGCGCACGCCCTGGGCGGGGATGCGGATGCCGCACGACAGACGCAGCTGGGCGGGCAGTTCGTTCTGGGCGCCTACGTGGGTGTGGCAGCCCACCACGACCTCGCGAAGAATCGATTCGCTGCCGACCGAGGAGTCGTGGTCCACCACGGACTCGTGCACCTGGGCGCCCTCGGCGACGGTGACGTTGGCGCCGATGATGGAGCGGTCGACGACCACGTGCGGACCGATGACGGCATGCGGGCCGACCGTCGAACCGCCGGTCACCCGTGCGGTCGGGTCCACCACGGCGGTGGGGTCGATCAGGGCCTCGGCCGGACGTCCCACCAGGGGCGAGGCCGCCCTGCCGGTGATCAGGTCGGCGGAGCCGTGCACGAAGGCCAGCGGGGTGCCGAGGTCGCGCCAGTAGTCGTCGGTGGTGTGGCCGAAGACCCGCCCGTCGCCCGCGACGAGCCGGGGGAAGGTCTCCTGCTCGACGGAGACCTCCCGGTCGCCGGGGACGGCGTCCAGGACGGACCGGCGGAAGACGTAGCAGCCCGCGTTGATCTGGTCGGTGACGCACTCCTGCGTCGTCTTCGGCTTCTCCAGGAAGGAGAGCACCCGGCCCGCCTCGTCGGTGGGGACCAGACCGAAGGCGCGCGGGTCGGCGACCCGGGTGAGGTGCAGCGTGACGTCCGCGTCCCGGGCCTCGTGGCGCGCCAGCAGGGCGCCCAGGTCGACGCCGGACAGGATGTCGCCGTTGAGGACGAGGACCGGGGCGTCGGCGCTGTCGCCGCGCAGCAGCCGGCCGGCGTTGCGGATCGCCCCGCCCGTGCCGAGGGGGATCTCCTCCACGGCGTACGAGATCGCCAGGTCCTGGGAGAAGTCCTTGAACTCCTCCTCGAAGAGGCTCGCGAGGTACGAGGTCGCGAAGACCACGTGCTCGACACCGGCGGCCGTCAGCTTGGCGATCTGGTGCCGGATGAAGGAGGCACCCGCGACCCGGAGCAGCGGCTTGGGGGTGTGGTTGGTCAGCGGTCGCAGGCGGGTTCCCTTGCCGCCCACGAGGATGATGGCTTCCTGCATGATTCCTCGCTCGGTCAGCTCGTGGTGCCGGTGCCGGGGCCCGCGTAGTCGGAGGCGAAACAGGTCTTGATGGCCTTCTCGCTGAGGGGGCGGCCCGCGAAGTCGAGCCGGGAGGCCGTCTTGTCGTCCGGCGGCGTGTTCGGGTCGTCCTCGAAGTGGATCGACCACCAGTACACGCCCTGCATGTGCCGCTCCTGGACGACCTGGCAGACGGCCGTGTACCAGTTGGCCTGCACCTTCGTGTTGACCTTGCGGTGGCTGTAGAAGTCGCCCGGGGCGTGGTAGGCCCCGTTCATGGCCCCGATGCCGGACTCGGAGACGAGGATGTTCGGCAGCGGGCCCGTCGCCTTCCTGTCCAGCCACTTGTCCCAGCCGTCGACCAGGTCCCCGACGGGTGCGGTGTCCGGCACCTTGACGGGGAAGTAGGCGTCGACGCCGAGGTGGTTGACCGGCATGTTGATGCGGCCGGTGACGTAGTTGTCCCAGTTGGCGTCGTAGGCGATCTCGCCGGAGAAGGTCTTCTCGGCGGAGTCGACCAGGGTGTTCCAGCCCTGGTCGCCCTCCAGGGAGTTGAGCTCGGTGCCGATCACGAAGGTGTCCGTCTTCGTCTTGTCGGCGGCTTCGAGGTACGGGGTGACGAGCTTCTTGTACGAGGCGAACCAGGCGGAGCGGGAGGCGGGCTCGACGTCACCGCGCCAGCCGTCCTCGGGCTTCAGGGTCGACTCGTCCATGATCGGGCGCAGCCGGGTGCGGAAGCCGGCGTCCTTGAACACCTCCAGGACCCGCTCAAGCCGCTGCGGGGTGGGGGTCTTGGCGCCCGCCCACACCTCGTCGGACGTGCCGTTCTTGGTGTAGAAGGGGAAGGAGACCGACACCGAGTTGGCGCCCAGCCCGATGAGGTACTCGGCCTGTTTGCGGGCCTGCTTCTCGATGAAGTCGTCGGAGAGGTTCTTCCTGTCGTCCTCCCAGTAGATCTGCACGCCCCACTGCGGCATGCCCGCCTTCCAGGGCTTGGCGACCTGGAGGGTGTCGGCGGAGGCGGAGGGAGAGGCGGAGGTCGTACCGGGGCGGGTGCCGTCGCCCGAGGTGCTGGACTCGGCGGGGTCGCCGAGCACGAGGCGGGGCAGGGCCGAGCCCGCTTCCCAGCGCACCGGGTGGTCGCCGAGGACGAACGGGGTGCCCAGTACGACGGCGAGGACGGTCACCGGGAAGATGGCGAGCAGGGGCAGTCGCGAACGCATGTCAGTGGATGTCTTCCGGGAGGTCAGGCGGGTTTGGCGATCACGACGAACTTGTTCTCCTCGCGCCGGACGAACTTCAGGAAGCCCTTGAAGCCGCCGAGCCCTTCCAGCACGGAGAAGACGGGGATGCAGGCGACCACGACGATCGGCTCCCACCACTTGCGCCGGCCACTGACCGAGGCGAGCGCGTTCAGCCGCAGGCCCTCCCAGTACGTCCAGATGACATAACCGAAGTTGAGGGCCCACAGGAGGACGATGGACTGGGTCACCGGTGAGGTGTTCATGTCGTTGAACAGCCAGCCCACGAGCAGCACGGCGCCGATGTGCTGGAGCGGGCCGAGGATCCAGGTGGCCACGCAGATCGACAGGAACCAGCGGTAGCGCAGCGGCACCTTGCGGTTGAAGCAGAGGGCGACCAGGCCCCAGGCCCAGCGTTCGCGCTGCTTGATGAAGTCGGCCGCGTTGGCGGGGGAGGCGCCGTAGCAGCGGCCGTTGAACCAGTCGCTGCGGCCCGGGTACTTGCGGCAGAAGGTCAGGGCGAGCCGGGCGTCCTCGACGATCTCCTTGGGGCCGAAGTCCCAGCCGATCTCGGCCTCGATTGACGCGCGTAGCACAAGCAGCTCACCGTGTACACCTGCTGCGGGCGTGCCGAGGCCGGTCAGGGCCCGGAAGCGGGCGATGTCGTCGGCGGGGCGCACCGCGTCGGCGAGCCAGGTGAAGAGGCTGACCGCGTTCTCGCGGGGGTAGGTCAGGATGCCCTGGGCCATGTGCTTGGCCTCGTCCGGGTGGGCGCGGCGCTGCCGGTTGATGAACTGGGCGAGCGAGGCCGCGGTGTCCGGGCCCACGCCGGTGTCGTCGTCCATGTGCAGCACCCAGACGTATTCCAGGGCCTCGCCCTCCGCGATGCGCAGCTCGTGGGCGTAGTGGTTGGCACGGGCCTTGAAGCGGGTGCCGTTGGCCGGGACGTAGTCCTTGGGGACGGTGATCACCCGGATCAGCGGGTGGGAGTCGGCGAGCCGGTCGATGTCCGCCGCCGCCTCGCAGCCCTCCTCGGTGAGGATGTCGACCCGCATGTAGGGGAAGTACTCGGGCAGGTGCTCGACGTAGGAGAGGATCGAGCGCTCCAGGGCCGGGTAGGTGTCGTGGCGGCCGATGGTCGGGCACAGCGCGATCAGGAAGTCCTGCTCCGCCGGGGCGGGCGGGGTCATGTGGTCGCTCTTGCGGACCCGGCGGCGGATCAGCAGGGCACCCTGGAGACCGATCAGCACACCGGCCGCGGGCAGGGACCAGACGACCGTCAGGATCCAGCTCATCAGCGAGGAGCTGGGCCGGTAGGACCACAGGCCGAAGACGACCAGCAGGACGAACGGCAGCAGGAACGGCAGGATGCCGGGTTTCCACGAGGCGGTGCGCTTGGCCAGCTTCGCGTTGTGTCGCGAATGCGGGGATCCCCCGTCGACCACTGTCGATGCCATACGGCTACATGCTCTTCCGTGAGTTCGGCGGCTGCCGGACGGCATGGCTCAGTGACGGGTGCGGTGACACGAGAAAACTCGCCCCACCGACCCCGTTCCGGGCCGTGATGTTGCCCCCCGGCGCCTTCTTCGGCGTTCTGCGGCCGGTCAGATGCCCCCCCGGGCGACCTGCGCCCCGGCCGTACAAGAAAACAAATCCTGCCACGTAAGAATCAGCCATGAAGCATCGGTGAGCAAGATGTAGTGGGAAAGTAATAAACCTATGTCTTGTGCAAAGAAGCCCAGTCGAAACCGGAACGCTTGTCTCCGGTGCCCGTGATGACCTGCGGAGACGTGTACGTCTTCTTCACGTCTTCTGGGGTGTTTTTTCCGGTCGGATTGGAGGCGTTGGCGTAGGTCAGGGCCTGTCCCCACACCGTCCAGAGCACCCACGGAGTGTCCGAAAGTGTGCTGTGTTGGGCGGAACCGAGCGGGACATAGAAGGACTCGGCCAGGACGCGGGGGCGGCCGTAACGCTCCAGGCCCTGGTACCAGACCTTGGTCCAGGGCCTGCCGTGGAACGGCCGCCGCGGGGAGTCGCTGTAGTCGTCCACGCCCACGACGTCGACGTACCGCCCGCCCGGGTAGTAGTCGCCGGGCTCCCGCGCGAAGGTGCCCTCCCAGGCGCTGGGGGCCCAGACGAAGAGCAGGTTGTGCAGGCCGCGGCTGTTCACCAGGTAGTCGTATGTGACATGCCACAGCTTCCGGTAGGCGGCCGGATCCTGCCCCGCCCACCAGAACCCGTGGCCCGGCCTCGCGTTCATCTCGTGGTACGGCCGCAGCAGGACCGGCACCCCGTGCTCCGCGAGGTATCCCAGGTGGTCGGCGAGATAGCCGAGATCCAGCAGCAGGGCCCGGTGCTCGGCGGTGCCCGGGGTGACCACGCGGCCGAACCAGCCGCTGTCCCGGGCCGCCGGGGAGTTCTGGTAGCGGGTCTGCTCGAAGCCCTTGACGGGGCTGCCCGGGTAGGGCTGGTGGAAGGAGAAGCCGACGATGCCCGCCGGGCCGCCCCCGTTCTGCGGCAGGCTCACCCGGGCCCCGGAGGCGCAGTCGAGGTGTGTGCCCGAGGGGTGGTACGACCCGTCCGCCGGCCGTGGCAGCCCCGCCCACACCCCGAGCGCCAGGTCCACCGCGTCCTCGGCGTACCCCCAGTACGTGCGGCAGCTCGGCCACGAGGAGCGGGAGTAGGAGCGCGGCTCGCCCACCGCCCAGCCCGGCTGCCCGTACCCCGGCCCCAGGTCCACCTCCACGAACCCCGGGAACCTGCCGGTGATGTCGTGGGCCTTCTTGTAGTAGTAGCCGGGCTGCTTGGTGCCCCGGTAGTCGCCGTACGACGCGTTGTAGCGCTCGTTGTGCAGCTCGACGTGCTGGCCGATGACCGTCCGTGACGGTTCGCCGCGCCGCGCCCGGTTCTCCAGGCCGGCGAGCAGGGCATAGACCCGGCGGGCGGCGGGCGTCGCCTCGGGATCGCGGTCGCGCAGTTCGGTGGGGACGGGCCGGGGGGTGCGCGCGGTGTCCTCGCCGTCCCGCAGGGCCCACCACACCGCCGGTGGACCCAGCAGCCCCGCGGCGGCTGCCGCCCCCATGAGCCCGAGCCGTCCCCGCATGCGCATGGCCCTCGCCCGCCCCCGTTCCGCTTCCCGGCCGGCCCCGGCCCTGGTCGGGGGCCATTCTGCCCCGCCCCGGGCCGCGCCCCCCGCCTCGCAAGGCGGCCGTGCGGCTGGGCCGAGTCGCCGCTCACCCCGGCCTGGAGGACCCGTGAGGAGGCGTGGTCAGGTACGGGGGGAGGCTCTCACGTGCTGTGCGGACGGATCAGCGGTCGGCCGCCGCCGATGCCTGGGCCTCGCCGCGGCGGTGGATCTGGCGGAAGGTGAACTCCGCCAGGTCGTCGCCGGCCTGGAAGACCTTGGTGTCCTTGGTGGTGACGTCCTTGCCGTTCACGAAACCGGCGGTGGTGAAGTACGCGTAGCGGCCGTACGAATTGGTCGTCGTACGGCAGACGCCGGAGTCGCAGAAGGCCTTCACGCCGGAGCCGCCCAGGGCGGTCACGAAGCCCTTCTTGTCGGCCTCGGTCTTGGCCTTGCTCGCCTGCGCCTCGGTGTTGAACACGGCCACGCCGACCGTGACCGCGACGCCGTCCTTGGAGTAGGTGACCCGCAGCAGGCGGGTGCAGCCGTCCTTGTTCAGGACGGCCGGGAGGGTGCCCTTGGCGGCCGTGGCGCACTTCTTGGTGTCGGCCGTGGCGCCCTTCTTGTAGACCGTCCCGCCCATGGTCAGCTGGGTGCCCGGGAAGAGGGTCTCGGCGCTCAGCGGCGCCGTGTCCTTCTGCACGCTGGATATGAACTCCTGCGGGTCCAGCGGCGGCGGCGCGCTGGTCGGCGCGAAGGACGGCACCGAACCGGCCGTGTCACTGGGCAGCGAGCCGCTGGCCGGCAGGTTGGTGGGCGTGCCGGAGGCCTTGTTGCCGCCGTTCGCGGACACCACGGCCATCGCGACGGCGGTGCCGATCGCCAGCGTGGCGACCACGCCACCGCCGATGAACAGCACCCTGCGCCGCTTGTTCCGCGTCTCCGACGCCTCGGCCAGCGACGCCCAGTCCGGAGTCTGGCCGGTGCCACTGCCCCAGGGCTGCTGAGACTGCGGTTTCCACGGATCCCACTGGGACTGAGGTCCCCCCTGCCCATAGCTCATGGGGCGCATCTTAGACGGGGGCCGGGGGTTACCGGTGCGACTGTACGCACGGAGACCGGGGGCCTCGGGGGGACCTTTGGGGGCAGTACGGCGCATCCTGGTACGGCCGCGCGCCCAGGATTTCCGCCACTGTCGGCGACCGCTCGTCCGGATGTCGGCGGGAGCTCGTTTTGACCCGTCCGGGGCCACCCTTGTAGGCTTGCCCTTCGTTGTGTATTGGCTCGCTCATTCTTACGGGAGTGGCCTCTACCTAGGTTCCCTGGAGCAGTTACCAGTGGGCGGCATACGGGCAGCGTCCCGGCATTGTCGTCCCCAGCTGCACGATCGCTTCAGTGATGCCATGTGTCAGCACCCATCCACTGAAGAAGAAGGCTGCGAAGTGCGTACGTACAGCCCCAAGCCCGGCGATGTGACTCGCCAGTGGCACGTCATTGACGCTCAGGACGTCGTCCTGGGCCGTCTCGCCACCACCGCCGCGTCCCTTCTCCGCGGCAAGCACAAGCCGATCTACGCGCCCCACGTCGACACCGGTGACTTCGTCATCATCATCAACGCCGACAAGGTGCACCTGTCCGGCAACAAGCGGACCCAGAAGATGGCGTACCGCCACTCCGGCTACCCGGGCGGTCTGCGCTCCGTCCGCTACGACGAGCTGCTGGACAAGAACCCCGAGAAGGCCATCGAGAAGGCCGTCAAGGGCATGCTCCCCAAGAACACGCTGGGCCGTCAGATGCTCTCGAAGCTGAAGGTCTACAAGGGTGACGTGCACCCGCACGCTGCGCAGCAGCCGGTGCCGTTCGAGATCACCCAGGTCGCGCAGTAGTTCCGGCCACCCCCTAAGACAGAAAAGAATCTGAGGAGCATCGTGGCCGAGACCACTGTTGAGCAGCCGGTCGAAGAGACCGAGACCGAGCTCGTCGACATCGACAGCTACACCACCGAGTCCGAGGTCCCCGTCGAGGGCGAGTACACCTCGGAGTCGCTGGCGTCCCGCTTCGGCGACCCGCAGCCGGCCGCCGGCCTGGGCCGTCGCAAGAACGCCATCGCCCGCGTCCGGATCGTCCCGGGCACCGGCAAGTGGAAGATCAACGGTCGCACCCTCGAGGACTACTTCCCGAACAAGGTGCACCAGCAGGAAGTCAACGAGCCCTTCAAGGTGCTCGAGCTCGAGGGCCGCTACGACGTCGTCGCCCGCATCGCCGGTGGCGGTGTCTCCGGTCAGGCCGGTGCGCTCCGTCTCGGTGTCGCCCGCGCGCTGAACGAGGCCGACGTCGACAACAACCGCGGCCCGCTCAAGAAGGCCGGCTTCCTCAAGCGCGACGACCGTGCGGTCGAGCGCAAGAAGGCCGGTCTGAAGAAGGCCCGCAAGGCCCCGCAGTACAGCAAGCGTTAATCGCCCGCTGCCTGCTCGTACG
Organism: Streptomyces sp. NPDC048291; assembly: GCF_043201715.1. Lineage (NCBI taxonomy): Bacteria > Bacillati > Actinomycetota > Actinomycetes > Kitasatosporales > Streptomycetaceae > Streptomyces > Streptomyces sp. NPDC048291. The sequence continues at coordinate 12,228 of NZ_JBICZC010000020.1, forward strand.
CTTACGGGCCCTACCGGCCCGCACGTACTCCGAACGCCCCGGCGGCACGCCACATGTGCCGTCGGGGCGTTCGTTTATCCCGGCCAAGGGCGTATAACGACACAAGATGCTCAAAGGCCGGTGTGATCGCATGACTAAGCGCCTGCCATCATTTCCTGGCAGCAAGGACGCTTCTTCAGGAGGACAAGTGGGACGACTCTTCGGCACGGACGGCGTGCGCGGTGTCGCCAACGCGGACCTGACCGCCGAGATGGCGCTCGGGCTGTCCGTCGCGGCGGCGCACGTGCTGGCCGAGGCGGGCACGTTCGAGGGCCACCGGCCTACGGCGGTCGTCGGACGGGACCCGCGCGCGTCCGGGGAGTTCCTGGAGGCCGCCGTGGTCGCGGGCCTGGCCAGCGCGGGCGTCGACGTCCTGAGCGTGGGTGTCCTCCCGACGCCCGCCGTCGCGTTCCTGACCGGCGCGCTCGGCGCCGACCTCGGTGTCATGCTCTCCGCCAGCCACAACGCGATGCCCGACAACGGCATCAAGTTCTTCGCCCGCGGCGGCCACAAGCTCGCCGACGAGCTGGAGGACCGGATCGAGGCGGTGTACGAGTCCCACCGGCACGGCGAGCCGTGGCAGCGGCCGACGGGCGCGGGCGTGGGCCGGGTGCGGCCGTACGACGAGGGCTTCGAGCGGTACGTCGGTCACCTCCTGTCGGTCCTGCCCAACCGGCTCGACGGGCTGAAGATCGTCCTGGACGAGGCGCACGGCGCGGCCGCGGGGGTCTCGCCGGAGGCGTTCCGCCGGGCCGGCGCCGAGCTCGTCACCATCGGCACGGAGCCGGACGGGCTCAACATCAACGACGGCTGCGGCTCGACCCACCTCGGCAAGCTGAAGGCCGCGGTCGTCGAGCACGGCGCGGACTTCGGCATCGCGCACGACGGGGACGCGGACCGCTGCCTCGCCGTCGACCACACCGGCGAGGAGGTCGACGGCGACCAGATCCTCGCGGTGCTGGCGCTCGACATGCGGGAGCGCGGGGAGCTGCGCGCCGACACCGTCGTCGCCACCGTCATGTCCAACCTCGGCTTCAAGCTGGCGCTGGAGCGGGAGGGGCTGCGCCTCGTGCAGACCGCGGTCGGCGACCGGTACGTGCTGGAGGAGATGAAGGAGCACGGCTACGCCCTCGGCGGCGAGCAGTCCGGCCACGTCATCATCCTCGACCACGCGACGACCGGCGACGGCACGCTGACCGGGCTGCTGCTGGCGGCGCGGGTCGCCGCGACCGGGCGGTCGCTGCGGGAGCTGGCGGGCGTGATGGAGCGGCTGCCGCAGGTGCTGGTCAATGTGCCGGACGTGGACAAGTCGCGGGTGAAGACGTCCGCGGACCTGGCGGCGGCGGTCGCGGAGGCGGAGCGGGAGCTGGGGGAGACGGGGCGCGTGCTGCTTCGCCCTTCGGGCACGGAGCCGTTGGTGCGGGTGATGGTCGAGGCGGCCGACATCGAGCAGGCCCGGTCGGTGGCGGGGCGGCTGGCTGACGCCGTCAAGTCTGCGCTGGGGTAGTTGGTTTCTCCGGGTTCGGGGTGCCGGGGAGTGCGCGTTGCGGGCTGCGGGTTTCGCCGTGGCTGGTCGCGCAGTTCCCCGCGCCCCTAACGGGGCGTTGATTCTCGGGTCGGTTTTTTCCAGAGCCATTTCTGGGTCAGGAGTGTCGCCGTGCCGGCCAGGACGATGCCGAGGAGGTTCAGCAGCAGTTGTTCTGCCGAGCCCCAGGCCTGGCGGTACTCCGTGAAGGCGAAGGCGACTGCCGCGTTCGCGGCGGCCGGGACCGTGGTCACCGAGATGGCGACGCCCACCAGGGCGCCGGATTTCGCCGAGGTCAGGGAGAGTATGCCGGCGATGCCGGCCAGGACCGCGACCACGAACGAGAAGGCGTCGGGGCGGTAGATGAAGTTGGTGTTCGGGCGTTCCGCCTCCAGCTGCACCCTGGTGAACAGGCCGAGGCCGTCCATCAGGTAGGTGAACCCGACCGTCACCAGCATCGCCGCCGCGAAGCCGACGAGGAGCGCGGTCAGGGAGCGCAGCGCGAGGCGGGGGTGGCGCTGCACCAGCGCCGTGCAGATGCCGGCCAGCGGGCCGAACTCGGGGCCCACCGCCATCGCCCCCACGATCAGGATCGCGTTGTCCAGGACGACACCGCAGGCCGCGATCATCGTGGCCAGGGTGATGAAGGCGAGGTAGGTGGCCGACAGCGTCGACTCCTCGTGGGTGGCCTCGGTCAGCCCCTCCCACAGCACCGCGTCCGCGCCCTCGCCCGGGGCCTCCGCCTCGGCCTTGTCGGCGCGGTGGGAGAGGCTCAGGTCGATGCCCTCGACGGCGATCGAGCCGGTGCGGTCGAGGTCCAACGCCCGTAGCCCGCTGATGAGTTCGTCGCCGGCCTCGCGGGCCACGTCGCACATCACGACGTCCCCGGCCGGGTTGCGGGCGGCGCCCGGCAGCACGACCAGGTGCGTGGTGCCCACGGTCGCCTCGATCAGGCGGACCACGTCGTCCGTCCGGTCGGCCGGGGTGATCAGGCGCAGATGCAGCATGACGCCTTTTTAACAGGCCGCTCTAGAGCTTGCGCAGCCGCAGCCGCTGCACCTTGTGGTCGGGTCCCTTGCGGACGACCAGGGTGGCTCGGCCGCGGGTGGGGGCGATGTTCTCCACCAGGTTGGGCTTGTTGATGGTCCGCCAGAGACCGCGGGCGTAGTCGAGCGCCTCCTCCTCGGAGACCTGGGTGTACTTCCTGAAGTACGAGTCCGGGTTCTGGAAGGCGGTCTGACGGAGTTTCCTGAAGCGGTTGAGGTACCAGCGCTCGATGTCCTCCGCGTTCGCGTCGACGTACACGCTGAAGTCGAAGTAGTCGGCCAGGCCGACGCGGGTACGGCCGTCCTGGCCGGGGAGGGCGGGCTGCAGGACGTTGAGGCCCTCGACGATGAGGATGTCGGGGCGGCGGACCGTGAGCTTGCGGTCCGGGACGATGTCGTAGATGAGGTGGGAGTAGACGGGCGCGGTGACCTCGTCCTTGCCGGCCTTGATGTCGGCGACGAAGCGGGTCAGGGCCCGGCGGTCGTACGACTCGGGGAAGCCCTTGCGCGCCATCAGGCCGCGGGCTTCGAGGTCCCTGGTCGGGAGCAGGAAGCCGTCCGTCGTCACCAGCTCGACGCGCGGGTGCTCGGGCCAGCGGGAGAGCAGCGCCTGGAGCAGCCGGGAGACGGTCGACTTGCCGCAGGCCACGGAGCCGGCGACGCCTATCACGAACGGGGTGCCGGACTGGGAGCCCTGCTCGCCGAGGAAGGTGTTCAGGGCGCCTCTGAGGCCGTCCGTGGCGCCGACGTAGAGGTTGAGCAGCCGGGAGAGCGGGAGGTAGATGTCCCGCACCTCGTCGAGGTCGATGACGTCGCCGAGGCCGCGCAGCTTCTCGACCTCCTCGGCGGTGAGCGGCAGCGGCGTCTTGTCGCGCAGCGCGCTCCACTCGGCACGGGTGAGGTCGACGTAGGGAGTCGCCTCCGGCCTGTGCCGGTGGGCGCTCCGGGGCATCGGGGAGACCGGAGAGATCACATTCCATTGTTAACGGAGTTTGAACGGGGTGGGGGGTGGGGTCGGTCACGTGGGGTTCGGGCATGGGCCTCTCGCGCTTCGGTCCGTCGGTTCGTCGGCCCGTCGGGTCGGTCGGGTGCGGGCCCGTGGTGCGCAGGGGCGGGATAATTTCCGATTCCGGGCACGATGAGCCGTGTTCGGGTGAGGGTCGGCACTTAGGCTGCCGGGCATGTGCGGAATCGTGGGATACGTGGGGGCGCAGTCGGCGCTCGATGTGGTGGTCGCCGGGCTCAAGCGGCTGGAGTACCGGGGGTACGACTCGGCGGGGGTCGTCGTGCTCGCGGACGGTGGGCTGGCCTCGGCGAAGCGGGCCGGGAAGCTGGTCAACCTGGAGAAGGAGCTGACGGAACGGCCGCTGCCCGCCGGTGCCACCGGTATCGGGCACACCCGCTGGGCCACGCACGGCGGGCCGACGGACGCCAACGCGCATCCGCACCTCGACAACGCGGGGCGGGTCGCGGTCGTCCACAACGGGATCATCGAGAACTTCGCCGCGCTGCGCGGGGAGTTGGCCGAGCGCGGGCACGACCTCGCGTCCGAGACGGACACCGAGGTGGTCGCGCACCTGCTCGCCGAGGAGTTCTCCGGCACCGCCGACCTCGCCGAGGCGATGCGGCTGGTGTGCCGGCGTCTGGAGGGCGCGTTCACGCTGGTCGCGGTGCACGCCGACGCCCCGGACGTGGTGGTCGGCGCCCGCCGGAACTCCCCGCTGGTGGTCGGCGTCGGCGAGGGCGAGGCCTTTCTCGCCTCGGACGTCGCCGCGTTCATCGCCCACACCCGGTCGGCGATCGAGCTGGGCCAGGACCAGGTGGTGGAGCTGCGCCGGGACGGCGTGACGGTGACGGGCTTCGACGGCGCCCCGGCGGACGTCCGCTCGTACCACGTCGACTGGGACGCGTCGGCGGCGGAGAAGGGGGGCTACGACTACTTCATGCTCAAGGAGATCGCCGAGCAGCCCAAGGCGGTCGCCGACACCCTGCTCGGCCGTATCGACGCGAACGGCTCGCTGACCCTCGACGAGGTCCGGATCTCCGCCGCCGAGCTGCGTGAGATCGACAAGGTCGTCATCGTCGCGTGCGGTACGGCCTTCCACGCCGGCCTGATCGCCAAGTACGCCATCGAGCACTGGACGCGCATCCCGTGCGAGGTGGAGCTGGCCAGCGAGTTCCGCTACCGGGACCCGATCCTGGACTCGCGCAGCCTGGTCATCGCCATCTCCCAGTCCGGCGAGACCATGGACACGCTGATGGCGCTGCGGCATGCCCGGGAACAGGGCTCGAAGGTGCTCGCCATCTGCAACACCAACGGCTCGACGATCCCCCGCGAGTCGGACGCGGTGCTCTACACCCACGCCGGGCCGGAGGTCGCCGTCGCCTCGACCAAGGCGTTCCTCACCCAGCTGGTGGCCTGCTACCTGGTGGCGCTGTACCTCGGCCAGGTGCGCGGCACCAAGTGGGGCGACGAGATCAGCGCGGTGATCCGGGACCTCTCGCACATCTCCGGCGAGGTCGAGCGGGTCCTGGAGACCATGGAGCCGGTACGGGCGCTGGCGCGCTCCCTGGCGGACAAGAAGACCGTGCTGTTCCTCGGCCGGCACGTCGGCTACCCGGTCGCCCTCGAAGGCGCCCTGAAGCTCAAGGAACTGGCCTACATGCACGCCGAGGGCTTCGCGGCGGGCGAGCTGAAGCACGGGCCGATCGCGCTGGTCGAGGAGGACCTGCCGGTGGTGGTCGTGGTCCCGTCCCCGCGCGGCCGGTCGGTGCTCCACGACAAGATCGTGTCCAACATCCAGGAGATCCGGGCCCGCGGCGCCCGCACCATCGTGATCGCGGAGGAGGGCGACGAGGCGGTCGCCCCGTACGCCGACCACCTGATCCGGATCCCCGCCACCCCCACCCTCCTCCAGCCGCTGGTCGCCACGGTCCCGCTCCAGGTCTTCGCCTGCGAACTGGCCACCGCCCGCGGCAACGAGGTGGACCAGCCGAGGAACCTCGCCAAGTCGGTCACGGTGGAGTGAGCAGGCCGGCGGCCGGGCCCCGGGGCGGCCGGACGGGGAGCGTCACAGCCGGGTGGCCGTGCGGACCAGGGCGGCGAGGGTGAGGGACCGGCTGTGCGCGGGCCAGGCGATGTGGGTGACCACGGGCGGCGCGTCGGTCAGCGGGACGGCGGCGTGCTCGGCCCACAGCCAGGCGCGGGCCGAGTCGGGCAGGACGGTCACGGTGCGCCCGAGGGCGATCAGCTGGGCCAGCTGTGTCTGGTCGCGGATCTCGGGGCCCGGGCCGGGCGGGTACGTGCCGTGCCGGGGCCAGCGGGCGAGCGGCAGGCCGGGGATGCCGCCGACGTCGGCCAGCGACAGGGTCCGGCGCGCGGCGAGGGGGTGACCGGCGGGCAGGACGGCGATCTGCCCCTCGGTCATCAGCTCCTCGCTGTCGAAGCCGGCGAGGGAGTTGAACGGCGCGTGCATGAGCGCCACGTCCGCGCGGCCGTCGCGCAGCATCCCCTCCTGCTCGCACATGCCGGTCGGCAGCACCTCGATCTCGGCGGCGCCGGGCTCGGCCGCGTAGGCGTCGAGGAGCTTGTGCAGCAGTTCGTGGGACGCGCCGGCCTTCACCGCCAGCACCAGGCGGTCGCGGGGGCCGCCCGGGCTGGCGGCGTCACCGGCGCGACGGGTGCGGCGGACGGCCGCGGTGGTCGCGTCGAGAGCCGCGCGGCCCTCGTGCAGCAGCACCTCTCCGGCGCCGGTCAGGCAGACGCCGCGGCGGTTGCGGTTCAGCAGGCGCACGCCCAGGCGCCGCTCCAGCTGCTGGAGCGCCCGGGACAGCGGGGGCTGGGCCATGCCGAGCCGCTCGGCGGCGCGGCCGAAGTGCAACTCCTCGGCGACGGCCAGGAAGTACCGCAGCTCGCGGATCTCCAAGGTGTCCATGGCCACAACCTACCTCTGTGATACCCGCCGGGTATGACAGCGCACTGCGGCGGTATTGGCTGCGCCGCGGGCCCGCGGGCGACCATCGACGGCATGGACTACACACCCTCCGCGTCCCTGCCCGGCGGCACCTGGAACCTGGGCGACCTGACGGTCACCCGCCTCGGCTACGGCGCCATGCAGCTCGCCGGCCCCGGGGTCATGGGGCCGCCCGCCGACCGTGACGGCGCGCTCGCCGTGCTGCGCGAGGCCGCCGCGCTCGGGATCACCCACATCGACACCGCCGGTGCGTACGGACCGCGCGTCACCAACCGGCTGATCCGCGAGGCCCTGCACCCGTACCCCGCGCCCCTGCACATCGTGACCAAGGTCGGCGCGGTCCGTGACCGGCAGGGCGACTGGATTCCCGCCCGGCGGCCCGAGGACCTGCGGCGCGCCGTCCGGGAGAACATCGAGGACCTCGGACTCGACTCGCTCGACGTGGTCAACCTCCGGCTCGGCGACGCCCAGGGGTTCCGGCCCGGCTCGCTCGCCGAGCCCTTCGAGGCCCTCGCCGAACTCCGGCGGCAGGGGCTGGTCCGGCACCTCGGCGTGAGCAACGCGACGCCGGAGCAGATCGCCGAGGCGCGGTCGATCGCGCCGGTCGTGTGCGTGCAGAACATGTACAACCTCGCCCACCGCCAGGACGACGACCTGATCGACCACCTCGCCGCCGAGGGCATCGCCTACGTGCCCTTCTTCCCGCTCGGCGGCTTCACCCCGCTGCAGTCCACGGCACTGTCCGCCGTGGCCGCCCGGCTGGACGCGACGCCGATGTCGGTCGCCCTGGCCTGGCTGCTGCGCCGGTCGCCCAACATCCTGCTGATTCCGGGTACTTCGTCGGTGGCGCACCTGCGGGAGAACGTCACCGGCGCGGGACTCGCGCTCTTTGACGAGGACCTTGCCGAGCTGGACGGGATCGGCCGGTAGCGGGCACCGGCGGGCACGGCGGCCGGTGGCGGGACGCGGCCCGGCCCGTGGTCGTCTGACGGGTCGTAAGGTGCTTCGGTGAGCATCATCGGAGTGGGTATCGACGTCGCCGAGATCGACCGGTTCCGGGAGTCGCTGGAGCGGACTCCCGGGCTGGCCGGGCGGCTCTTCGTCGAGCGGGAGTTGTATCTGGCGAGCGGGGAACGGCGCGGTGTCGCCTCGCTCGCGGCGCGGTTCGCGGCCAAGGAGGCGCTGGCCAAGGCGCTGGGTGCGCCGCCGGGGCTGCTCTGGACGGACGCGGAGGTGGTCGTCGAGGACAGCGGGCGGCCCCGGCTGCGGGTGCAGGGGAGCGTGGCCGCGTGCGCGGCGGAACTCGGGGTGCGGTCGTGGCATGTGTCGCTCAGTCACGACGCCGGGGTGGCGTCGGCGGTGGTGATCGCCGAGGGGTGACCCCCGTGGGGTCGGGCGGATGCGCGTGCCGCGGGTTCCGGGGGAGACTCGGGGCATGCGGACTGCTTACAGCGTGGAGACGGTACGGGCGGCCGAGCGGGAGCTGATGGCGCGGCTGCCGGAAGGGGCGCTGATGCAGCGGGCCGCTGCCGGGCTGGCCGCCACCTGCGCCGAGCTGCTCGGACGGGTGTACGGCAGCCGGGTGGTGCTGCTGGTCGGCAGCGGGGACAACGGCGGGGACGCGCTGTATGCCGGGGCGCGGCTGGCGCGGCGCGGAGCGGGGGTCGCGGCGGTGCTGCTCGCGCCGGAGCGCACGCACGAGGGCGGGCTGGCGGCGCTGCGCCGGGCCGGCGGGACCGTCGTGCGGGACGGCGGCGCCGAGGAGTTGGTCCTGCGGGCCGATCTCGTCCTCGACGGGATCGTGGGGATCGGCGGCAAGGGCGGGCTGCGGCCCGGGGCGGCGGAACTGGTGGCGGTCGTGGAGCGGTCGCGGGCCGCCGTCGTCGCCGTGGACCTGCCGAGCGGCGTGGAGGCGGACACCGGTGAGGTGCGCGGGGCGGCCGTACGGGCGGACCTGACCGTGACCTTCGGGACGCACAAGCCGGGGCTGCTGATCGATCCGGCGCGGGAGTACGCAGGTTCGGTACGGCTGGTCGACATCGGGCTCGAACTGCCAGAGGAGGCCGAACTGGAGGCCTTGCAGGACGCGGACGTGGCGCGGCTGCTGCCGGTGCCGTCGGCGGAGAGCGACAAGTACCGGCGGGGCGTGGTGGGCATCGTGGCCGGGTCGGCGCGCTATCCGGGGGCGGCCGTGCTGGCCGTCGCGGGGGCGTTGCGGGGCGGGGCCGGGGCCGTACGGTACGTCGGACCGGCCAAGGACGAGGTGCTGGCCCGCTTTCCCGAGACGCTCGTGTCGGACGGGGGGCCGCGGAAGGCCGGGCGGGTGCAGGCGTGGGTGGCCGGACCGGGGGTCGGGGACGACGCCGACGCCGTCGCCGAGGCGCTGGAGGCGGACGTGCCGGTGCTGGTCGACGCGGACGGGCTGCGGTTCGCCGACCGGGACGCGGTGCGCGGCCGTACCGCGCCGACCCTGATGACGCCGCACGCCGGGGAAGCCGCCGCGCTGTTGGGGGTACGACGTGAGGAGGTCGAGGCCGGTCGGCTCGCGGCGGTGCGGGAGCTGGCGGCGGCCTATCGGGCGACGGTGCTGCTGAAGGGGTCGACGACGTTGGTGGCGGCGGCGGGCGGAGGCGTCGCCGTCCGGGTGAACGCGACGGGGACGTCCTGGCTCGCCACCGCCGGGAGCGGGGACGTGCTGTCGGGGCTGGCGGGGTCGTTGCTGGCGGCGGGGCTGGACGCGCGGGACGCGGGGAGCGTGGCGGCGTATCTGCACGGGCTCGCGGGGCGGTTCGCGGCGGAGGGGGCGCCGACGGTCGCCCACGCGGTGGCCGAGCAGGTGCCGTCGGCTTGGCGAGGCGTTTACCCACCCGCCCACCCGACTCGGTAGGACAGGCCCGCACCGTCACGGGGGCTTCGCCCCGAACCCCTTGGGCATGTAGACCGGGTGCGGGTGGGTGGGGGCTGAGCGCGCCCACGCGGCGGCAGCCGCAAATCGATACAGCCCCGCGCCCCTTTCGGGGCGCTGTGCATCCGTCGGGTGACCTCGCCGCGCGGCTTCCCGGAATCCCGGGACCTGCGAGGTTGTCTGATCGCATGATTAATGGACGAAGTCGACGAATCGGAACGCTCGTCGCCGCTGTGGCCGTTCTCTCGCTCGGTGCCGGGACCGGGGTCGCGGTCGGTGCCGTTCCCGGGCCGGGCGCCGCCGTCCCCGAGTCGGAGCTGGTGCCGGGGGTCGCGCCGGGGCCCGCCCAGCCCTGGCAGATCGACACCCCCGACCAGATGCTGGCGCCCAAGGTGTACACGCCCGGCGCCGAGGAGGACGCCGTCGAGCCGAAGGCGGCGGCGCCCGGGACGTACGACCTCATCGAGTACGTGCCGCTCAGCGACGCCGTCGCCAAGGTGAGCTGCTCCAAGCTCACCGGGCCGTACCAGAAGCAGATCGAGCAGTGGCTGAAGCTGATGGCGGACGGGAAGCAGTCCAGCGCCGACTGCAAGGCGATCCAGAAGTTCCAGACGAAGTACAAGATCAAGCCGGCGATCGGGTTCGCGGGGCCCGTGACCTGGTACCAGATGATGCTCCTGTCGGCGAAGAAGAACCCGAACGCTGCCAAGAACTGCCCCGTGAAGTCGTACCGGGTCGCCTGCGTGGACCTCAACCGGCAGGTCACCTGGGTGCAGAAGGGCAGCAAGGTGGTCTACGGGCCGGTGCAGATGCGCAGCGGGCGGAAGGGGTACGCGACCCGGGCCGGGTGGCACAGCATCTACTGGCGGCACAAGAACCACTGGTCGACGCTGTACAACTCGCCCATGCCGTACGCCCAGTTCTTCGACGGCGGGCAGGCCTTCCACGCCGTCTACGGCTCCATCTACACCACCGTCGGCTCCTGGGGCTGCGTGAACCTCAAGCTCGGCGACGCGAAGAAGCTGTGGAGCGTGCTGAAGAAGGGCGACAAGGTCTACGTGTGGGGCCACCGTACGGGTACCTGAGCCCGGTACCAGGGGCTGTGCCGGTGGGCTGTCGGAGGCCTCTGAGACACTGGGGGCGCGATGAGTGATACACCGACTGGGCAGAATGCACCGACCGCGCCCCTGCGCGCCCGCGCCGAGATCGACCTGGCCGCCCTGCGGGCCAACGCGCGGACCCTGCGTGCCCTCGCGCCGGACGCGGCCCTGATGGCCGTCGTGAAGTCCGACGCGTACGGCCACGGGGCCCTCCGGTGTGCCCGCGCGGCCGTCGAGGCGGGCGCGAGCTGGCTGGGCACGGCCACCCCGGAGGAGGCCCTGGCGCTGCGCGCGGACCCGGGACTGCCCGCGGACGTGCGGATCATGTGCTGGCTGTGGACCCCGGGCGGGCCCTGGCGGGAGGCCGTCGAGGCCGGCCTCGACGTGTCGGTGAGCGGTATGTGGGCGCTGCGCGAGGTGACCGGGGCCGCACGTGCGGCCGGGCGGCCCGCGCGCGTGCAGCTCAAGGCCGACACCGGGCTCGGGCGCAACGGGTGCCAGCCGGCCGACTGGCCCGAGCTGGTCCGCGAGGCGCTGCGCGCCGAGGCGGCCGGACTGCTCCGGATCACCGGGCTGTGGTCGCACTTCGCCTGCGCCGACGAACCCGGCCACCCCTCCATCACCGCCCAGCTCACCCTCTTCCGCGAACTGCTCGGGTACGCCGAGGAACAGGGCGTGCGCCCCGAGGTGCGGCACATCGCCAACTCGCCGGCCACCCTCACCCTCCCCGAGACCCACTTCGACCTGGTCCGCACGGGCATCGCGCTCTACGGCCTCTCGCCCAGCCCCGAGCTGGGCAGCGCGGCCGACTTCGGCCTGCGCCCGGTGATGACGCTGTCCGCCTCCCTCGCCCTGGTCAAGCACGTACCGGGCGGGCACGGGGTCAGTTACGGGCACCACTACGTCACGCCCGGCGAGACCACCCTCGGACTCGTCCCCGTCGGTTACGCGGACGGCGTCCCGCGGCACGCCTCCGGCACCGGGCCGGTGCTGGTCGGCGGCAAGTGGCGGACGGCCGCCGGGCGGATCGCGATGGACCAGTTCGTCGTCGACCTCGGCGGCGACGAGCCCGAAGTCGGCGCGGAGGCCGTGCTCTTCGGTCCCGGCGACCGGGGCGAGCCCACCGCCGAGGACTGGGCCCAGGCCGCGGGCACGATCGCATACGAAATCGTCACGCGCATCGGAACCCGGGTTCCCCGCGTCTATGTGAACGAGCGGGCGACTGGGCAAGAACCAGGGGACGGCGCCTGACCCTCGGGGTTCGGCGACGGCACGACCCGGTTACACCTGTATCAACAGCAACATCCGCAACATCAGCAACACGCGTCGAGTCGGCGTCACCCGTGTCACCCGAGCAGCGAACTGCAGTACGGCGAAGAGGAGCGGTACGTGAGCGAGAGCAGTGCGGAGGCCGTAGCGGAAGCCGCCGTGGCGGCCGTCGTCGCCTCGGCCACGGGGGCGGACTCCGGCAGCTGGCGCAAGGTGACGGGCGTCGCCGGCGCCGCCATAGGAGTGCTCGCCGCCGGAGCGGCCGCCGGCGTCGCCGTGGAGCGGATGACCGTGGGCCGCGGCATGCGCCGCAAGGCGCGGCTGGCGCTGGACTCGGCAGGTCCCTACGGCACCCTGCGCGGCACCCCCGGCAAGGCGTACGCCGACGACGGCACCGAGCTCTACTACGAGGTCGACGAGGTGGTACCCGACCCCGGCCCCGCCGTCTCGCCGCGCCGCCGCCGGCTCTTCGGCCGCAAGGCGCCCGCGCCCGTCACCGTCGTCTTCAGCCACGGCTACTGCCTCAACCAGGACTCCTGGCACTTCCAGCGGGCGGCCCTGCGCGGGGTCGTGCGCACCGTGCACTGGGACCAGCGCAGCCACGGCCGCTCCGGGCGGGGCGTCGCCCAGCACGAGGACGGGGTGGAGCTCACCATCGACCAGCTGGGCCGGGACCTGAAGGCCGTCCTGGACGCGGCCGTGCCGGAGGGGCCGATCGTGCTGGTCGGGCACTCCATGGGCGGCATGACGGTGATGGCGCTGGCCGCGCAGTACCCCGACCTGATCCGGGAGCGGGTGGTCGCCACCGCCTTCGTCGGTACCTCGTCCGGGCGGCTCGGCGAGGTCAACTTCGGGCTGCCGATCGCCGGGGTCAACGTGGTGCGCCGGGTGCTGCCCGGGGTGCTGAAGGCGCTGGGCACGCAGGCCGCGCTGGTGGAGAAGGGGCGGCGGGTCACCGCCGATCTCTTCGCCGGGATCATCAAGCGGTACTCGTTCGCGTCCAAGGACGTCGACCCGGCGGTGGAGCGGTTCGCGGAGCGGATGATCGAGTCGACGCCGATCGACGTGGTCGCCGAGTTCTACCCGGCCTTCACCGACCACGACAAGACCGCCGCGCTCGCCTACTTCCAGAACCTGCCGGTGCTGGTGCTGGCCGGGGTGCAGGACCTCGTCACGCCCAGCGAGCACAGCGAGGTCATCGCCGACCTGCTGCCCGACGCCGAACTCGTGCTCGTCGCGGACGCCGGGCACCTGGTCATGCTGGAGCACCCGGAGGTGGTCACCGACCGCCTCGCCGACCTGCTGACCCGCGCGGGTGCCGTGCCGGCAGGGGCTACGGTAAGTGGCTATGGAAGCACCAGCAGCACGGCACAGCCAGGCTGAGACCGAGTTGACCGTCACCTCCCCCGAGCAGATGGGGGAGCTGGGCCGCCGGCTGGCGAAGTTGCTGCGCGCCGGTGACCTCGTGATGCTCAGCGGGGAGCTCGGCGCCGGCAAGACGACGCTGACGCGGGGACTGGGCGAGGGGCTCGGTGTGCGCGGCGCCGTCACGTCGCCGACGTTCGTCATCGCCCGCGTGCATCCGTCCCTCGGCGGCGGTCCGCCGCTCGTCCACGTGGACGCCTACCGCCTGGGCGGCGGGCTCGACGAGATGGAGGACCTGGACCTCGACGTCTCGCTGCCCGAGTCCGTGGTCGTCGTGGAGTGGGGCGAGGGCAAGGTCGAGGAGCTGACCGACGACCGGCTCATGGTCCGGATCCACCGGGCGGTCGGCGACACCACCGACGAGGTACGGCACGTGACCCTGGCGGGGCTGGGGGAGCGGTGGGACGCGGTGGACCTCGGGGTGCTGTCGGCCTGAGGGCCGTGTGAACGTTCCGACAAGGCGTCGGCAAGATATTGCGCCGGACGTATCGGCGTGGTCACATGGTACCCAGTCCGTAGTTAGGTCTACCTAACTACGCCCGCCCCCGCACTTCAGGAGGCGCCCGTGTCCGTGTCCCAGTCCGAGGAGCGGCGACCGGCCGCGGTCGCCGGGGTTCCCGGCGTCTCCATGCGTGAGCTGCTGGCGTCCTGCGCGTGCGCCGACGCGGTGTCCCGGCCGCCGAGAGTGCCGGATCCGGCGTCGAGGCCGGTCGCGCAGGACCGCAGGGCTGCCTAGGGGGGTGCGACCCGCCCCGTAAGGGGCGCGGGGAACTGCGCGGCCAGCCACGACGGCGCGGCAGTCGGCACTGAGGGTTCGGCCGGTGGGTCCGTGCGGGTGCGTGGGGGCTGGTCGCGCAGTTCCCCGCGCCCCCAAGCGGCGGCTGCGCCGCCGGTCAGGGGCGCGTCAGCGGATCACGATCACCTTGACGCCGATCGTCGCGAAGTTCCACATGGCGTTGCCGTCGGGGCGGGTCTCGCGGATGCCGCCGGTCTTCACCGTGGGGTCGGGGGGTGTGGCGGCGCGTTGGGCGGTGACCGCGCTGAAGCCGATGGCCGAGCCGTCCTTCGTGGTGGTGAAGCGGACGACGTGCTCGATGGGGAGGCCGTCGGTGCCGGTGACGGCCTTGGAGCGGGACGTCACCCAGTAGGCGCCGAGCGGCGGGTCGATGGTGCCGGGGTTCACCTCGAAGGTGCGCTCGACGCGGCCCCGCTCGTTGACCAGCCAGACCCGGTCGTCGTCCACCGAGTACACCACCCGTTCACCCGTGCCGGAGGTGTTCGGGAGGGCGGTGGGGTGGCGGTGGTCCCGGGGGGCCTTGGCGCCCGGCGCTCCGGGGGCGGGGCTCGCCGACGACCGGCTGCCGAGGCCGGGCGGGACAGTGGCCGAGGCCTGGTAGGCGAGGAAACCGACCACCCCGACGGCCGCCGCGGTCAGGCCTGCCACGACTCCCGAGCTGGTCCCTGCCACGCGCGCCACCTCTGCCTGCCGTAGAGCCTCACGGAGAGCCTCGCGTGGGGCCTAGCCGTATATGTCGTACTTCGTACAGACCGTAGCAGTCAGTGACCGTCCGACCCGGCCGGGCGTGCTCGCGGCGCCGGAGCCGTAGGCTGTTCGCGTGCTCTTGCTCGCTCTGGATACCGCCACCCCCGCCGTGACCGTCGCCCTGCACGACGGTACGGCCGTCATCGCCTCGTCGAGCCAGGTGGACGCGCGCCGGCACGGCGAGCTGCTGCTGCCGGCCGTCGACCGCGTCCTCGCCGAGGCCGGGGTCCCGCTGGACGCCGTCACCGACATCGTCACCGGCATCGGTCCCGGCCCCTACACCGGCCTGCGGGTCGGTCTGATGACCGCGGACACCTTCGGGCTCGCGCTCGGCGTGCCCGTCCACGGCCTGTGCACGCTCGACGGGCTCGCCTACGCGGCCGACATCGAGAAGGGCCCGTTCGTCGTCGCGACCGACGCCCGCCGCAAGGAGGTCTACTGGGCGGTGTACGAGGACTCGCGCACCCGGCGCACGGAGCCCGCCGTCGACCGGCCCGCCGACATCGCCGAGCAGGTGGCCGGGCTGCCCGCCGTCGGCGCCGGGGCGCTGCTCTACCCCGACACCTTCCCGGTCGCGCACGAGCCCGAGCACGTCTCCGCCGCGGCCCTCGCCTCGCTGGCCGCCGAGAAGCTGGCCGCCGGCGAGGAACTGCCCGCGCCCCGCCCGCTGTACCTGCGCAGGCCGGACGCCCAGGTGCCCAAGAACTACAAGGTGGTCACCCCGAAGTGACCGCACAGCTGCGCGAGATGCGCTGGTGGGACATCGACCCGGTCCTGGAGCTGGAGAAGGACCTGTTCCCCGAGGATGCCTGGTCGCGGGGGATGTTCTGGTCCGAACTGGCCCACGCGAGGGGCCCCGGGGCGACCCGGCGGTACCTGGTGGCCCTGGAGGGCGACCGGATCGTCGGCTACGGCGGCCTCGCCGCCCAGGGTGCCGCCTCCGACGACGGCGGCTCCGCCGCGGTCGGCGACATCCAGACCATCGCCGTACGCCGTGACCAGTGGGGCACCGGGCTCGGCGCGGAGCTGCTCACCGAACTGCTGCGCGCCGCGACCGCCTTCGAGTGCGCCGAGGTCATGCTGGAGTGCCGGGTCGACAACATCCGCGCCCAGAAGCTCTACGAGCGGTTCGGCTTCGAGCCCATCGGGTTCAGACGCGGCTACTACCAGCCGGGGAACGTGGACGCCCTGGTGATGCGCCTGATTACCGGGCAGCCCGGCACCGGCTCCGCCACCGGGCCCACCTCCGAACAAGGAACCGAGATCAATGGCTGACGAACCCCTGGTTCTGGGGATCGAGACCTCCTGCGACGAGACCGGCGTCGGCATCGTCCGGGGCACCACCCTCCTCGCCGACGCCGTCGCCTCCTCCGTCGACGAGCACGCCCGCTTCGGCGGGGTCGTCCCCGAGGTGGCGTCCCGGGCGCACCTGGAGGCGATGGTCCCGACCATCGAGCGCGCGCTGAAGGACGCGGGCGTCAGCGCGAAGGACCTCGACGGCATCGCGGTCACGGCGGGCCCCGGTCTGGCCGGCGCGCTGCTGGTCGGCGTCTCGGCGGCGAAGGCGTACGCGTACGCGCTCGGCAAGCCGCTCTACGGCGTGAACCACCTCGCCTCCCACATCTGCGTCGACCAGCTGGAACACGGCCCGCTCCCGGAGCCGACGATGGCGCTGCTGGTCTCCGGCGGCCACTCCTCGCTCCTCCTCTCCTCGGACATCACCTCCGACGTACGGCCGCTCGGCGCGACCATCGACGACGCGGCAGGCGAGGCCTTCGACAAGATCGCCCGCGTGCTGAACCTGGGCTTCCCGGGCGGCCCGGTCATCGACCGCTACGCGAAGGAGGGCGACCCCTCGGCGATCGCCTTCCCGCGCGGTCTCACCGGCCCCCGCGACCCCGCCTACGACTTCTCCTTCTCCGGGCTCAAGACGGCGGTGGCCCGCTGGATCGAGGCCAAGCGGGCGGCGGGCGAGGAGGTCCCGGTCCGCGACGTGTCCGCGTCCTTCCAGGAGGCGGTCGTCGACGTCCTGACCCGCAAGGCCGTCCGGGCCTGCCGCGACGAGGGCGTCGACCACCTGATGATCGGCGGCGGAGTCGCCGCCAACTCCCGGCTGCGCGCCCTCGCGGCGGAGCGCTGCGAGGCGGCCGGCATCCAGCTCCGGGTGCCGCGCATGAAGTTGTGCACCGACAACGGCGCGATGGTGGCCGCCCTCGGCGCGGAGATGGTCGCCCGCAACCGGACCCCGTCCGACTGGGACCTCTCCGCGGACAGCTCCCTGCCGGTGACCGACCCGCACGTCCCCGGCACCCACCACCACGACCACGTCCACGAGGTCAGCAAGGAGAACCTCTACACGTGACGGTCGCGTTGATGTGGGAGGCGCGGGCGGTGGAGGGCCGGGGCGCGGAACTCGTCGCCTGGGCGCGCGAGCAGAGGCTCCCCGAGGCCCCGTTGCGCCGGGAGACCTTCTGGGCACCGCAGGACCGGGTGCTGGTCATCACGTGGTGGGAGGCGTCCTACGACGACTCGGACCTTCCCGAACTCCCCGACCCGCCCCGTGACCTGGTCACCCGGCCGGTGCACCGGTGGCGGTTCGAGTCGGTGGGCGACACCCCCTAGAGGCCTCTGCCGTTGACCGTCAGGGCCACGTCGATGTTGCCGCGCGTGGCGTTGGAGTACGGGCAGGCCTGGTGGGCCGCCCTGGCCAGTCCGGTCGCCTGTTCGTCCGTGAGCGAGGGCAGGGAGATCCGCAGTTCGGTGCCGAGCCGGAGGCGGCCGCCTCCGGCCGGGATCAGGGAGACGGACGCGTCGACCTCCGCGTCGTCCGCCTGGAGCCCCTCGCGCTGCCCGAGCAGGGCGAGCGTGGTGCCGAAGCAGGCGGCGTAGCCGATGGCGAAGAGCTGCTCGGGGTTCACGCCCTCGCCGTCGCCGCCCAGTTCCTTGGGCAGGCGCAGCTCCAGGTCCAGCCGCCCGTCGCTCGTCCGCCCATGGCCGTTCCGGCCTCCGGTGACGTGCGCCTGTGCCGTGTACAACGCGTTGCTCATCCCAACCCCCTGTGTTGTTACCGTAGTTCGAACCTCCCACTTCAAAATCAGGAAGTCAATGACTTATGATTCCGAAGTGGAACAGCGAACCTACAACCAGTACTGCGCCACAGCGCGCACCCTCGACCTCGTCGGCGAACGCTGGACCCTGCTGCTGATCCGCGAACTGCTGACCGGGCCCAAGCGGTACGGCGATCTCCAGGCGAGCCTGCGCGGTCTGGGTACGGGGCTGCTGGCCGCGCGCCTCAAGCACCTTGAGCGCGAGGGTCTCGCCCGCAAGGTCACGCTCCCGCCGCCCGCCCGGACCCCCGCCTACGCGCTCACCCCGGCGGGCGAGGAACTCGGCCCCGCGATCCTGGAGTTGGCCCGCTGGGGCCTCAAGTGGGCGATGGGCGAGCGCCGTGACACCGAGGCGTTCCATCCGGGCTGGGCCGTGCTCGGGCTGCGCGCCTGCTTCGACCCCGAGGCGGCGGCAGGGCTCCGTGCGGTGTACGAGTTCCGCATCGACGACGAGGTGTTCCATGCCCGGATCGACGACGGGACGGTCGAGGCCGTGCACGGTCCGGCCCAGTACCCCGACGCGACCGTCACGATGAGCGAGGAGTCCTTCGTCCGCCTGACCGGCCAGGGCCTCACCTTCGCGGAAGCCGTCGAGACGGGCGTGGCGTCCGCCGCCGGCGACGAGGAGGCGTTGCGCAGGCTGAAGGGCCTGTTCCCGCTGCCGCTGCCGCATTCCCGGAATCCGTAGACAGCGGAGCCGCGCCACCGTCACCCTGAGTGCATGAGCGGTGGCGTTGAGGTGAACGGTGAGCCCGAGTCGTCGGACAGCATGAAGACGTTCGGCGCGTTCGTGCAGGGGCTGCGGGAGCACGCGGGACTGAGCCGGGAGGAGTTCGGGGCGCGGGTTCACATGTCCAAGCACTCGGTGGCTTCGATCGAGTTGGGGCGGCGGCTTCCGGATCAGCGGTTCGTCGAGTTGGCGGAGGGGGCGCTGGGCAACACCGGCGCGTTACGGAAGGGCTTCGAGAGGGTCGGGCGGCAACCGGGGTTCGCGGTCTGGTTCCGGATGTGGGCGCAGTTGGAGCAGGAAGCGGTCGCATTGGACACGTATGAGTGCAGGCTGGTGCCCGGCCTGCTCCAAACCCCCTCCTACGTACGTGCCTTGTACGACGAGGAGATCCCGCCGATGTCCGACGAGCAGATGGAGACGCAGCTGGCGGCTCGGCTGGACCGGCAACGGTTGCTGCGCGAGCGCCCCAACACGTCGTTCAGCTTCATCGTGGAGGAGGCAGTGCTGCGGCGGCGCATCGGGGGCATCGACGTCATGCGCGAGCAGTACGCCCATATTGTGGAGGCGACGGCCCCGCGCAACATCACGTTCCAGATCATGCCGCTGGAGGCCGCGCACCACGCCTGCCTGGCAGGGCCGGTACAAGCCCTCATGACACCTGAGGGCAAGCCGTTTGCGTACTGCGAGGGGCAGGAGAACGGCCGTGTCATCACCGACCCGAAAGAGGTGATCCGCGTCCAGCAGCGCTATGCGAGACTGCGCTCGCAGGCCCTCACCCCCGAGGACTCCGCGAGCCTGTTGGAGCGACTGCGAGGAGCGCTATGAGCAACGCCGAACTCGCCTGGTTCAAGAGCAGTTACAGCAGCGCCCAGGGCGACAGCTGCATAGAAGTCGCCCTGACCTGGCACAAGTCCACGTACAGCGGCACTGCGGGCGACAACTGCATAGAAGTAGCCGTCGCCCCCACCACCATCCACATCCGCGACTCCAAGGACCGCGCCCGCCCCCGCCTCGCCCTCACCCCCGCTGCCTGGGCCCCCTTCGTCGCGCTCGCTGCCGCGTCCTGACGGTCAGTCCACCTCCGTCTCGCAGCGCAGCACCCGGTCCGGCCCCAACCGTCGTACCGGACCGGTCAGTTGGAGTGTCACCGTGCCCTGGGTGTCCGCGCTCGACGCCCCCACCCGCAGCTCCAGTGCCCCCGGCTCCACCACCCGCGCCCCCTCCCGGTCCGTGAACGCCGACAGGTCCGCGTGGAAGTGGAAGGTCACCCTTTTCGATGCGCCCGGGGCCAGGTCCACGCGCCGGTAGCCGATCAGGCGGACGTCCGGGCGGGTCACCGAGGCCACCGGGTCGTGCAGGTACAGCTGTACGACCTCGGTGCCCGCCCGCTCGCCCGTGTTGCGGACGGTCAGGGTCACGTCGTGGGAGCCGTCCGTGGGGATCTCGGCCGTGGCGGGTGAGTCGAGGGCCCACGCGAACGCCGTGTACCCGCGGCCGTGCCCGAAGGGATACAGCGGGGTCGGGTCCAGGTTGCTGACCTCGCCCGCGAGGCCGAGCGGGGGCTGGAGGTAGGTCCAGGGCTGGCCGCCCGGCACGCGGGGGACGCTGACCGGGAGGCGGCCGGACGGGTTGACGCGGCCCGACAGTACTCCCGCGACCGCCGGGCCGCCCTCCTCGCCGGGGAAGAACGCCTGGACCACCGCGCCGAGTCGGCCGTGCCAGCGGCCCAGTGCGTACGGGCGGCCGGTGAGCAGGACGAGGACCACCGGGACGCCCGTCGAGAGGAGTGCGTCCAGCAGGTCCGCCTGAACGCCCGGCAATCCGAGGTCCGTGACGTCGCAGCCCTCGCCCGAGGTGCCCCGCCCGAACAGGCCCGCGCGGTCGCCCAGGACCGCCACGCACACGTCGGCCTCGGACGCGCGTGCCACCGCTTCCGCGAAGCCGGACGGGTCCGGGTCCGTGACGTCGCAGCCCTCGGCGAACGTGACCTTGGCGTCGGGGAGTTCGGCGCGGAGGGAGTCGAGGACGGTGGGGATGGCGATGCCCAGGTCGACCTCGGGGTGGTGGGTCAGGACGTGGGACGGGAAGGAGTAGCAGCCCAGCATCGCTAGGGCGTCGGCGGCGCGCGGGCCGACCACCGCGATGCGGGTGTCGGGGGCGAGGGGGAGCGTGCCGTCCGGGTTGTCGAGGAGGACCACGGACTCCTCGGCCAGGCGGCGGGCCAGCGCGCGGTTCGCCGTCGAGTCGAGGTCGACCGGGCCGTCCTGCTCGGGCTCCGGGGTCCAGTCGGCGTCCAGCATCCCCAGTTCGCACTTCTGGAGGAGGATCCGGCGGGCCGCCCGGTCGACGAGTGACTCCGGGACCATGCCGTCCCGGACCGCCGCCACCAGCGGGCGGCCGTAGCACTTCAGGGTCGGCAGTTCGACGTCGATGCCCGCCGCCAGGGCGAGATGGGCCGCCTCCGCCTCCGTACCGGCCACCCGGTGCAGGGACTGCAGGAAGCCGATGCCGAAGTAGTCGGCGACGACCGTGCCGTCGAAGCCCCAGTCGTCGCGGAGGAGTTCGGTCAGGAGGCGGGGGTCGGCGGAGGCCGGGACGCCGTCCGTCTCGTTGTAGGCCGCCATCACCGAGCGGGCCCCGCCCTCGCGGAGCGCCATCTCGAAGGGGAGGAGGGTGACGTCCGCGAACTCCCGTACCCCCGCCCGGACCGGGGCGAGGTTGCGGGCGCCGACGGAGGAGGCGTAGCCGGCGAAGTGCTTGAGGGTGGCGATCACTCCGGCCGACTCCAGGCCGTGGACGTACGCGGAGCCGATGGTGCCGACCAGGTACGGGTCCTCGCCGATCGTTTCCTCGACCCGGCCCCAGCGCGGGTCGCGGACCACGTCCAGGACGGGGGCCAGGCCCTGGTGGACGCCGACCGAGCGGAGGTCGTGGCCGATGCGCCGGCCCAGCTCCTCGACGAGGGGCGGGTCGAAGGCGGCGCCCCAGGCGAGCGGGACCGGGTAGGCCGTCGCCTGCCAGGCGGTGAAGCCGGCCAGGCACTCCTCGTGGGCGATCGCCGGGATGCCGAAGCGGCCGGCCGCGGTGATCCGGCGCTGGGCGCGGGCCAGTGCTCGCGCGCCCAGCACCGGGTCCACCGGGGCGGTGCCGAAGGAACGGGTCAGCTGGCCGAGGCCGCGGGTGATCAGCTCGGTCCAGTCGTAGTCGGCGCTCATCTCGCGTTGCAGCGGGGCGACCCCGTCGCCGTCCGTGGCGGCGCCCACCCACACCCCGTACAGCTGGGCGGTCTTCTCCTCCAGCGTCATCCGGGTGAGCAGGTCGTCGACGCGGGCGGCGGCGGGCAGTGCGGGGTCGCGCCAAGGAGCGGTGGTCATGAAACTCCCGTCTCTGCTCTCTGCGTGGTTCTCTGCGTGCTCACTGCGTGCTCTCTGCGTGGGTTCTCTGCTACGAACGCTGCTACGAATGTTTCGTACCACACACCGAATGTTCCGGGAACCTATGGCGTGCCAGGGTCTTCGTCAAGGGGGAGCGCGGGGATACGATCGCGGGCATGACGCCTTCGAAGCCCACAGAAACGCAGACGGCGACGCTCGCCGAAATCGCCCGTGAGGCAGGCGTGTCCGCTCCGACTGTTTCGAAGGTCCTGAACGGGCGCGCCGACGTCGCCCCGGCGACCCGCACCCGGGTCGAGGAGCTGCTGCGTGCCTACGGCTACCGGCGGCGCCGCGCCGAGGCCTCCCGGTCGCCGCTGATCGACCTGGTCTTCCACGAGCTGGAGAGCGCCTGGGCGATGGAGGTCATCAGGGGAGTCGAGAACGTGGCCCGGGATGCCGGGCTGAGTGTGGTGCTGAGCGAGTCCGCGGGGCGGCTGACCCCGGGGCGGACCTGGGCGGACCAGGTGGCGGCGCGCCGGCCGCACGGGGTGGTGCTCGTGCTGTCGGGGCTCGACGAGTCGCAGCGGGCGCTGCTGCTGAGCCGGTCCATCCCGTTCGTGGTGATGGACCCGGCGGGAGACCCGGGGCCGGACGTGCCGTCGATCGGGGCGACGAACTGGCAGGGCGGGCTGGCCGCCACCCGGCACCTGGTCGAGCTGGGGCACCGGCGGATCGGCGCGATCAGCGGGCCGTCCCGGATGATGTGCAGCCGGGCCCGGGTGGACGGCTACCGGGCCGCGCTGGAGACCGCCGGGCTGCCGGTCGACCCGGACCTGATCAAGGCGGGCGACTTCCACCACGACGCCGGCTACCGGCTCGGCCTGGAACTGCTGCGCATGCCCGGCCGGCCCACCGCGATCTTCACCGGCAACGACCTCCAGGCCCTCGGGCTCTACGAGGCCGCGCGCGAGCTGGGGCTGCGCATCCCCGAGGACGTGAGCGTCGTCGGGTTCGACGACCTGCCGCTGGCCCGCTGGGTGGGGCCGCCGCTGACGACCGTACGGCAGCCGCTGACCGAGATGGCCGAGGCGGCGGCGCGGCTGGTCCTGGAGATGGGGCGGGCGGAGGAGGCGACGACCGCCACCCGGGTGGAGCTGGCGACCAGCCTGGTGGTGCGGTCGAGCACGGTGGCGCCCGCGGTCGCGTGAGGCGGGCTTGGCCAGAAGTTGACGTATTGACGGGTGGTGGGGGCGTCTCCACACTCCTCCGAAGCCAATCGGTTGCACAACCGAAACTTTCGGAGGCACCCGCAATGAGATCTCTGAGATTCGGCTTACCCCTCGCCGCGCTGTTCACCGGCGCGGCACTGCTCCTCACCGCCCCCGCGGCGCACGCCGCCGACACCCCGCTGCGCGACCTCGCCGCCGCGAAGGGCAGGGTCGTCGGCACCGCGGTCACCGGCTCCAAGCTCACCGGCACCTACGGCGACCTGGCCGGCGGCCAGTTCAGCTCGCTGACCCCGGGCAACGCCATGAAGTGGGGGACGGTCGAGCCCACCCAGGGGACCTTCAACTGGACCGAGGCCGACCAGATCGTCGCCTTCGCCCAGGCCCACAACCAGCAGGTCCGCGGCCACACCCTGGTCTGGCACAGCCAGAACCCCAGCTGGCTGACGAACGGCACCTGGACCTCCGCCCAGCTGGGCAGCCTGCTGCAGAACCACATCAGCACCGAGGTCGGCCGCTACAAGGGGAAGATCGCCGCCTGGGACGTCGTCAACGAACCCTTCAACGAGGATGGCACCTACCGGTCGACGCTCTGGTACAACGGCCTCGGTTCCGACTACATCGCCAACGCCCTGACCTGGGCACACGCGGCCGACCCGGACGCCAAGCTGTACATCAACGACTACAACGTCGAGGGCGTCAACGCGAAGAGCACCGCCCTGTACAACCTGGTCAAGTCCCTGAAGGCGGCGGGCGTCCCGATCGACGGGGTGGGGCTGCAGGCGCACCTCATCCTCGGCCAGGTGCCCGCCACCCTCCAGCAGAACATCCAGCGCCTCGCCGACCTGGGCGTCGACGTGGCGATCACCGAGCTGGACATCCGGATGGCACTGCCCTCCGACAGCACCAAACTCGCCCAGCAGAAGGCCGACTTCAAGTCGGTGGTGGCCGCGTGCGTGGCGGTGAGCCGCTGCGTCAACGTCACCGTGTGGGGCTTCACCGACTCCGACTCCTGGGTGGACAGCACCTTCCCCGGCTACGGCGCGGCGACCCCGTACGACGCGAACTACGCGCCGAAACCGGCGTACTACGGCATCGCGGAGGCGCTCGGCGGGACCACGACCACCCCGCCGCCGACCGGTGCCTGCACCGCCGCCTACGGCGTGACCAGCCAGTGGAACACCGGGTTCACCGGCCAGGTGACGATCTCCTGTTCCGGGGCCGCGCTGAGCTCCTGGAACGTGAGCTGGACGTACGGCGCCGGGCAGCAGATCACCCAGGCCTGGAACGCGACCTGCACCCAGTCGGGCGCCGCCGTCTCCTGCGCGAACGCCTCCTACAACGGGACGGTGGCGGACGGGAGTTCGGTCACCTTCGGGTTCAACGCGTCCTGGAGCGGGAGCAATCCGGTGCCCGTCGTCACCCTGGGCTGAACCCGGACTGAGAACGGTGAGATTTTCCGAAGAAAACCGCTTCGCGGCGCTCGCGCTAACAGTCCCCTAATAATTCGGACTTACGTTCCTGCCTTGTGACGGGACACGCGGGACACGAGGAGCAGGGCGGCGCGGGCAGACGGGTGGGCCGGCGGTCGAGAGCGCTGAAGATCGTCGGCCTCACCCTGGCGGGGGTCATGACGCTCGGCATCGCCGGCGCCGGGTGGGTCTACTGGCACCTCAACGACAACATCAAGAGCGTCGACATCAACAGCGCGCTCGGGGACGACCGCCCGGCGAAGGCGGTGACGACACCGACGGCCACCGCGTCCGCCTCGGCCTCCGCGTCCCCGCTGCCCACCGGCTCGATGAACATCCTGGTACTGGGCTCGGACTCGCGCAGCGGCAAGGAGAACAAGAAGCTCGGCGGCGGCAGCAGCTCGGGCGCCCGCTCCGACACCGCGATGGTCGTCCACGTCGACGCCGGCCGGACCTCCGCCACGATCGTCAGCATCCCCCGCGACACCCTGGTCACCCGGCCCTCCTGCCCGCTCTCCTCCGGCGGCTCGACGTCCGTCGCCTACAACGCGATGTTCAACAGCGCCTACTCGGTGGGCGGCGCCGTGTGCGCGGTCAAGACGGTCGAGTCGATCACCGGCGTCCGCATGGACCACTACCTGGAGATCGACTTCTCGGGCTTCGCGAAGCTGGTCGACGCGCTCGGCGGGGTGACCGTGACCACCGACCAGGACATCGACGACGACGACAGCCACCTGCACCTGAAGAAGGGCACCCATCACCTCGACGGCACCCAGGCCCTCGCGCTCGCCCGCACCCGGCACGGCATAGGCGACGGCAGCGACCTGGGCCGGATAGGCCTCCAGCAGAAACTGGTGAAGGCGCTCCTGGACCGGATGGCCTCCATCAACCTGCTGACCAGCCCGGCCAAGCTCTACGAGGTCGCCGACGCGGTCACCTCCAGCCTCACCACCGACACCGGCCTGGACTCGCTCAGCGAGCTGATGCGGCTCGGGCAGAGCCTGCAGGGACTGACCTCCGACCACACGAAGACGGTGATGATGCCGGTGGTCACCGCGCCCTCCGACCCCAACCGGGTGATCGCGAAGGAGCCGGCCGCGAGCGAGCTGTGGGACTCGCTGCGCTAGGCCGGAGAGGGGGCCGGGAACGAGGCCGGAAAAAAACCCCGGGAAATTCCGGCAGGCGTGTCGATCCGGTGGCGGGCCGTTCGACGCAAGGGTGAGATGCGGGGAGAGACCCCGCAGCAGTGGAACCCGAGGAGTCACCATGCCCCGTTACCTGTCGCTCGTGCGCATCGACGAGAGCTCCGCCCCCGCCGAGGGTCCCAGCGAGGCGCTGATGCAGCGGATGGGCGAGCTGATCGAGGAGATCACCAAGGCCGGCGTGATGCTGGACACCGCGGGCCTGACGCCGACCGCCGACGGCACCCGGGTGCACTGGGAGGGCGGGAAGATCTCCGTCACCGACGGCCCGTTCACCGAGTCCAAGGAGGTCGTCGGCGGCTACGCGATCATGCAGTGCAAGGACAAGGCCGAGGCCCTGGAGTGGACCAAGCGGTTCCTCCAGGTGCACGAGGAGTTCTGGACCGTGACCTGCGAGGTCCGGGAGATCGCGGAGGGCTGACCCTCCTGGCGCACGTCCGGTGGTGGGTGTTGCATGGGGGGCTGTGAGCACACAGCCCCCCGCCGACGCCGACCCCGACGCCCCCGCCGAGGCCGCGGCGGACGCCCAGACCGACCCCCGCCACGCCATCGAGACCGTCTTCCGGCTCGAATCGCCCCGCTTGATCGCCGGTGTCGCCCGGATCGTCCGGGACGTCGGCATCGCGGAGGAGCTGGCGCAGGACGCGCTGGTCGCCGCCCTGGAGCAGTGGCCCAGGGACGGGGTGCCCGGCAATCCGGGCGCCTGGCTCATGGCGACCGCCCGCCACCGCGCCGTCGACCTGGTCCGGCGCCGGGAGAACTACGCCCGCAAGCTCGCCGAGATCGGCCGCAGCACCGAGACGACGGCCCCGCCGGAGGAACCCGCCGACCCGGAGGACATCGACGACGACCTGCTCCGGCTCGTCTTCACCACCTGCCACCCGGTGCTCTCGCCCGAGGCCCGCACGGCCCTCACCCTGCGCCTCCTCGGCGGCCTGACCACGGCCGAGATCGCCCGTGCCTTCCTGGTCCCCGAGCCGACGGTCGCCCAGCGCATCGTCCGTGCCAAGCGCACCCTCGCCACGAAGAACGTCGCCTTCGAGGTGCCGTACGGCCCCGACCGCGAGGCCCGGCTCGGCTCGGTCCTCGACGTCATCTACCTCATCTACAACGAGGGGTACGCGGCCACGGCGGGCGACGACTGGCTGCGCCCGTCGCTCTGCGAGGACGCGCTGCGGCTGGCCCGCGTCCTGGCCGCCCTGATGCCGAAGGAACCGGAGGTGCACGCCCTCGCCTCCCTCCTGGAGTTCCAGTCCTCCCGTACGGCCGCCCGCACCGGCCCCGACGGCGCGC
This sequence comes from Streptomyces sp. NPDC048291, assembly GCF_043201715.1. Lineage (NCBI taxonomy): Bacteria > Bacillati > Actinomycetota > Actinomycetes > Kitasatosporales > Streptomycetaceae > Streptomyces > Streptomyces sp. NPDC048291. The sequence continues at coordinate 39,458 of NZ_JBICZC010000020.1, forward strand.
CGGTCCTGCTCCGGGACCAGAACCGGCGCCGCTGGAACCGCATGCTGATCGCCCGCGGCATCAGGGCCCTGGCCCGCGCCGACGCCACCGCGACCGGCGCCCCGGGGCCGTACGCCCTCCAGGCGGCCATCGCGGCCTGCCACGCGCACGCCTACACGTACGAGGAGACCGACTGGAGGTCCATCGCCACCCTGTACGGGCTGCTGGCGGCCCGCTCCCCGTCCCCGGTCGTCGAGCTGAACCGGGCGGTGGCCGTGTCGATGGCGGACGGCCCGGCGGCCGCCCTGGCGATCGTCGACCCGCTGACCGCCGAACCCGCCCTGAGCGGCTACCACCTGCTGCCGAGCGTCCGTGGCGACCTGCTGGCCCGCCTCGGGCGTACCGCCGAGGCCCGCGCGGAGTTCGAACGGGCCGCGGGCCTCGCACGCAACGAGCGGGAGCGGGAGCTGCTGCTGGCCAGGGCGCGCGAGTGCCCTTCGTAACCTGTCGGCACACTGCTGTTCATCTGTAACTCGGTTCCCGCGGCAGGTAGTTGGCCTCTACAGTGACCCGGCCCCTGTACGGGGGCTGTGCAGACCATGGGGGGTCGACAACTTGAGACTGTTCACACGCCGCCGAGGCGCGGCGCTCGCGACCGCGGCGGTCCTGGCCGCGACGGGCACCCTGGTGATCGCGCCGGGCGCCGTCGCCGACGACGCGGGGCCCTGGCCGGGCACCGAGGGCAAGATCCTGATGGACGGACCGCGGCTGGTGGACCCGGCCACCGGGGCGGTCACCGCCGTCTCGTCCGTCGGCTCGGGCCTCTACGGCGCCTGGGCGCCGGACGGCAGCCGGTTCGTCACCGGCTCGTACCAGACGATCAGCAGCGTGCGCACCAGCGGCGCCACGAAGCTCACCCTGCCCCCGGCGCAGGGCATGCGGATCAGCAACGGCACGTACACGGACCTGACCTACGGCTGGAACGGCCGTTACGTCGTGTTCTCCGACGGCGGCCAGCTCGCCTACGGTCCCTCCGACGGCGCCTGGGCCCCCGGCCCGCTGCTGTCGGCCACCCAGGAGCCGGCGACCGCCTGCGATTCCAACCCGACCGTGGACAACGCCGGCCGCGTCGCCTTCGAGCGCCGCAGCGGGGGCTGCACCGCGGACGCGAGCGTCTACGTCTACGACTCGTCCGCGAACACGGTCAAGCTCGTGATCGGCCACGCCGGGCAGCCCGCCTTCTCGCCCGACGGCAGCAAGCTGGTCTTCGTCCGCGAGTCCCAGCTCTACACGGCGAACGCGGACGGCACCGGCGTCCGGCAGATCACCGACGACACGCGTTCGTACTCCAACCCGTCCTGGTCGCCGACCGGCACCCGGATCCTCTACGACGTCCACACCAACCCGAACAGCAGCGACGCGCACAGCACCGAGTACGTCGACCTGACCACCGGCGCGTTCACCCCGGTCCCGACCACCTGGGAGGGCAGCAACCCCAGCTGGCAGCCGGTCCGCAAGAACACCACCGCCCGGGTCTGGGGCGCCGACGCGAACGGCACGGTCGTCGCCTCCTCGCGCTGGAGCTGGAACACGGTCGGCCAGAGCCAGGCGGGCCTGCTGGACGCCAAGTCCGCCGTACTGCTCAACCAGGACGACTCGGCCGACGCGCCCACCGCGACCGCGCTGGCCGGCAAGCGGCAGGGCCCGGTGCTGCTCAGCTCGAAGACGGGGCTGTCGACGGCGGTGCAGAACGAGCTGAAGCGCACCCTGAAGAAGGGCGCGAACGTCTGGATGGTCGGCGGCACCTCGGTGCTCACCACCAACGTCTCCACCCAGCTGAGGAACCTCGGCTACGTCCCGAAGCGGGTCTCCGGCACCGACCGCTACGACACCTCGGTCAAGGCGGCGAAGACGGTCACCACCAGCCCGGCCTACGTCTTCCTGGCCAGCGGCACCGACTACCAGGCGGCCCTCCCGGCCGCCGCCGCGGCCGGCGCCGACGGCACCGGCAGCGCGGGCAGCGTCGTCCTGACCAGCGGCAAGTCGCTGACCTCGGCGGTGAAGTCGTACCTCAACAGCCTCAATCCGGCCAAGACCATGGTCATCACGGTCGGTTCGGACGCGAAGTACGCGCTGACCCACGCGTCGTTCTCGAAGTGGCCGTCGACGTACTACTACTACCCGGTCACGGGCGCCAACAGCGAGGCGCTGTCGGTGGCCCTCGCCAAGTTCTGGTGGACCACGCCGAGCCAGGTCGCGCTCGCCTACGCCGGCTCCTGGCGCGACGGGGTCTCCGCGGGCTCCGCGATGAACATCTACGGGCCCGTGCTGTGGACCTCGCGGCCCGCCCTGTCCGACGAGGTCAAGAGCTATCTGCTGCGCGAGTCGGCCGGCACCCAGGCCGCGATGGCCTTCGGCGACACCGGCTCGGTGACGGCGGGCGCGCTGAACACGGCCGGCTCGTCGATCAGCGCGAGCGGCAACGACTTCGTGTACCAGCCGTACTACAACGGCGTCGCCGCGGCGAAGAGCGCCCTGGCGCTGCGCACGGACGCCGCCGGGTCCGCCCCGGCCGCTGCCAGGTCCGCCGGGACGGCCGACCGGAACCCGAGCTCGCTCAGGACGGCCCGGCACCAGTAGCGGGCCGTGCGGGGGCGCCGACGAGCATGGTGGGCGCCCCCGCCACCCGGGTCAGGAACACGGTCGCCGCGTTCGGTCCCTGCGGCTTGACCTTCCTGCGCAGCTCCTCGGGCTCCACCGCCGACCCGCGCTTCTTCACGGTCAGGTTCCCGACCCCGCGCTCGCGCAGCAGCGCCTTCAGCTTCTTGACGTTGAAGGGGAGTTCGTCGGTGATCTCGTACGCCGTCGCGTACGCGGTGGGGGCGAGCGCGTCGGCCGTGACGTACGCGATCGTCGGGTCGATCAGGCCGCCGGCCAGCTCCTCGGCCGCCTCGGCGACCAGGTGGGCGCGGATGACGGCGCCGTCCGGCTCGTACAGGTAACGCCCGACCGGGCGGACGGCGGGGTCGGGCAGACCGCGGCCGAGCAGGGTGCGCGGGCCGGGCAGGAGGGTGGCGCGGACGGCTCCGGGGGCGCCGGTGCCGAACCAGAGGACGGCCTCCTTCACGTCCCCCGCGTCCGAGATCCACTCCGCCTCGGCCGCCGCCGGAACCGCCTCGTGCGGGATGCCGGGGGCGATCTTCAGCGCGGCCACCCGGGCCGCCGACGCAGCCCCGACCGCCCAGGACAGGGGCGGTGAGTAGGCCTCCGGGTCGAAGATGCGGCCCCGCCCGCCGCGCCGGGCCGGGTCGACGAAGACGGCGTCGTAACCGTCCGCGTCCACCTCCTGGACGTCCGCCTCCCGTACCTCGATCAGGCCGGCGAGCCCCAGCGCGTCGGCGTTCGCCCGCGCCGCGGCGGCCGTCACCGGATCCCGGTCCACGGCGAGGACGCGGATACCGGCCCGCGCGAGCGCGATCGCGTCGCCCCCGATCCCGCAGCACAGGTCGGCCACCGAGGTCACCCCGAGCGCCTTCAGCCGCTCCGCCCGGTACGCGGCGACACTCGCCCGCGTCGACTGCTCGACCCCGTTCGGCGTGAAGAACATGCGGTCCGCGTCCGCCTCCCCGAACTTCGCCGCCGCCCGCTGCCGCAGCCGGGCCTGGGCGAGTGCCGCCGACACCAGTTCGGCGGGGTGCTCGCGGCGCAGCCGGGTGGCCACGGCCAGCTCGTCGGCGGGCGCGGTGCCGCGCACCTCGTCGAGGAGGGCGTGGCCCTCGGGGGTGAGGAGGGGGGAGAGGAGGTCGTTCACCGGGTCATTGTCGGCCAGTCGGTGGATGGTTCGCCTCCGGCCGAGGTGTCTGCCCGGGTTCCGGGGAGAGGGCTGGAAGGATCCGAGGCCATGCGAGCAGTCGTACAAAATGACAAAAATAGGGCGGCTCGGGCCCTCGGTGCCCTCCTGGCCGTGGCCGCCGTCGTCTCCGGCTGCGCCGGACCGGGCGACGAGGCCGGGGTCCGTCCCGCCGCGGGCCAGCAGGCCCACCGGGGCGCCGCCGCCCCCGACGACCACGCCGCCCTGGTCGCCGCCGCCCGGCGCTGGAGGCTGGACGAGGTCCCGCTGCGGCCCCCGGCCCCGCCCAAGTACCGGCCGAGGATCACCGCTCGCGACGGCTTCGAGGTGGACGGCCAGGTGGAGGACGACCTGCCCCCGGTCTTCACCACGATCCCGACCAGGAAGAAGGTCGTCTTCCTCACCATCGACGACGGCGCCGAGAAGGACCCGGACTTCCTGCGGATGATGAGCGAGCTGCGGATCCCGTACACCGCGTTCCTCAGCAACTACCTGGTCAAGGACGACTACGGCTACTTCCGCCGGATGCAGGCCGAGGGCCACACCCTCAACAACCACACCCTCACCCACCCCTACATGCCCGGTCTGACCTACGACGAGCAGAAGCACGAGATCTGCGGCATGCAGGACATCATGAAGAGGCAGTTCGGCCGGGCGCCGACGGTCTTCCGGCCGCCCTACGGCAACTACGACGGCGACACCCTGCGCGCCGCCAAGGCCTGCGGCATCAAGTACGCGCCGATCTGGGACGAGGAGGTGTACGTCGACCACTGGGAGTACCGGGAGTGGGACCGCTCGCTGCACCCCGGTGACATCGTCCTCACGCACTTCCGGGGCCGGAACGAGTGGGACGGCACCATGGTCGACGACATGCGCCGCTTCCTGAACAAGGTCACCCGCGACGGCTACGCGGTGGCGCGCCTGGAGGACTACCTGTGAGCCGACCGGGGGCGACGGCCGCCGTCCTGGCCGCCGCCCTCGTCCTGGCCGCGTGCGCGCCCTCCGTCGACCCCATCGAACGGCTCGGCAGGAAGGCGGCCGACCGGGTGCACCCGCACGGCCCCTCCGGCGAGCCGGCGTACCGCCGCTGGGGCCTGACCGCGCCGCTTCCCGCGGCTCCCCGCCCGCCGCTCCACCCGCTGTCGTTCCGCACCGCCCGTCCCCCGGTCGTCGACCACGTCCCCACCTCCGACCGGGTGGTCTTCCTGACCTACGACGACGGCGCCGAGAAGGACCCCCGCTTCGTCGACATGGTCCGCGAACTGCGCCTGCCGGTGAGCATGTTCCTCACGGACAGCGTGGTCGGCCCCGGCTACGGCCACTTCGCCCGCCTCCAGTCGGTCGGCGCGAGCGTCCAGAACCACACCCTGGACCACCCGGCCATGCCCGGCCTGCCGTACGCCGGCCAGCGCGCCGAGATCTGCGGCCAGCAGGAGAAGCTGAAGTCCCGCTTCGGCATCCGCCCCCGCCTCTTCCGCCCGCCCTACGGCATCTACGACACCACCACCCTGCGCGCGGCGGCGGACTGCGGGGTCACCGCGGTGGTCCTGTGGCGCGCCTCGACGACCCCCGACGGCATCACCTACCGCACCGGCGAGAAACAACTCCGCCCCGGCGACATCATCCTCGTCGGCCCCGACGAGGCCCTCGGCCCACCCCTCAGAGACCGCACCGCCCGCCTCCTGCGCCGCGTACAGGCCAGCGGACTGACGGTGGGCCGCCTGGAGGACTACCTGTAGCGCCACGAATCCAGCCCGTCCGGCGTTTGAGGACGAGGCCGGAGGCCAAAGGGGGGTCTGGGGGCGCAGCCCCCGGGGACGGCCACCACAACCCAGGCCAACCCGGTTTTTTCGGCGCCGCGCCGCAGGCAATTGGCACTCCGCTTGACCGAGTGCTAATCGCGGTCATAGTCTCGGCTCTGGCACTCGGCAGATGAGAGTGCCAACAACGCGACGGGCAGGTCCGGCACCCGCGACGACGGATCCACCTGGTCGCCACCTCAGACAGTTAACCCCGTGATCTCCGAAGGGGGAGGTCGGATCGTGACGACCGCCAGCTCCAAGGTTGCCATCAAGCCGCTCGAGGACCGCATCGTGGTCCAGCCGCTCGACGCCGAGCAGACCACGGCCTCCGGCCTGGTCATCCCGGACACCGCGAAGGAGAAGCCCCAGGAGGGCGCCGTCCTCGCCGTGGGCCCGGGCCGTTTCGAGAACGGCGAGCGCCTGCCGCTCGACGTCCAGGTCGGCGACATCGTGCTCTACAGCAAGTACGGCGGCACCGAGGTGAAGTACAACGGCGACGAGTACCTCGTCCTCTCGGCTCGCGACGTGCTCGCGATCATCGAGAAGTAAGCCTGCGACTCACACCTCAAGCACTCCGCTTGAAGCTGCGCCCCTGGCCCCCGCGATCCTCCGAGAAGCCGGGCGCCAGGGGCGCAGTCTTGTTCACCCAAGAATTCCGAGAGGGCATCCGCTGCCATGGCGAAGATCCTGAAGTTCGACGAGGACGCCCGTCGCGCCCTTGAGCGCGGCGTCAACAAGCTTGCCGACACGGTGAAGGTGACGATCGGCCCCAAGGGCCGCAACGTCGTCATCGACAAGAAGTTCGGTGCTCCCACCATCACGAACGACGGCGTCACGATCGCCCGCGAGGTCGAGATCGAGGACCCGTACGAGAACCTCGGCGCGCAGCTGGTGAAGGAGGTGGCGACCAAGACCAACGACATCGCGGGTGACGGTACGACCACCGCCACCGTGCTGGCCCAGGCGCTCGTCCGCGAGGGCCTCAAGAACGTTGCCGCGGGCGCTTCCCCGGCCTCCCTGAAGAAGGGCATCGACGCCGCGGTCGCCGCCGTCTCCGAGGACCTGCTCGCGTCGGCCCGCCCGATCGAGGAGAAGTCCGACATCGCCGCCGTCGCCGCGCTGTCCGCCCAGGACACGCAGGTCGGCGAGCTCATCGCCGAGGCGATGGACAAGGTCGGCAAGGACGGTGTCATCACCGTCGAGGAGTCCAACACCTTCGGTCTGGAGCTGGACTTCACCGAGGGCATGGCCTTCGACAAGGGCTACCTGTCGCCGTACTTCGTGACGGACCAGGAGCGCATGGAAGCCGTCCTGGAGGACCCCTACATCCTCATCAACCAGGGCAAGGTCTCCTCCATCGCGGACCTGCTGCCGCTGCTGGAGAAGATCATCCAGGGCAACGCCTCGAAGCCGCTGCTGATCATCGCCGAGGACGTCGACGGCGAGGCGCTGTCGACCCTGGTCGTCAACAAGATCCGCGGCACCTTCAACGCGGTCGCGGTCAAGGCCCCCGGCTTCGGCGACCGCCGCAAGGCGATGCTGGAGGACCTGGCGATCCTCACCGGCGCCACGGTCGTCTCCGAGGAGGTCGGCCTCAAGCTCGACCAGGTCGGCCTGGACGTGCTGGGCTCCGCCCGCCGCGTCACCGTCACCAAGGACGACACCACGGTCGTCGACGGCGCCGGTGACTCCGGTGCGGTCACCGGCCGCGTCGCCCAGATCAAGGCCGAGATCGAGAACACCGACTCCGACTGGGACCGCGAGAAGCTCCAGGAGCGCCTCGCGAAGCTGGCCGGCGGCGTGTGCGTGATCAAGGTCGGCGCCGCCACCGAGGTGGAGCTGAAGGAGAAGAAGCACCGTCTGGAGGACGCCATCTCCGCGACCCGCGCCGCGGTCGAGGAGGGCATCGTCTCCGGTGGTGGCTCCGCGCTCGTCCACGCCGCGAAGGTCCTGGAGGACGGCCTCGGCAAGACCGGCGACGAGGCGACCGGTGTCGCCGTCGTCCGCCGCGCCGTCGTCGAGCCGCTGCGCTGGATCGCCGAGAACGCCGGCCTGGAGGGCTACGTCATCACCTCCAAGGTCGCCGAGCTGGAGAAGGGCCAGGGCTTCAACGCCGCCACCGGCGAGTACGGCGACCTGGTCAAGGCCGGCGTCATCGACCCGGTCAAGGTCACCCGCTCCGCCCTGGAGAACGCCGCCTCCATCGCCTCCCTGCTCCTGACGACCGAGACCCTGGTCGTCGAGAAGAAGGAAGAGGAAGAGGCCGCCGCCGCGGGCCACTCGCACGGGCACGCGCACTAGCACCGCCCCGGCGTCGCACGAAGCCCCCGTCCCCGGTCGTCCGCCGGGTACGGGGGCTTCGCCCCTCGCGGGCTTTCACTGTGGTCTCAGTTCTCCAGCGCGTCCAGTGCACCGAGCTGGCCCATCAGCCCGAGCCGGTCGTACTCCCACCAGCCCTCGGCGATCTTCCCGGCGGCGTCGAAGCGGTGGATCGTCGTCCCGGTCGTCCTGACCAGCCCCCGGGTGTTCGGCAGCCCCAGGAACTCCGCCTTCTGCCGCCCCTTCCAGATCCACCGGGTGCACACCCGGTCGTCCTGGGTGAACTGGTCCTCGACATGGAACGTGAAGTCGAAGGCGCCCCGCCACATCTCGATCTCGCGCCGTACCGCGTCCATGCCGATGGTGGCCTGTTCGTTGCCCGGATCGTGGTCGTGACAGTCCTCCGCGAGCAGCCCGTCCAGCGGAGCCAGCGGACCGGCCGCGCCGATCGTCTCGAAGAACCGCCGCACGGTACCGGCGTACAACCGCTCGTCGCGCACCACGTCCAGATCGGTGAACGTCGGCGTCCCGTCGCAGAGCGCCAGCAGGTCGTGGAAGACCTCGTCGGTCTCCGGGAGCGTCGAGTTCCGCATCGCCTCCTCGTACGACGGGAACTCCACGATCTCCACGACGTGCGAGGCGTCGGAGCGGTCCCGGCCGACCACCGCGTGCGTCGCCGTCCGCTTCCCCCTGGTCTGCTCGACCCACCTGTCCAGCAGCCGTTCCATCTCGGTCAGCCGGCTGGTCCTGCACTCGATGAGCTGCACGAACGTCATGACACCGCCTCCGGCCCCCCTTGGTCCGGCCCCGCACGCCCATTTTCCCACCGGACCGGCCGCGGCTCCTGCTGTGCCGCCGTCGCGGTCTACTGCGGCCCGTACTTGCGGCCCGTCCTCGAACTGATGCCGCCCACCAGCCCGCGCGGCGCCACCTTCGCCAGGCCCGTCAGCACCTTGTAGCGGGGATCCGGGACCGACAGCGTCTTCCCGCGCGCGAGGTCGACCAGCGCCGCCGCGACCAGTTTGTCGGCGTCCAGCCACATCCAGCCCGGGATGTTGTCCGTGCCCATCCCGGCCCGCTGATGGAACTCCGTACGGACGAACCCCGGCGCCAGCGCCATCAGCCGCACCCCGGTGCCCGCGAGGTCGCGCGCGGCGCCCTGGGTGAACTGCACGACCCACGCCTTGGAGGCGCCGTACGTCCCGCGCGGCACGAAGGCCGCCACCGACGCCACGTTGACCACACCGCCCCGGCCGCGCTCCCGCATCGCCTCGGCCGCCGCCGACGTCAGCCGCAGCACCGCCTCGCAGTGCACCTTGAGCATGCGCAGCTCGTCGGCCATCGAGACGTCCAGATAACGGCCCTTGTTGCCGAAGCCGGCGTTGTTGACCAGCAGGTCGACCGGGTTCCTGCGGTCGCCGAGCCGGGCGGCCACCGACTCGATGCCGGGGTCCTCGGCGAGGTCGGCGGTGAGCACCTCCGCCTCGATGCCGTGCCGGTCGTGCAGCTCGGTCGCCTGTTCGCGCAGCCGCTTGGTGTCCCGAGCCACCAGGACGAGGTTGTGCCCGTCAGCCGCCAGGCGCCGCGCGAACGCGGCACCGATCCCCGCGGTCGATCCCGTAATCAGAGCCGTTGTCATGGACCAAGGGTAGTTACCCGGACTGACGGCGTCCGCTGTGCGCACCGGCTCTCCCTAAGGGTGAAGCGCCGGTGAACGGCCTGCGCGTGACGACCGTTCAGTCCCTTCCTGTCGCCGACTGTGCCGCCACGTACTTCCGGGCCTGGGCCAGCGCCTCCGGGTGCAGGGCCGCGCCCGCCGCGAGCAGCCGGGGCAGCAGCTCCCGCTCGGTGGTGGTCGCGCGGAACTCCATCGCCGCCGTCACCCCGTGCTCCGGAAGGTGGACGATCTCGATCGGGTCGCCGGCCCGGATCTCACCCGGTTCGATCACCCGGAGGTAGGCACCGGTGGCACCCTTCCGCGTGAATCTCTTCACCCATCCCCGCTCGCCCAGATGGCCCTGGAAAGTACGGCACGGGATGCGCCCCGAGGTGACCTCCAGTACGACCCCGGAACCGATCCGCCAGCGCTCGCCGATCAGCGCCTCCGACACGTTCAGCCCGTTTGTCGTGAGGTTCTCACCGAAACAGCCGTTCGGCAGCGGGCGGCCGAGCTCCTTCTCCCAGTCGTCGAGGTCCTCGCGCGCGTAGGCGTACACCGCCTGGTCGTCGCCGCCGTGGTGGCGCAGCTCGCACACCGCGTCCCCGGCCAGTCCGCTGCCCGCGGCCCCCTTCGGCCCGGGCGCCGCCACCCGCACCGGCCCGGCCACCGGCCGCTTGTCGATACCGGTCACGCCGTCGGCCTGGTCCGTGTGCGGCGACGGCGTCGGACGGCCGAGGTTCACCGAGAGAAGCTCCATGCTCCGACGGTACGGGACCATCCTCAAAGCGTCGACGCGTTTTCGGGCGCCATGTCCAAGTCCGTCTTATGCTCAGGGGGTGATCGAAGCACGTCATCTCCGCGTCCTGCGCGCCGTCGCCACCACCGGTTCCTTCTCGGCGGCGGGACGCGAACTGGGCTGCACCCAGCCCGCCGTCAGCCAGCAGATGAAGGCCCTGGAGACCTCCGTCGGCACCCCGCTGCTGGTCCGCAACGGCCGCGAGATGCGCCTGACCCAGGCCGGCGAGGCCCTGGTCCGGCACGCCTCCGGGATCCTCGCCGGACTGACCGCCGCCGAGGAGGAGGTCGCCGCGATCGCCGGGCTGCGCGCGGGCCGGGTCCGCCTGGTCTCCTTCCCGAGCGGCAGCTCCGCCCTGGTCCCGACCGCCCTCGCCGCCCTGCGCGCCGCCCACCCCGGCACCCGGGTCTCCCTGGAGGAGGCCGAACCGCCGAAGTCCGTGGAGCTGCTGCGCGCGGGCGACTGCGACATCGCGCTGGCCTTCCGCTACGCAGGCGCCGCGGACGCGGAGGAGTGGGACGACCTGGTGGTACGGCCGCTGCTGACCGACCGGCTCGTCGGCCTGGTGCCGGAGCGGCACCGGCTGGCCCGGGCGGAGTCGGTCGCCCTCGGGGAACTCGCCGACGAGCCCTGGATCGCGGGCTGCCCACGCTGCCGGGGCCAGCTCGTCCAGGCGTGCGAGAAGGCGGGCTTCACGCCCCGCATCGACTTCGCCACCGACGACTACCCGGCCGTGGTCGGCCTGGTCGGCGCGGGTCTGGGCGTCGCGGTGCTGCCCGGCCTTGCGGTCGAGTCGGTACGGCCGAGAGGCGCGCGCACGGTGGTCCTGGAGCCGGCGGTGCGGCGGGAGATCGTCGCCCTCACCCTGCCCGACCTGGCACAGGTACCGGCGGTGGCGGCGACGCTGGAACAGCTGGGCCGGGCGGCCCGGCGGGCCTAGCGTCGGCAGGTTCCCAACGAATTGTCAACAGATTGAAGAAACGTTCTTTCACGTGTCGGGGGCGGAGCCTTTCACGTGTCGGACGGGGAGTCGCCGCTGGTCGTCGACGCCGACACCAGCCTGTTGCGCGCCCGCCCCATGAGCTCTTCGCGCTCGTCCTCGGTCAGGCCGCCCCACACGCCGTACGGCTCGCGGACCGCCAGCGCGTGCGCCGCGCACTCCGCGCGGACCGGGCACCTCATGCAGACCTCCTTGGCCGAGTTCTCACGGGCACTCCGAGCCGCCCCGCGCTCGCCCTCGGGATGGAAGAAGAGCGAGCTGTCGACCCCGCGGCAGGCGGCCAGGAGCTGCCAGTCCCACAGGTCCGCGTTCGGTCCGGGAAGGCGGGAGAAATCTGCCATTACGTGACCCCTTGTAGCCGTTCTGGGCGGATACGGTGCCAACGACCGTACATCTCCGGTCTAGAGAGATGAAAATATGACTCATTGGCAATCTAGCCCCAGACACCGTGAAACGGGAAGAAAAAGGTCTAAATGGGGCATTGGTTGTGATGAAAAGTTGAGGGTCTGACGTCCATGTCTGCACCGTGTCCGCACCCTCACGTAGAGTGCCGAAGACGGCATGCAGCCCCGTAACTCTTTCGAGTGACCGTCGTTGAGAGTGCGGTGGCGGTTGAAGCAACAAGCGCTCGGGCAGGCGTCCGAGACGTTCGACCGCACAGGTGACGATTCCGTACCAGCCTGGAGGCTCAAGGTGACGCGCATCAGCTGCGGAGGGCGGTCATGACATCCGTCCTCGTCTGCGACGACTCCCCGCTTGCCCGAGAGGCGCTGCGCCGCGCGGTGGCGACCGTGCCCGGCGTCGAGCGCGTGACGACGGCGGCCAACGGCGAGGAAGTCCTCCGCCGCTGGGGCGCCGACCGATCCGACCTGATCCTGATGGACGTGCGCATGCCCGGACTGGGCGGCGTCGAGACCGTGCGCCGGCTGCTGTCCGCCGACCCCGGCGCACGCATCATCATGCTCACGGTCGCCGAGGACCTGGACGGCGTGGCCCTGGCCGTCGCCGCCGGTGCCCGCGGCTACCTGCACAAGGACGCCTCGCGCGCCGAACTGCGGGCCACCGTGACGCAGGCCCTCGCCGACCCCACCTGGCGGCTGGCCCCGCGCCGCCTCCGCTCGGCCGAGATGGGCGCCGCGCCCACGCTCACCGCGCGCGAGATCCAGGTCCTGGAGGGCATGAGCCACGGCCGCTCCAACGCCGAGATCGGCCGCGAGCTGTTCCTCTCCGAGGACACCGTGAAGACCCACGCCCGGCGCCTCTTCAAGAAACTCGGAGCCTCCGACCGCGCCCACGCGGTGGCCCTCGGCTTCCGTTGGGGTCTGGTTCGTTAGTACGGCGGTGAGCTGCGCCGCAGCGGGGAAGCGGCCCGACCGGACGCCCCCGCCTACCCCACGGTGGGCGGGGTCCGCAAGACGGAGCGCCGGGACGGGCCCGAGGGCCCGCTGCTCGTTTCGGCGCGGATGCCGCATCCTTGAGGTGTGGAGTCTCTCGGGGACGAGTCGTTCGAGCGGAAGGGGAGGGCGCAGGAGATGAGTTCCGGCGCACCTGCTCATAACGCTTCGGTGCACAACGACGGACGCGATGCCACGCCGCCGACGGCAGCAGGGCACCATGGACCGATGCGCGACGACGAGGCGGCCACCGCCGTAGGGACGATCGGCGCTCTCGTCCATCTCGCCGTAGACGGGGACGAGCAGGCCACGCACGACCTGCTCGCCCATGTCCATCCCCTCGCCCTGCGCTACTGCCGCACCCGCCTGTCCCGCCTTCCGGGCGACGCCCGCCACTTCGTCGAGGACCTCGCCCAGGAGGTCTGCGTGGCTGTCCTGCTGGCCCTGCCCCGCTACCGCGACACCGGCCGCCCCTTCGAGGCCTTCGTCTTCGCCATCGCCTCCCACAAGGTCGCCGACCTGCAACGCGCCGCGATGCGCCACCCGGGCTCCACGGCCGTCCCCTCGGACGAGATGCCGGAACGCCCCGACGACTCCCTCGGCCCCGAGGAGCGCGCACTGCTCAGCAGCGACGCCGAATGGGCCAAGAAACTCCTGGCCAACCTCCCGGAGAACCAGCGTGAGCTGCTGCTGCTCCGCATCGCCGTGGGCCTCACGGCCGAGGAGACCGGCCAGATGTTGGGAATGTCACCGGGCGCCGTGCGAGTCGCCCAGCACCGGGCCCTGAGCCGGCTGCGAGCGCTGGCCGAGCAGTAGGCGGAGCCCTCGTCCCCCTTGCGGCAGCCCCCTCTCCGGCCCCGTTCCCGGGTCCCCGATGAACAGGCGCGTGCCCGTTCCCGTACGAACATACGAAGCCAGGAGCTGAGTCGTACCGTGGAATTTGGGAGCCGTGCTTCCCGTTAGCATGGACATCCGCACCGATCAAGGCCATTTGGGGAAGGTGTCATGACCACCAACGTCGACGGAGTGCCCGACAAATTCGCCACCCTCGGGCTGACCTACGACGACGTGCTGCTGCTGCCGGGAGCCTCCGAGGTCCTCCCGAACGCGGTCGACACCTCGTCCCGCATCTCGCGCAACGTCCGCGTCAACATCCCGCTGCTGTCCGCCGCCATGGACAAGGTGACCGAGTCCCGCATGGCGATCGCGATGGCCCGCCTCGGCGGTGTCGGCGTGCTGCACCGCAACCTCTCCGTCGAGGACCAGGTCAACCAGGTCGACCTGGTGAAGCGGTCCGAGTCCGGCATGGTCACCGACCCGATCACGGTCCACCCGGACGCGACCCTCGCCGAGGCCGACGCGCTGTGCGCGAAGTTCCGGATCAGCGGCGTCCCGGTCACCGACCCCGACCGCAAGCTGCTCGGCATCGTCACCAACCGCGACATGGCCTTCGAGAGCGACCGCACCCGCCGCGTCCACGAGGTCATGACGCCGATGCCGCTGGTCACAGGGAAGGTCGGCATCTCCGGCTCCGAGGCCATGCAGCTGCTGCGCAAGCACAAGATCGAGAAGCTGCCGCTCGTCGACGACCAGGGCGTCCTCAAGGGCCTGATCACCGTCAAGGACTTCGTCAAGGCCGAGAAGTACCCGAACGCGGCCAAGGACTCCGAGGGCCGCCTGCTCGTCGGCGCCGCCGTCGGCGCCAGCCCCGAGGCCCTTGAGCGCGCCCAGGCGCTCGCCGCGGCCGGCGTGGACTTCCTGGTCGTCGACACCTCGCACGGCCACAACAGCAACGCCCTCAGCTGGATGGCGAAGATCAAGTCGAGCGTGGACGTCGACGTGATCGGCGGCAACGTCGCCACCCGCGACGGCGCGCAGGCCCTGATCGACGCCGGCGTCGACGGCATCAAGGTCGGCGTGGGCCCCGGCTCGATCTGCACCACCCGCGTGGTCGCCGGCATCGGCGTCCCGCAGGTCACCGCCATCTACGAGGCCTCGCTCGCCGCCCGCCCGGCCGGCATCCCGCTCATCGGCGACGGCGGCCTGCAGTACTCCGGCGACATCGGCAAGGCCCTCGCCGCCGGCGCCGACACGGTGATGCTGGGCTCCCTCCTCGCGGGCTGCGAGGAGTCCCCGGGCGAGCTGCTCTTCATCAACGGCAAGCAGTTCAAGTCGTACCGCGGCATGGGCTCGCTGGGCGCCATGCAGTCGCGTGGGCAGGGCCGGTCGTACTCGAAGGACCGCTACTTCCAGGCCGAGGTCTCCTCCGACGACAAGCTCGTCCCCGAGGGCGTCGAGGGCCAGGTGCCCTACCGCGGCCCGCTCGCCAACGTGCTGCACCAGCTCGTCGGCGGTCTGCGCCAGACCATGGGCTACGTGGGCGCGGCCACCGTCGACGAGATGGAGTCCAAGGGCCGCTTCGTCCGGATCACCGCCGCGGGCCTCAAGGAGAGCCACCCGCACGACATCCAGATGACGGTCGAGGCGCCGAACTACAGCCGCAGCAAGTAGCCACAACTGGTCGGCAGAGCCTTTCCAGGGCGGTCCCGGGCGTACCGGGGCCGCCCTTGCCGTACCCGTCGGCGATACTGGAAGACGCTGAAACGCAGAGGGAAAGGCCACAGACGTGACTGAGATCGAGATCGGGCGCGGCAAGCGCGGCCGCCGGGCGTACGCCTTCGACGACATCGCCGTCGTCCCCAGCCGCCGTACGCGGGACCCGAAGGAGGTCTCCATCGCCTGGCAGATCGACGCCTACCGCTTCGAGCTGCCGTTCCTGGCCGCCCCCATGGACTCGGTCGTCTCCCCGGCCACCGCGATCCGCATCGGCGAGCTCGGCGGCCTGGGCGTCCTCAACCTCGAAGGCCTCTGGACGCGGCACGAGGACCCGCAGCCGCTGCTCGACGAGATCATCGGGCTGGACGCCGACACCGCCACCCGCCGCCTCCAGGAGATCTACTCCGCCCCCATCAAGGAGGAGCTGATCGGCGCGCGCATCAAGGAGGTGCGCGACTCCGGCGTGGTCACGGCGGCGGCGCTCTCCCCGCAGCGCACCGCGCAGTTCTCCAAGGCGGTCGTGGACGCGGGCGTCGACATCTTCGTCATCCGCGGTACGACGGTCTCCGCGGAGCACGTCTCGTCCTCGCACGAGCCGCTGAACCTGAAGCAGTTCATCTACGAGCTCGACGTCCCGGTGATCGTCGGCGGCTGTGCCACCTACACGGCGGCCCTGCACCTGATGCGCACCGGCGCGGCGGGCGTCCTCGTCGGCTTCGGCGGCGGCGCCGCGCACACCACGCGCAACGTGCTCGGTATCCAGGTCCCGATGGCGACGGCGGTCGCGGACGTGGCCGCCGCCCGCCGCGACTACATGGACGAGTCCGGCGGCCGTTACGTGCACGTCATCGCCGACGGCGGTGTCGGCTGGTCCGGCGACCTCCCCAAGGCGATCGCCTGCGGCGCCGACTCGGTGATGATGGGCTCCCCGCTGGCCCGCGCGACCGACGGCCCTGGCAGGGGCCACCACTGGGGCATGGAGGCCGTCAACGAGGAACTCCCGCGCGGCAAGAAGGTCGACCTCGGCACGGTCGGCACCATCGAGGAGATCCTCACCGGCCCGTCCCACACCCCTGACGGCTCGATGAACCTCTTCGGCGCCCTGCGCCGCGCCATGGCCACCACCGGCTACAGCGAGCTGAAGGAGTTCCAGCGCGTCGAGGTGACGGTGGCGGACTCGCAGCACAAGCGGTAGCCGCCGGACGTCGGACGGAGGGCTGGTCGCCCCGGGTGGGTGACCGGCCCTTTCGCTTGCCCAGCTGGGCTGGTGGGGGCGGGGCGCATTCTGCCGCACCGGGCCTGTTCAGAGCCGGTGCGCCGCCCCCGTCGGGGTCGCCCCGCGCGTGTCCAGCAGCAACTGGGCCTTCACCGACAGGCCCTGCAGGTCGTACGTGCGGTGCTGCTGGACCAGGATCGTCAGGTCGGCGTCGGCGGCGGCCTCGTAGAGGGAGTCCGCGCGCGGCACCGGGCGGTCAAGGACGCTCCAGGACGCGATGTGCGGGTCGTGGTAGCTGACCGCGGCGCCCAGCTCCATGAAGCGCATCGCGATCTCCTGGGCAGGGCTGTTCTGCTGGTCGGCGAGGTCGGCCTTGTAGGTGACCCCGAGCAGCAGCACGCGCGCGCCGCGCGCCGACTTCCCGTGCTCGTTGAGGAGGGCGGCGGCGCGCTGCACGACGTACCCCGGCATCCGGCTGTTGACCTGCTGGGCCAGTTCCACCATGCGCAGACCGCGGCTCGCGCGGCCGGACAGGTCCTGGGCGACGCCGTGGCCGCCGACACCGGGCCCGGGGCGGAAGGCCTGGAAGCCGAACGGCTTGGTCTCCGCGCAGCGGATGACGTCCCACAGGTCGACGCCCAGGTCGTGGCAGAGGACGGCCATCTCGTTGACGAGGGCGATGTTGACGTGCCGGAAGTTGGTCTCCAGGAGCTGCACGGTCTCGGCCTCGCGCGGGCCACGCGCGCGTACCACCTTGTCGGTGAGCCGGCCGTAGAACGTGGCGGCCGACTCCGTGCACGCGGGCGTGAGGCCGCCGATGACCTTCGGGGTGTTGGCCGGTGTGAAGTCCCGGTTGCCGGGATTCACCCGACTGGGCGAGTAGGCGAGGTGGAAGTCGCGGCCCGCGCGCAGGCCCGAGCCCTTCTCCAGCAGGGGCCGCAGGAAGTCCTCCGTCGTCCCCGGGTGGACCGGGGACTCCATGATCACCGTCGTGTGCGGACGCAGCCGCTCGGCCAGCGTGCGCGCGGCGGCCTCCACCTGGCCGAGGTCGAGCCCGCCGTCTGCGCCGCGCGGGGACGGCGCGCAGATCACGGCGGTACGCACCCGTCCCAGCTGTGCCGGGTCCTCGACCACCCGGAAGCCCTTCGCGAGCATCCGGCGCAGCTCGGCGGGGCTCAGCGAACCCGCCTCGGGGCCGGTGGCGTAGCCGATCGTGGAGACGCCGGCGGCCACGGCGGCCTGGGCGAGGGGCAGGCCGTAGGGACCGAGTCCGATGACGGCGAGGTCTGCGGGCATGGCGTGGGCCGTCCTTCCCAGTAACCGAAGCGGGACAGGTGCGCAAGCCCTGTGGACAGGATGAGCGAGGCGCACGGTCAGACTAGGAGTAAATATGACCGTTATGCGGGATTGTGTTCATGTGTCTTCCGTGGGTTCGGTGGCCGTTGTCCACAGGCTGGGGGCGAGTGGTGGCTGAAGCCGGGCAAGCCGGTCAGAATTTGGGCAGGGGCCACGCCCGCCGGGGTGCGGCCGACGCGACCGATGACCGGTGGCCCGCGGTCGGCGATGGCCGGTGTCGAGCGATGGACCGACGGCGAGCGATGGCCGCATGGCGGCAGAGCGGGAGGCAGCGGTGAGGACAGCGACACTGGGGCCGGAGCAGCGCGCGGAGTCCCTGGCGGCGATGGCCGAGCGCGAACTGGACGTGCTGGTGGTGGGCGGTGGAGTGGTCGGCGCGGGTACCGCGCTGGACGCGGTCACCCGGGGCCTGAACACCGGCATCGTCGAGGCCCGCGACTGGGCCTCCGGTACCTCCAGCAGGTCCAGCAAGCTGATCCACGGCGGCCTGCGGTACCTGGAGATGCTCGACTTCGCCCTGGTCCGCGAGGCACTCAAGGAGCGCGGTCTCCTCCTGGAGCGCCTCGCCCCGCACCTGGTCAAGCCGGTGCCCTTCCTCTACCCGCTCCAGCACGAGGGCTGGGAGCGCCTGTACGCCGGCTCGGGCGTCGCGCTCTACGACGCGATGTCCATGGCCAGCGGGCACGGCCGGGGCCTGCCCGTGCACCGGCACCTGACCCGCCGTCACGCCCTGCGGATCGCGCCCGCGCTGCGCAAGGACGCCCTGGTCGGCGCCATCCAGTACTACGACGCGCAGATGGACGACGCCCGCTACGTGGCGACCCTGGTGCGCACGGCGGTGTCGTACGGTGCGAAGGCGGCCAACCGCGCGCGGGTGACCGGGTTCCTGCGCGAGGGCGAGCGGGTCGTCGGGGCCCGGGTGCAGGACGTGGAGAGCGGCGGGGAGTACGAGATCCGTGCCCAGCAGGTCGTCAACGCGACCGGGGTGTGGACCGACGACACGCAGGCGATGGTCGGCGAGCGCGGCCAGTTCCACGTCCGCGCGTCCAAGGGCATCCACCTGGTCGTCCCGAAGGACCGCATCCACTCCACGACCGGCCTGATCCTGCGCACCGAGAAGTCGGTCCTGTTCGTCATCCCCTGGGGCCGGCACTGGATCATCGGTACGACCGACACCGACTGGGACCTGGACAAGGCCCACCCGGCCGCCTCCAGCGCCGACATCGACTACCTCCTCAACCACGTCAACTCGGTGCTCGCGGTGCCGTTGTCGCGCGACGACGTGCAGGGTGTCTACGCCGGCCTGCGTCCGCTGCTGGCCGGCGAGTCCGACGCCACCAGCAAGCTGTCGCGCGAGCACACGGTCGCGCATCCGGTGCCGGGGCTCGTGGTCGTCGCGGGCGGCAAGTACACGACGTACCGGGTGATGGCCAAGGACGCCGTCGACGAGGCGGTGCACGGGCTCGACATGCGGGTCGCGGAGTGCGTCACCGAGGACATCCCGCTGCTCGGCGCGGAGGGCTACCGGGCGATGTGGAACGCCCGGGCCAGGATCGCCGCGCGCACCGGCCTGCACGTGGTCCGCGTCGAGCATCTGCTCAACCGGTACGGCTCGATGGCGGAGGAGATCCTCGACCTCATCGCCGCCGACCCCGGCCTGGCCGAACCGCTGTCGGCCGCCGACGACTACCTGCGCGCCGAGGTGGTCTACGCCGCGTCCCACGAGGGCGCCCGTCACCTCGACGACGTCCTGACCCGCCGCACCCGCATCTCCATCGAGACCTTCGACCGCGGCACCCGCAGCGCCCGCGAGGCCGCCGAACTGATGGCACCCGTCCTCGGCTGGGACAAGGACCAGATCGAGCGGGAGGTCGAGCACTACGAGAAGCGTGTCGAGGCGGAACGCGAATCCCAACTCCAGCCGGACGACCAGACGGCGGACGCGGCGAGGCTGGGGGCGCCGGACATCGTGCCGCGGTGACTACCCGGGGGCGTTGGGTGCTGCCGGGCCCGGCCCGGCAGCCGGTCCCGGGAAATTCCTCCCCGCCCCGCCCCACTCGACCGCCCGACATCGCCCGATCGCCCGACATCACCCGATCGAGCTACCCGCCGTCGGGATCTCCCTCCGGGCCCCGGCCGTTCTACCCATTGCGAGGGCAGAACTCGGCCGCGAGCAGTGCGGGTTCGAGGTCCGGGTCCGCGATCGCCGTCGTGTTCACGCGGAACGTGAGGACATGCCGGCCGCCGATCGAGGCGGCGCTCCGCACGTAGCTGCCCGCGATCCGGCCGTTGTGCCCCCACACCGTGGTCCCGCACGGCAGCTTCACAGGAAAGATCCCCAGGCCGTAAGCGCCGTGTGCGGCACGGGTGTCGAGCATCTCGCGCAGCCGGCGCGGGGGCAGCAGCTCGCCGTCCAGCAGTGCCGCGTAGAAGCGGTCCAGGTCGTCGAGCGTGGTCACCAGCTCACCCGCCGCGCCGGCCACGCGCGGGTCGAGCTCGGTGACGTCGGAGCCGTCGGTCGCGTAGGCGCGGCCGTGCGGAGAGGGCAGCGTGGTGCGGGCACCGGGGAAGGAGGTGCCCGTGAGACGGAGAGGGGTGATGATGCGGCGCCGGACCTCGGCGGCGTACGAGTGACCGGTGACCTGGTGGATGACCATGCCGAGCACGACGTAGTCGGTGCTGGAGTACGCGTAGTGCCCCAGCCGGGTGGACGGGAGGGCGAGCGAGACGCGGACGGCCTGAAGCGGGGTCAGGGCGACGGCCCCCCGGGTGACCCTGGTGAAGTCGGCGAGCCCGCTGGTGTGGCTGAGCAGGGCCCGCAGGGTGATCCTCCGCCCGTCGACGCCGTGTCCGCGCAGCAGTCCCGGCAGATACCGCTCCACGCTGTCGGACAGGGAGAGCCGGTGTTCCGCGGCCAGTTGCAGGACGACGGTGGCGATGAAGGTCTTCGTGACGCTGCCGGCGCGGAAGTGGTCGGCGCGGGCGATGTCCCGGCCGGCGGCCGCGTAGCGGACGTCGTCGCCGTCGTGGTCCAGGAGCGCGGCGGCGGGTGCTCCGCCTTTGGTGACGAACTGTGACAGGAGGGGATCGGTGGCCTCCGTGGAGGAGGCGGAACCGGCCATCAGCGGGGCGAACAGCAGGGCAAGAGAGACCGGTATGGCCACCAGTGTCCGAAGCGACGGCATCCGGGTTCCTCCCTTCTCGGGACCCATCATCCTGCCCGTGTGACGCCCTCGTCACGGGGGGTTCCGGTTGGCCGGCCGCGATGCGCGGTCAGGGGGCCCCTGGGCGTCGGGCACTTGTCGGGTGAGGGACAATGGAGGCTCTGTCAGGGCGGGTTGCATGAGGGGACGCATGTCGGAGGCGGAGCGGGCGGGGACTTCTCGTCAGGAGACTCGTCAGGACAACAGTGAGCGTCTTCTCGCCGGGCGGTACCGGCTGGGGGGTGTACTCGGCCGCGGTGGCATGGGCACGGTGTGGCGGGCCGAGGACGAGACCCTCGGCCGGACGGTGGCCGTCAAGGAGCTGCGGTTCCCGTCGAACATCGACGAGGAGGAGAAGCGGCGCCTGATCACGCGCACCCTGCGCGAGGCCAAGGCGATCGCCCGGATCCGCAACAACAGCGCGGTGACGGTCTTCGACGTGGTCGAGGAGGACGACCGGCCCTGGATCGTGATGGAGCTGGTCGAGGGCAAGTCGCTGGCCGAGGTCATCCGGGAGGACGGCCTGCTGGAGCCGAAGCGGGCGGCCGAGGTCGGGCTGGCCATCCTGGACGTGCTGCGGTCGGCACACCGCGAGGGCATCCTGCACCGGGACGTGAAGCCGTCCAACGTGCTGATCTCCGAGGGCGACGGCCGCGTCGTGCTCACCGACTTCGGCATCGCCCAGGTCGAGGGCGACCCGTCCATCACCTCCACCGGCATGCTCGTCGGCGCCCCCTCCTACATCTCCCCGGAGCGGGCCCGTGGTCACAAGCCCGGCCCGGCGGCCGACCTGTGGTCGCTCGGCGGGCTGCTGTACGCGGCGGTCGAGGGCGCACCGCCCTACGACAAGGGGTCGGCGATCGCCACCCTGACGGCGGTGATGACCGAGCAGCTGGAGGAGCCCAAGAACGCGGGACCGCTGAAGGACGTCATCTACGGGCTGCTCACCAAGGACCCGGCCAAGCGGCTGGACGACGCGGGCGCCCGGGCGATGCTCAACGCGGTCATCAACGCGCCGGAGGAGGTCCCCGCGGACGCCACCCGGGTGGTACCGCTGCCTCCGCAGCCCGAGGCGCCGCAGGAGGAGAAGGGCGCCGGGGCCAAGCGGGGCGAGGAGGCCGGGGAGAAGCTGCGCGGGGCGCTGCGGTCGGTGCGGAAGGCCGCGGGGGCGGCGGGCGCCGCGGCCGCGACCCGGACGAAGAGCACCGGTGCGGGCGCCGGTGCCGGCGCCGAGGCGGGCAAGGCCGCCGCACCCGCGGCACCCGCCGCCCCGGTCGTGACCGGTTCGCCCTCGGGGCCGGTCGGGGGTGCGCGTCCCGCCGCCGGTGGCGGGTCCGGTGCCGCCTCCGCCCCGGGTGCGGCCAAGCCCGCGGCCGGCAAGGCGAGTTCGGGATGGCCCGTGATGCCGCCGCCGGATCTGGACCTGGCGCCCCGGCCCGTGCCCAAGGCGCCGCTCACCGACGTGGTGCCGAAGCGCACCCTGGTGGTCATCGCCGTCGTGGTGGTGCTCGCGGTGCTCGGTACCGTGCTCGCCGTCGTGCTGAACGGCGGCGACGGGGACAGCAAGGGGAGCGGCAAGAGCGGCGGTTCCAAGGCGGTGGCCAGCGCGGGGGCGAGCGCGAGCAGCGGCTCCGGCTCCGGTTCGGGTTCCGGTTCGACGTCCGGTTCCGGGGACTCCACGAAGCAGGACACGAGCGGCGGCACGCGGACGGACGGGGACGCCTCGACGGCCGACGCCTCCGGGAGCGACGACTCGGACGGGTCCGGTGACGACGCGTCCTCGACGTCGAACTCCAGTGGCAGCGACAGCGGCAGCGCGCCGGTGGTGCGGACGTACAAGGGCGACCAGGGGTATTCGATCGGGCTGCCCAAGGGCTGGAAGTTCCAGACCGGCAGTTCCGCCGGGGACCGGTTCACCGGGCCCGACGGGCAGAAGCTGCTGATCGCCTGGACGAGCACGCCCAAGGACGACCCGGTGGCGGACTGGAAGAACCAGGAGCGCTACATGGTGCGCTCCCAGTACCAGAAGATCCGCATAGCCGACGTGAGCTACCGCGGCTGGAACACGGCCGACTGGGAGTTCACCTACGTGGACGGCGGCACCGAGTACCGGACCGTCGACCGGGGGTTCGTCGTCAGCTCCAAGCAGGGGTACGCGCTGATGTACACGGCGAAGGCCGACGACTGGAGCAGTGAGCTGCGCAAGGACACCTGGAAGACGCTGACGGCGTCCTTCGAGCCCAATTGAATCCTCCCTTCCTTGAAAGGAGGGGATTCCTGGCTCAGGCAGCCGTCCGGGGCAGCGCCCCGGACGGTCTTACGCCCTCGGCGCCAGCCGGGTTGAGACCAGCCCGGACGAGCATCACGCGTGCGGAGTTCTTGTCTCTGGGGGAGGAGATTCCGCAGTGTGTGCAGGTGTAGGTGCGCATCCCCAGCGGCAGTGCGTGCTTGGCTCTCGCTCCGCAGTGCGCGCAGTCCATCGTGGTGTGCGCGGGGTGGACCAGGTGCACGGTGCGTCCGTGCTTGCGGCCCATCTCGATCAGGGCCTTTTTGGTGGCGCCGATGGCGGCGTCGGCGGCTTTGCGGGCCATCGAAGTCCTGGCGAGGAACTTGGGTCTGAAATTTTCGACGGCCAGTACGTCATGGTCGGTGACGATCTTCTTGGCCCACTTGCGGCCGGTGTCCTGTCGTTGGCGTGCGACTTTTTGGTGCGCCTTGGCGCGCAGCCGCTTCGCCTCGCGGTAGCCCTTCGACCCGGCCTGCCCTTTCTTCGGCTTGCGGCGGGCCATCATGCGGTCGTACCGGGTCAGTTTCGCTGCGGCCTTCCTGCCGTGCTGGGCGTGCGGGAGGTCGTGGGCTTCGGATGTGGTGGTCGCTGTCTCCTTCACACCCCAGTCCACACCGATCACCGCACCGGTCTCCGGCAGCGGCTCGACGGCGGCGGGCACGACGAAGCAGGCGTACCAGTGACCGATGACGTCCTGGTAGACGCGCACGCTGGACGGGGCGGCAGGCAGCTTGCGCGACCACACCACGTTCAGGACGATCCGGCCCGCCAGGTGGAGTACTCCATCGGTCAGCCGAAAACCTCGGCGGGTGTAGTTGAGGGTGGGCGGCGCCTCGCGTTTCTTCTTCCACTTTGGCATCCCAGCTCGGCGTGTCGGAGGCAGCCGATTCTTGATGTCCTGCTGCGCCCTGGCGCGGGACTTGCCGAAGTCCCGGATGGTCTGCTGTTGCGGCACCGAGCTGCCGTCCCGCAGCCACGGGCTCGTCCTGCGCGCCCCAGTCAACATCTTGTCGAGCTGTGCCGGGCCGCACGTCTGCTTC
Organism: Streptomyces sp. NPDC048291; assembly: GCF_043201715.1. Taxonomy (NCBI): domain Bacteria; kingdom Bacillati; phylum Actinomycetota; class Actinomycetes; order Kitasatosporales; family Streptomycetaceae; genus Streptomyces; species Streptomyces sp. NPDC048291. The sequence continues at coordinate 63,916 of NZ_JBICZC010000020.1, forward strand.
CCACCGGTGGCCTTGTTGCGCAGGTGCACGGTCTGGGACTTGGCCACGCACTCGTTCCACACCCACCGGCACCGATCCCACTCCGCCATCAGCGAAGTGCGGGCAGTGGACGACACGCGCAGCCGGAACGTGTACCGGGCATGCCCCACTCCGTCGGTTCCCGCCGCTGCCGCCACGCCACCACCTCCCGCCCACGTTCCGGTCACCCGTTCTACTGGACGACCATACGTACGAGATCAGTACAGCTGCACCCACTTCGTGGCGTTCACTCCAATTGGCGAACATTGATATACATGTTCGCGTCCACCCGGCTCTGTCGGTAAGCCACAGCGGCGCTCCGCGCCTGGCAGGCGGATGCGGCGACGGTCCGCACCATCATCACGGGATGCGATTCTGTGCCGCAGGCGGGAAGCACCCCCACCCGGCGTGAACGCTGGGGCCTCCGGGCAAGAGGCCCGGTGACAAATTCGCATCGCCACAATGAGACTTGCCTCCGGCACGTATCGTGAGTGGTTGCGGACCGTACGCATCCAGGTATGCATACAGAACGGGCCGCGAAACGAGCGGATTTGACCATCCGGACGGCCGGGGGAGGCAACGTGGACGACTACGCGGGTCGGGTGCTCGCCGACCGCTACCGCCTGCCGCTGCCCCCCTCCGACGAGTACGAACACGCCGAGACCCGGGCCTTCGACACCTACAGCGGGCAGGAGGTGTTCGTCCGCCAGGTGCCGTTGCCGGAGGTCGTCGAGGCGGAGGTGCTGGACGCCGAGGGGCTGCCCGCGGGTTTCACTGCGCGTGACCGTGGCGCCCGGAGGCCGGCGTCGGCGCGCACCGCGACACGCCGGCCCAGCGACCCGGTGGTGCGGCGCGCCGTCGAGGCCGCGCAGGCCGCCGCCCGGATACCCGACCATCCCCGGCTCGACCAGGTCTTCGACGTGTTCGCCGAGGGCGGTTCGCTCTGGATCGTCAGCGAGTCGGTCGCCGCGCGGTCGCTGGCCACGCTGCTCGCGGAGCAGCCGCTGAGCCCGTACCGGGCGGCGGAGGTCGCCTCCGACGTGCTGATGGCGCTGCGCGTGCTGCATGCCCACGGCTGGGTCCACCGCAACATCACCGCCCGCACGGTCCTCGTCTGCGACGACGGCCGGGTGATGCTGACCGGCCTCGCGGTCGGGGCGGCGGAGGAGGCGCTGTGCGGGTACGACCCGGTGCCGGCGCAGGAAGGCGAGGACGGTGAGGGCGGCGCGGGCGGCGCGGAGACCGGCGGCCGGCGGACGGGCGGGGCGGCGGAAGGTTCCGCCACGCCCGGCGGCCCGCCCGGTCCGGGCGTTCCGCCCAGTTCGGGTGTGCCGGGCGTTTCGGGCGGTTCCGTCGGCTCGGGTGTCGTCGCCGTCGGAGGCATCGGGAGCACCGGTGGTGCGTCCGGTGGTACGGGCGGCGCACAGCAGGCGCCCGGCGCGCCGGAGACCGACCCCGAGGCCGCTCGGCGCGCCGCGATCCAGGCGCGGGCCGCCGGCGGGCTGCCGGGGGCCGGTCCGGACGAGGGTTCGGGCGGGCCCGGTTCCGGAGGCGCCGGTACGGGTGCCGTGGAGCGGCGGGCGCTGGAGACAGGCTCGGACATCAGGGCCGCCCGGGCCGGGGCGATCGCCGCCTACCGGGCGGGAGCCAGGGCCGCCGCCCGGGTCCAGGAGGCCCAGCAGAACGGGCGCGCCGCGCTGCCCGGCGCCCGGCCGCCGGCCGAGGGCGACAGCGCGCCGCCCGCGCCGCAGCCGCCGTACGGCCCGGGACACGCCAACGGGGCGGCCCAGCAGCCGTACGCCAACGGCGGGGCGCAGCAGCCGTATGCCAACGGCGGCGCCCAGCAGCCCTACGCCAACGGGGCGGCCCAGCAGCCGTACGCGAACGGGCAGGCGCAGGTGCCGGGTGGGGAGCAGCGGGCCGCCGGTGGCGTGCCGCCCGGCCGGATAGCCGACCCGTACGGGGTGCGCGGCGCGCCGTCGCCCTGGCACGGCGCCGCACCCCGCCCCGGCACGCCCCCGGCGGTGGTCCCGGGCCAGGAGCGCAGCGCACTCCCGTCCGTCGCCCCCGGCGCGGGCATGCCCGGGACCGGTACCCAACTCCCCAGCGTCCAGGGCCACGGACAGGGCCAGGGCCAGCCGCACGCCGTCGTGCCCGCGCAGGGTGCCGGACCCGCCGCCGCCCGCTGGGGCGAGCCCGGCGCCGCCGTCCCCGGGCGGCGGGGGCCCGGCACCGCGCTGGCCGCCGAACGGGCGCGGCAGGTGCGGATGACCGTCGTGGGTCCGGTGACCGAGCGCTGGGCGCCGGAGCAGGCCGTTCCGGTGCACGAGAACTGGCAGCTGGCGGCGCCCATCGGCCCGGCCACCGACCTGTGGGCGCTCGGTGCGCTGCTGTTCCGGTCGGTGCAGGGACACGCGCCGTATCCGGAGGAGTCGACGGCCGAGCTGGTGCAGCTGGTGTGCTCGGAGCCGCCCGCGTTCGCGGAGGAGTGCGGGTCGCTCAGGCCGGTCGTGGAGTCGTTGCTGCGTCAGGACCCCACCGAGCGGCTGGACTTCGAGGAGCTGCGCGGCTGGCTGCGCTCGCTGGTGCGGTCCGCGCCCGAGCCGGACGCCGGCACGCATGTCGTCGCCGCCCCGCCCGCCGACCCCAGGCGGCTGCCGATCGTCCGGCGCCGCGGTGAGCTGGTGCGCAGGCGCAAGGCCGGGCTCCCGGCGACCCACGGCCGGCACAAGCGGGCCCGGGAGGAGGCCGGGTCCCCGCGCCGGCTGGGCCGTACGCTGGTCCTGCTGGTCCTGCTCCTGCTGGCCGCGGCGGTCGCGTACGCCATGCTGTTCCTGCCGAAGAAGGACGCCGGGGACGAGAGCGGCGCGGGGACCGGCGACCGGACCGGCGCGGCCGGCCAGGCGAGTCCCGCACCGAGCCACCGCCAGACGCCGACCCCGACGCCGACGCCGACTCCCACGTCGACCCCGTCCACCGAGACGCAGACGACCGCCGGTTCGACCGGCGGCGCCACCGTCGCCGACGGGTTCACCCTGCGCAACGACCCGAACGGCTTCCGGATCGCCGTCGCCCAGGGCTGGAGCCGCTCCCCGAAGAACAGCAGCGGCCAGGTGATCTACTCGCACGGGAAGTTCGAGCTGATCGTCGTGGCCGGACGGGACAGCGCGGCGGCCGACGGCAGCGACCCGATGGTCTACCAGCGGGACAAGGAACCGGAGCTCCAGCCGTACCGGGACTCCAGCTGGGCCACCGCCGGGGGACTGCGGACCATCACGGTGGGTCAGCAGGTGTCGGCCGAGGGGCAGTTCACCTGGACGGACAGCCAGGAGGGCGACCTGTTCGTGCGCAACATGGTCTTCCTGATCGACGGCAGGTACCACATCGTGCAGGTGCGCGGCCCCGAGGCCGACCGGGACGAGGTCACCACGCTGTACGAGCAGGCGTCGTCGACGTACAAGTACACGGGCTGAGACGGGGACGTGGCCACAGACGTACAAGTGGGCGGGCCGGGTTGAAGTCAACGCGTCGCCAGGGCGGTTGGTTCCCGTTCCGGTGCGGGGATTTCGTTCACATCCGGTGACAAGGGCGAGAACCGTCACAGTGCTGTCTCCGTGGGACCCCACTTGTTCCCTGACCGAGGGGCGGTCCTTAGTCTGACCCTGACAAGAGCATTGCGGGGCAACGTGAATCAGATGCAGGGCCTGCTCATCGCGGGCCGCTACCGGCTGGCCGACATCATCGGCAGCGGCGGCATGGGCCGGGTGTGGCGCGCCCATGACGAAGTGCTGCACCGGGCTGTCGCCATCAAGGAGTTGACGGCCGCGCTCTACGTCTCCGAGGGCGACCAGGCCGTCCTGCTGGCCCGCACCCGGGCCGAGGCCCGCGCCGCGGCGCGCATCAACCACTCCGCCGTCGTCACCGTCCACGACGTACTCGAACACGACGGCCGCCCGTGGATCGTCATGGAGCTGGTCGAGGGCCACTCCCTGGCCGACGCGGTCAAGGAGCAGGGGCGCATCGAGTCGCGGGAGGCCGCGCGGATCGGGCTGTGGGTGCTGCGCGCGCTGCGCGCCGCGCACAGCGCCGGGGTGCTGCACCGGGACGTGAAGCCGGGCAACGTCCTGATCGGCCGGGACGGCCGGGTCCTCCTCACCGACTTCGGCATCGCGCAGATCGAGGGCGACACGACGATCACCCGTACCGGGGAAGTGGTCGGATCCGTCGACTACCTCGCGCCGGAGCGCGTGCGCGGGCACGATCCGGGGCCGTCCTCCGACCTGTGGGCGCTGGGCGCGACGCTGTACACCGCGGTGGAGGGACGTTCGCCGTTCCGCCGCACCTCGCCGCTGACCACCATGCAGGCGGTCGTCGAGGACGAGGCCGCCGAGCCGCGCGCCGCGGGCCCGCTGGAGCCGGTCATCACGGCCCTGCTGCGCAAGGAACCGGCCGAGCGGCCGAGCCCCGAAGAGGCCGAGCAGATGCTCGCCGAGGCGGCCGAGGGCCGCCGGCCGAACTCGGCACAGGCGTACGTGCCGACGCAGTCGCAGATCAGCGGCGGCAGCGGCGGGGGGCCGCGGCCGGACTCCGGTGGCGCGTACGGCGGCGGCTCCTACCCCGGAAACTCCTACCCCGGAAACTCCTACGGCACCGATTCCTACGGGAGTTCGTACAGCGGTTCCGTCGGCGGTTCCCCGGAGGGGCGGCGTCCCTCCGGCGGTTCCGTGATCCCGCCGACGACCATCGGGGCGCCGTCCGATGCCGTCCCCGTCCGGTCCGGGCGGCGCAGGCTGCGGACGCTCGCTCTTGTCGTCGCCCTGGCCGCGCTGCTCGGCGGCGGTGCGGCCGTAGCCCTGCAGAAGTGGGGTTCCGGGCAGCAGGACGACAGCGGCAGCGTGGCCTCGCCGGCCACCTCGGGCCCGTCCTCCTCGGCGGGCGCGACCACGGCCCCGGACGGCGCCGTTCCCGCCGACTGGCAGGCCGTGCACGACCCGCTCGGCTTCGGCCTCTCCCTGCCCAAGGGCTGGAAGCGCAAGGTCTTCGGCATCGACGGCGACCTCAAGCAGGTCGACTACACGCCCGACGGCGGCAAGCACTTCGTGCGCATCGCCATCGACAGCTCGCCGGACTTCTCCAACGCGCTCGCGCACCAGCAGGACCTGGAGCAGCAGTTGCAGAAGCTGGTCGACTACCAGCGCGTGACCATGAAGCAGAACCTGTACCGGGACCGGGACGGGGCGCTGTGGGAGTACACCTGGACGGCGCTGGCGAAGGACGGGGCGAACGTGGCCGGGCCCCGGCGGGCGGTCGAGGAGACGTACTACTCACGCGCGGGCGTCGAGTACGCGATCTACATGTCGTCGCCGGCGAAGGACTGGACGACGGCCGCCCAGCAGTTCAAGTGGGTGCTGCAGAGCTGGCAGGAGCCGGGCGCGTCCGGCTGACCCGGTCGCGGGCCCCGGCCCCGGCCGGTCCCGGAGAGCGGCGCCGCGGGCTGGCGTCTTGGCTTGTCACCGTCCGGAAGGTTCGGGTCCGGTGGGGCATCATGGGGCCATGGGGACCGACGGGGACGCCGTCCGTCTGATCGCGGGGCGTTATCGCCTGCAAACGCGGCTCGGGCGGGGCGGAATGGGTGTCGTATGGCGCGCGGCCGACCAGTTACTGGGGCGGGAGGTCGCCGTCAAGGAGCTCACCGTCGACGACTCCCTCTCCGACGACGACGCCCGGCTGCGCCGCGAACGCACCCTGCGTGAGGCGCAGGCCGTCGCCCAGCTGCACCACCCGCACATCATCGTCGTGCACGACGTGGTCGAGGACGGCGGACGGCCCTACATCGTCATGGAGTTGATCGAGGGCGGTTCGCTCGCCGACCGGATCTCGCGGAGCGGGCCGGTGGACGTCGGGGAGGCCGCGCGGATCGGGATCGCGCTGCTGAGCGCGGTGCGCGCGGCGCACGGGGCCGGGGTGCTGCACCGGGACATCAAGCCGGCGAACGTGCTCGTGGAGGCCGCCACCGGGCGTGTCGTGCTCACCGACTTCGGCATCGCCCAGGTCGCGGGCGCCAACACGCTCACCGAGACCGGTTCCTTCGTCGGCTCGCCCGAGTACACCGCGCCCGAGCGGATGTCCGGCGGCCGGTCCGGCCCGGCGTCCGACCTGTGGTCGCTGGGGGCGCTGCTGTGCGCGGCGCTCAGCGGCGAGTCGCCGTTCCGGCGCGACTCGCTCGGCGGGATCCTGCACGCCGTGGTCTCCGACGAGATCCGGCCACCGGCCCAGGCGGAGCCGCTGCTGCCGGTCGTACGGGGGCTGCTGGAGCGGGATCCCGAGCGCCGGCTGGGCGCGGCGGAGGCCGAGCTGATGCTGCGCGGGTTCCTGGAGACGGGGGCCGTGACGGGCGCCGGTGGTGCGGCGCGGAGCTCGGGCGGAGCGTCGTACACGCCGACCCAGCGGGACGTTCCGTGGCCGCCGGCTCCGGAACCGGCCGTGCCGCCCCGGCCGTCCACCCGCGGGGTGCTGGTCGCCGCGCTGCTGGTCGCCGCGATGGCTGGGGCGGGCGTGTCGGCGGCCACACTGCTGTTCCACGGGGACGGCGGCGGCACCACCCCGGCCCCCGGGGGCACCACGGCCGTCTCCGCGTCGTCCCCGGCGACCCCGTCGGCGACCCCGCCCGCCTCCTCGTCCTCCTCGCTGCCCCCCACCGCCCACTCCGCCACCGCACCCTCCGGCTACCGGCTCGCGCAGGACCCGGCCGGCTTCTCCCTCGCCGTGCCGGAGGGCTTCACCCGCGACCCGCAGGGCGAGCGCGTCTTCTACCTGTCGCGGGGGCAGACCTTCCGGCTCGGCATCAAGGTCTCCGAGACGCAGACCGGCGGACCGGGAGGGGCGATGCGGCGCGCGGCGGCCGAGGGGCCGAGCACGAACCCCGGCTACCACGACGGCCGGGTCACCGACACCACCCACTCCGGACACCCCGCCGCGTTCTGGGAGTTCACCTGGAAGGGCTTCAGCGCGACGGAGGGACCGCGGCACACCTACGACCTCTGCTGGGAGGAGGGCGGCATGCTGTACGACGTGTGGGTGTCGGCGCCGGTCGGGAAGGTGCGTGAGGCGCGGGAGTACTTCGACGTCGCAGTCGACACGTTCACCGCGGGCTGACCCGCCGTCGACGGGTGCCGTGCGGCACCGGCGGGCATCACCGGCATGGAGTTCGGGGTCGGTCCGGTCCCGGACACCTCGCACGGCTGTGATGCCGCGGTGCGTCGGGGAGCCCGGAGGCGGCCGGGGCTCACAGGAAGGGGCCCGCACCCCGTGGCCCGCTGACCGCGCCGCTTCGACAACGGCATGGTGCGCAAGGTACTCATGTGACATGAGTGAAGACGGCGAACAGCCGGTCGAGGGACGTCTGATCGGTGGGCGTTACCGGCTCGCCGAGCGCATCGGGTCCGGGCCGGCGGGGACCGTGTGGCGGGCCCGGGACGAGCAGGACGGGCGGGACGTCGCCGTCAAGGAGCCCGACCCGGCCGGTGAGCCGGAGGGCGAGGAACGGCAGCGCGCCGCCCACCGTCTGCTGCACGAGGCCCGGGCCGCCGCCCGCGTCGACCACCCGGCCGCCGTCGCCATCCACGACGTGCTCATGGATGACGAACTTCCCTGGATCGTCATGGAGTTGGTGGAGGGGGAGGCGCTGCACTCCGCCCTCGCCGCCCGCGGCCCGCTGCCGACCGCCGAGGCCGCCCGGATCGGGCTCGCCGTGCTCGGCGCCCTGCACGCCGCGCACTGCGTCGGCATCGTCCACCGTGACCTGAAGCCGTCCAACGTCCTCCTCGCGGCCGACGGCGACCGCGTCGTCGTCACCGACTTCGGCATCGGCGGGGGACAGGGCCGCGGCCCCTTCGACGCCCCGGAGTGCGGTGCGGGGCGCGGGGCCGGCCCCGCCTCCGACCTGTGGTCCCTGGGCGCGCTGCTCCGCGCGGCCACCGGCGGCGACGCACAGGGCGCCCTGGGCCCCCTTCTGGACGGGCTCCTCGCCCCGGAACCGGAATCCCGGCCGACGGCCCAGCAGGCCGCCGAGGCGCTCGCCGAGGCCGCCGGAGCGCCCCTTCCGCGGTGGGTGTCCGAACCCGCCGCCGCGCCGCCCCCGGACCTGGCCCCCGCGCCGCCCTCCCCGGCCCCCGAACCCCGCCGCCTCACCCCGCTCGCCGCCCTCGGCCTGCTCCTCGCCAAAAAACCGGAACGCGGCTGATCGTCCCCACCCGAGGCGCTGATCAGCACGTTCTCTGCCAGTGATCACTGGCGGTGTGTGTGCGGTCGGTGAAACCGGGTTACCCACGGGTACCCAAAGGCCCCGCTCCCGAATACCCTGCGGCTCATGACGGACTCGCAGGCCCCGGCCCACGCACCGGCCCCCACCGGCACGAACCCGCTCGCCCCCGCCCCCGCAGGGGCCCGAACCGCCGCCGACGTGGTCACGCCCGAGCTGGTCGCCCAGCTCACCAAGGGCGTCGCCGGCTCCGGCCGTACGGCCAACCACACGCCCTTCACCGGCGAGAAGCTGGCCGACCTGCCCGAGTCCACCCCCGAGGACGTGGCCAAGGCCTTCGACGCGGCCCGCGCCGCGCAGGCCGTGTGGGAGAAGGTGCCGGTACGGCAGCGCGCCGCGGTCCTGCTCCGCTTCCACGACCTGGTCCTGGCCCGCCAGGCCGAGGTCCTCGACCTCATCCAGCTGGAGACCGGCAAGGCCCGCCTGCACGCCCACGAGGAGGTGCAGGCCGTCGCCGTCGCCGCCCGCCACTACGGCCGCAAGGCCCCCGCCTACCTGCGTCCCAAGCGGCACGCGGGCGCCATGCCCACCCTCACCAAGGTGACCGAGCTGCGGCACCCGCGCGGCGTGGTCGGCCAGATCGCCCCCTGGAACTACCCCCTCGAACTCTCCGTCGGCGACGCGCTCCCCGCCTTCGCCGCCGGCAACGCGGTCGTCATGAAGCCGGACACCGAGACCTGCCTGACCGCCCTGTGGGCCCGCGACCTCCTCATCGAGGCGGGGCTGCCCGCCGACGTCTTCCAGGTCGTGCTCGGCGAGGGCCCGGTCGTCGGCCCCGAGGTCGTCCGGCACGCCGACTACGTCTCCTTCACCGGCTCCACCCGCACCGGACGCGAGGTCGCCCAGGGCGCCGCCGCCCGCCTGGTCGGCGTCTCCCTCGAACTCGGCGGCAAGAACGCCATGCTGGTCCTCGACGACGCCGACATCGAGAAGGCGGCGGCCGGCGCGGTCCGCGCCTGCTTCTCCTCCGCCGGCCAGCTCTGCATCTCCATCGAGCGGCTCTACGTCCACGAGTCGATCGCCGACGCCTTCGTCGAGCGCTTCGCCGCCCGCACCAAGGCCATGCGCCTCGGCCCCTCCCTCGCCTACGGCGCCGACATGGGGTCCCTGGTCGGGGAACGGCAGCTGGAGACCGTCACCCGGCATGTCGACGAGGCCGTCGAGAAGGGCGCCACCCTCGTCGCAGGCGGCACGGCCCGCCCCGACATCGGCCCCTACTTCTACGAGCCCACCATCCTCGACGGCGTCGAGGACGCGATGGCCGTCTGCACCGAGGAGACCTTCGGCCCGGTCGTCTCCATCTACCGCTTCAAGACCGAGGACGAGGCCGTCGAGCACGCCAACGGCACGCCGTACGGCCTCAACTCGTCGGTCTGGACGAAGAACGGCGCCCGCGGTCGCGACGTCGCGGCCCGCCTGCGCACCGGCACCGTCAACGTCAACGAGGGCTACGCCCCCGCCTACGGCAGCGTCCAGTCCCCGATGGGCGGCATGAAGGACTCGGGCCTCGGCCGCCGCCACGGCTCGGAGGGCATCCTCAAGTACACCGAGGCCCAGACCGTCGCCCAGCAGCGCCTCCTGCCGATGGCCCCCTCACTGGGCATGGACGACGAGAAGTACGCCCAGTTCATGAGCACGAGTCTCAAGGTGATGAAGGCACTCAGGCTGCGTTGACCGACCTGCTTTCAGGGGCGCGGGGAACTGCGCGATCAACCACCGACGGCCCGCACGCGAAACTCGACGAGGAGCACCCGTGCCCCAGGACACCTACGACTACGACGTCATAGTCGTCGGCTCAGGATTCGGCGGCTCCGTCACCGCCCTGCGCCTCACGGAAAAGGGCTACACCGTAGGCGTCCTGGAAGCCGGCCGCCGCTTCACCCGCGAGACCCTCCCCAAGAACTCCTGGGACATCAGGAACTACCTCTGGGCCCCGCAGCTCGGCTGCTACGGCATCCAGCGCATCCACCTCCTCGGCAACGTCATGGTCCTGGCCGGCGCGGGCGTCGGCGGCGGTTCGCTGAACTACGCCAACACCCTCTACGTCCCGCCGAAGCCCTTCTTCGACGACCCCCAGTGGCGTGACATCACCGACTGGCAGGAGGAGTTGAAGCCGTACTACGACCAGGCCCAGCGCATGCTCGGCGTACGGCTCAACCCGACGACGACCCCGTCCGACGTCCACCTGAAGGCGGCGGCGGAGAGGATGGGCGTCGGCGACACCTTCCACCTCGCCCCGGTCGGCGTCTTCTTCGGCGACGGCAAGGACGCCGACGGCGAGTCGAAGGCGTCGCCCGGGGACCCGGTCGCGGACCCCTACTTCGGCGGCGCGGGCCCCGCCCGCAACGCCTGCACCGAGTGCGGCGAGTGCATGACCGGCTGCCGGCACGGCGCGAAGAACACCCTCAACGAGAACTACCTCCACCTCGCCGAGAAGGCGGGCGCGGAGGTGCACCCCATGACCACCGTCGTCTCCGTCACCGACGACTCCCGGGGCGGCTACGCGATCGCCACCCTCCCCACGGACGACAAGAAGAAGGCGGAGGGCCGGATCTTCACGGCCCGCCGGGTCGTCGTCGCCGCCGGCACCTACGGCACCCAGACCCTCCTGCACCGGATGAAGGCCGGCGGTCAGCTGCCGTACCTCTCCGACCGCCTCGGCGACCTCACCCGCACCAACTCCGAGGCCCTGGTGGGCGCCCAGACCGACGACCGGCGCTACCGCAAGGCACACGGCACCCCGAAGGCCGACTTCACCAAGGGCGTCGCGATCACCTCGTCCATCCACCCGGACGCGAACACGCACATCGAGCCGGTCCGCTACGGCAAGGGCTCCAACGCGATGGGCGGCCTGTCGATCCTCCAGGTGCCGTACGCGGAGGGCTCCTCGCGCGTCCTCGGCTGGCTGGCGAACGCGGCCCGGCACCCGCTGCTCGTGCTGCGCTCGCTCTCCAACCGGCGCTGGTCGGAGCGGACCATCATCGGCCTGGTGATGCAGTCGCTGGACAACTCCCTGACGACGTACCTGAAACCGGACGGCGTCGGCAAGGGCCTGCTCACCGCCCGGCAGGGCCACGGCGCCCCCAACCCCAAGCAGATCAAGGCCGCTTCCGAGGCGGCCACGGTGCTCGCCGAGGAGATCAACGGCTTCGCCGGCAGCAACGTCGGCGAGCTGATGGGCACCCCGCTCACCGCCCACTTCCTCGGCGGCTGCCCGATCGGCGACTCGCGCGAGACCGGGGTCATCGACCCCTACCACCGGGTGTACGGCCATCCGGGCATCTCGGTCGTGGACGGCGCCGCCGTCTCCGCGAACCTGGGCGTGAACCCGTCCCTCACCATCACCGCGCAGGCCGAGCGCGCGATGTCGTACTGGCCCAACAAGGGCGAGGCGGACCCGCGGCCCCGGCAGGGCGAGCCGTACCGGCGGCTCCAGGCCGTCGAGCCGCACCGCCCGGCGGTCCCGGCGGAGGCGTTCGGCGCACTGCGGCTGCCGTTCCTCGGGATGCCGGCCGTACCGCCGAAGAAGTAGACGGAAGAAGCAGAGGGAGAAGCGGGGCAGAAGCAGGCGGACACCGAAGAGGGACCTGTGCCCCCCTCCGAGCCCAGGTCCCTCTTCGATCGGTGCGCGGTCGCCGTACGGCGGTCCGCGCGACCTTGCCTATGAGTCCGTGCCGGTCCTCCGCCGCCGTACCAGGACCACCGCGCCGGCGCCGACCACGACGGCGACCCCGCCGACCAGGCCGATGACGGGGAGCGCCGAACTGGTGCCGGTGTCGGCGAGGTTGCCGGTCGGCAGGTCGGAGACGTCGCCCTGCGGCTTCTTCACGGAGTCCCTGCCGCCGTCGTCGCCCGGCGTGGCGGTACCCGGGGCCGGGTTGGACGAGCCGGCCTTGAGGACCGTGAAGTCGTACTGGGCCCAGCCCTCGGCGATGCAGTCCAGGCCCTGGACCTTGTCGAGGTAGGCGCCGGAGCCGAAGGAGTAGGCGTCACCGGCCGGCGCCTTGGCGTCGACGGAGACGCGCAGGTCGACCGACGTGCTCGCGCCCGACTTCAGCTTCGGGACGTAGAAGAAGTAGTCGCCGGCCCAGTCGTCGTCGCCGATCCGGTCCCAGGAGCCGGTGTCGGGGTTCTTGAACTCCAGGTCGACGTACGGGCTGAGGTACTTCGACTCGTCGAGCGCGTAGTTCTCGATCTCGGCGTAGAAGGCGACGCCCTCGACGTCGGCCTCGGCGTCGTTCGTCACGACCAGCTCGAAGCCGTGGAAGCCGTCGCCCGCGACGATCTTTCCGGGCAGGCCCTTGACGTCGGCGGACACCTTGGCGTCGCCGAAGTTCTCGTCGAGGTCCTCGCAGTAGGGCACGTCCGGGTCGGACGGGTTCGCGCTGGGCTCGGCCGACCCCGAGGGCCCGGCGGACGCCGACGCCGACGATGACGCCGAGGCGCTCGCGCTGCCACTGGGGGAGGCGGCGGCCGACGCGGATCCGGACGCCGAGGCGCTCGTGCTGTCGCTGTCGCTGGGGGAGGCGGAGTCCGAGGCGGCGGCGGATCCCGTGTCGCCGGGCTCGCCCGGCGCGCTCTCGGACGCGGGCGTCGACGGCGAGTCCTCCGCGAAGGCGAGGACCGGCGCGGACAGCAGGGCGACCGGCGCGACGACGGCCGCGACCGCTGCCGCGGCCATGACCCGGCGAAGCTTCATGAGGAGGACCCCCGTGCGTCAGCTGCGGTGGATGGATGTCACCGCTGGTTCCGCAGATGTGACAGGCGAGTCCTGTGAATGGTTGCCTCCGCATTCACGGAACCCTCATGTGATCTGGGTCACTCGTCCCGTCGGGGCGTCGGGTGGCATGGACACAGCCGACTGCAAGGTTATTCTCGCCCCCGTCGAGCGGCCGAGCGAGAGAGTGCCATGTCTGACAGACGGTCCGAAGAATCGTCGGGGGACGAGCCGTCGTCCTCCTCCATATCCGACGAGGTGTGGGAGCAGTTCCTCCAGGACACCGAACGGGACATCCGCAAGTCCGCCCCCAAGGAGCCCTCCGCCCGGGCCCGTGAGGTGACCGAGCGGCTCAAGGGGCGCAAGGGGGAGCCCGAGGGATGGCGGACCGGGCCTGCCTGGCAGGAGACGAACGGGCGGGCCGCCCGGCGCCGCAGGACCTGGGCGGTCATCGGCGTCCCGCTGGCGATCGCCGTGGCCGTCGTGGCGATGCGGCCGTCCGTGATCCCCGGCGACCCCTTCGGCTCGTCCTCCGGCTCCTCCTCCGGCACGGACACCACCACCGCGCGGCTGCCCGACGAGATCACCACCCCGACCGCCCCGCCCTCCGCGGTCGCCCCCGGCACCCCCACGCTCGCCCACCCGTTCGCCGGATCCCCGGCGCTGCGCTGGGCCGACGGCGCGGCCGGCATCGTGCTGCCGAAGGCCACCGCGCTCGGTGCGATCCCGGAGGACCGCGTCGAACTGGCCCTCCGGCAGACCAGGAAGCTGCTGGTGGACGCCAACCTGAACCCCGGCGTCATAGCGGGCGGCAACCCCGCCGCGGCCCTCTCGGTGCTCGACCCGAAACAGCCCGAGGTGCTCGACAACCTCAGGACCTCGCTGCGCAGCCCCGGCAAGGCCCACAACCCGCTCTTCCTCTTCAGCCGCTTCGACCCGAAGGACGTGAAGCAGGCCGGGAAGGTCGTCAAGGTGCGCGGCCGGATCACCTTCGCGAAGGGCAAGTACCAGGGAGTGGCCGTGCACGCCGACTACACCTTCGTCTACCCGGTCGTCCGCGCCGGCGCCGCCACCGACGGTTCCGCCGAGGTCGCCCGCACGATCGTGCGCCGCGTCATCGACGTCGAACTCCCCGACCCCACGCGGTACCAGGTCACCGCCGGCCGCCTGACGCTCCTCCGCTACGACGAGGACGCCGGGAACTCGGTCTGCGGCATCGACGACGGCTATCTGCACCCCCAGTTCCCGTCCCGGGCCACGACCGCGACCGCCACCCCGACCGGCCCGCCCGTCGACCCGTACGACCGCAGCCGCGACATCGGCAAGGAGGAGGCCTGCGGCAAGGTCAGCCGGACCTAGGCGCCTCGGGCTTCGCCGCCCGGGGTTTCGCCGCCCCGGGTTTCCGGGGCAAGGCGAAGGGCCCCGCGGGACGGAGCCGCGGGGCCCTTCTTTCGTCAGCACCGACGTCAGGGCAGCGTCGGTGCCTGGGAGCGGCGCCGGGGGGTTGCGCCGCTGGTCTCTGTGCCCTGTGTCGCCGTCCGTGCCCCGGGTCGGCGCCCCGGCGCACTCGGGGCGTACGGCAGGTCTCGACCTTTGGCGGACGGCCGGCACACGGCAATTCCGTTGCCTGAACTGGGACTTGGGGGCTCCGAAGGCCGTGGGAGCCTTCTACGCATCGTGCTGGATGTACGCGGCCTCCGCAACCGTTTGACCCAGCCCTTGTGCATTTTTGCAATTTTCCGCCGGTCGGCCCCGGGCGTCCCCGGAGCCGGCCGTCTCTTGGGTGACCGGGCTGCTGTCCCCTGCCGTCCGGTCACTTGACTGGAGCGAGGTCCCACGGCGCACGGCACGTTCCGTACGCCTCATCGCCCCAGCGGAGCCACGCGTGGTTCTTCCGGGCCCGCCCCTGGCTGAGACGGACACCCCACCAACGAAGCGGTTCCCGGGCCGGTCACGCGCCGTACGGGTGAGAAGGGCCCCGAACTCAGATCCGCCCGACTCAGATGCGACCCCGGCACAGTTCCAGGAGCGTCATGGCGAGGGTGGTGCCGGGCCTGCCGAGCGCCGTGCTGTAGTGGCCGAGGATCTCCATCTCCCGGGAGAGGTTCACCCGACGGCCGCCGGAGGCGATCCGGGCGTCCTGGACGACGGCGGAGACGGCCATCCGTTCCTGGATCAGACCGATGATCCGGTCGTCGAGCGCGTCGATGCGCTCCCGCGCACCGGTGATCACATCGGCGGCCTCGGGGGTACGGGCACCGGTCACATCGAGGGCGGTCATGTCGGGGCTCCTCATCTGAAGGCATCTGAAGGGAGGTGCCCCGGAGCGGCAGGATCCGGAGAAACACCAGGCGCCCCGGACCTTGTCGGCCCGGGGCGCCTGGGGAAGTCGCTTGTCAGTTGCTCAAGCAGCACGACCATGGCAGCCGGTGGGCCGGTCGCCATAGGTAAAGAGGAAGGTCGTCTGCGTGAGCATGGGGGCGAGTATGCCACAGCACTACGGGGAGGTGTCCCGCGCCCACCCCGTTAGAATCGGTAACCACAGACCCCCGCCCGACCGCCGGAAGGCACCCCGTGTCATCAGCGACTCCCGCTGCCGCCGCTCCCGACACCGTCCTGGTCGTCGACTTCGGCGCGCAGTACGCCCAGCTCATCGCCCGCCGCGTCCGCGAGGCCCGGGTCTACAGCGAGATCGTGCCCAGCACCATGCCGGTCGCCGAGATGCTCGCCAAGAACCCGGCGGCGATCATCCTCTCCGGCGGCCCCTCGTCCGTGTACGAGGAGGGCGCCCCCCGCCTGGACCGCGAGCTCTTCGAGGCCGGCGTCCCGGTCTTCGGCATGTGCTACGGCTTCCAGCTGATGGCGCAGGTCCTCGGCGGCACCGTCGACAACACCGGCGCCCGCGAGTACGGCCGCACCGACCTGCACGTCTCCAAGTCGGCGTCCACCCTGTTCGAGGGCACCCCCGCCGAACAGCACGTGTGGATGTCGCACGGCGACGCCTGCTCCGCCGCCCCCGAGGGCTTCACCGTCAGCGCGTCCACGGACGTCGTCCCGGTCGCCGCCTTCGAGAACGACGAGAAGAAGCTCTACGGCGTCCAGTACCACCCCGAGGTCATGCACTCCACGCACGGCCAGCAGGTCCTGGAGCACTTCCTGTACCGGGGCGCGGGCCTCAAGCCCACCTGGACCACCGGCAACGTCATCGACGAGCAGGTCGCCGCGATCCGCGAGCAGGTCGGCGACAAGCGCGCCATCTGCGGCCTGTCCGGCGGCGTCGACTCCGCGGTGGCCGCGGCCCTCGTCGCACGGGCCATCGGTGACCAGCTGACCTGCGTCTACGTCGACCACGGTCTGATGCGCAAGGGCGAGACCGAGCAGGTCGAGAAGGACTTCGTGGCCGCGACCGGCGTCAAGCTGGTCGTCGTCGACGCGGAGGCCCGCTTCCTCGACGCGCTGGCCGGGGTCTCGGACCCCGAGCAGAAGCGGAAGATCATCGGCCGCGAGTTCATCCGGGTCTTCGAGCAGGCCCAGGCCGAGATCATCGCCGACGCCGGCCCGGCCGTGGAGTTCCTGGTCCAGGGCACGCTCTACCCGGACGTCGTCGAGTCCGGCGGCGGCACCGGCACCGCGAACATCAAGTCCCACCACAACGTGGGCGGGCTGCCCGAGGACCTCGAGTTCCAGCTGATCGAGCCGCTGCGCAAGCTCTTCAAGGACGAGGTCCGGATGGTCGGCCAGGAGCTCGGCCTGCCGGAGGAGATCGTCCAGCGCCAGCCGTTCCCGGGTCCGGGCCTCGGCATCCGCATCGTCGGCGAGGTGACGAAGGAGCGTCTCGACCTGCTCCGCGACGCCGACGCCATCGCCCGCGAGGAGCTGACCGCGGCCGGCCTCGACCGGGCCATCTGGCAGTGCCCGGTGGTCCTGCTCGCGGACGTCCGCTCGGTCGGCGTCCAGGGCGACGGCCGCACCTACGGCCACCCGATCGTGCTGCGCCCGGTCTCCTCCGAGGACGCCATGACGGCCGACTGGTCCCGCCTGCCGTACGAGGTCCTCGCGAAGATCTCCACCCGGATCACCAACGAGGTCCGTGACGTCAACCGGGTCGTCCTCGACGTCACCTCCAAGCCGCCGGGCACCATCGAGTGGGAGTAGGCCCGAAGAAGCGGGAGTAGGCCCGAAGGCCCGAAGAAGAGGTGGTGCGGCTCCGGCGGCGCCACCTCTTCGACGTGTGCCGTACGTGTCATCCGGTCGCCGATTCCCGACAACTTCTGTCGCGATCTGCTCGCGCGCGTCATCTTTACAGAACAGCTCTGTTTTCCTGCACTGACCGGCGGTAACTTCCGGCCGTAACACAAACCCAGTGCTGGAGGACCTATGCACGGGCCGACCCCGCCCCTTCCGCTGCCCACCGATCAGCTTCAGTTCGCGATGCCGCCGATGTACGACTCGCTCGACGACGAGCGCCGGCATCGCAAGGAGCGGCTCGCCGGAGCGCTGCGGATCTTCGGCCGGGCCGGACTGGAGGACGGTGTCTCCGGGCACATCACCGCCCGCGACCCCGAGTACTCGAACTGCTTCTGGGTCAACCCGTTCGGCATGCCGTTCAAGCACGTCACCGTCGGCGACCTCGTCCTCGCCAACCAGGACGGGCAGGTGATCGAGGGCCGCTACCACGTCAACCAGGCCGCCTTCACCGTCCACGCCCAGGTGCACGCGGCCCGCCCCGACGTCGTCGCCGTCGCCCACTGCCACTCCGTGCACGGCCGCGCCCTGTCCGCCCTCGGCGACCTGCTCGACCCGATCAGCCAGGAGAGCTGCGCCTTCTACGAGGACCACGCTCTCTACGACGCGTACACCGGCGTCGCCGTGGACGCCGAGGAAGGCCGCCGGATCGCCGCCGCCCTCGGCTCCCGCAAGGCGCTGGTGCTGCGCAACCACGGGCTGCTGACCGTCGGCGACTCGGTGGACGCGGCGGCCTGGTGGTTCCTGTCCATGGAGAAGTCCGCGCAGGTCCAGCTGACCGCGAAGGCGGCCGGCCGGCCGCTGCTCATCGACCACAAGCTGGCCGTCGCCACCCGGGAGCAGCTCGGCGGCGACCTGGTGGCCTGGATCAACTACCAGCCCCTGTGGCAGGACATCAGCCGCAGCGAACCGGATCTGCTGAGCTAGACGCTCCGCAAGGCGCTCCGCAAGGCGCTCCGCTGGAAGTGCCGCGATCTGTCGTCTGCGGCGCCGTCGTGGCTGGTCGCGCAGTTCCCCGCGCCCCTTCGGGGGCGCTGCTGCCCCTGGGTCAGAAGCTTCGCAGTACGGCTGCTTTTGTCTGTGCGAACTCCTCGTCGGTGAGGACTCCGTCGCGGTGCAGTTCGCCCAGCTCCCGCAGCCTGCGCAGCAGGATGTCGTGGAGGTCGGCGGACTGGCGCGGCACGGTCGCCGGGGGCCGGTCCCGGTCGGTGTACTCCGTGCCCGGCCGGGTCGACGGATGCGGCAGCCGGGCCGTGACCGCCGCCGCGACCAGCGCCGTCAGCAGGTCGCGGCGGACACTGCCCCACAGGTCGAGGGCGTACGGGTCGCGCTCGGCCGGCAGTTTCGAGAACACCGTCTCCCGGGTCACGAACCGCAGGAAGCCGTCCTCGTAGCCGGAGTTGGGCAGCCACTCCACCTGGACCAGATCGCCGACGCCGATGATCCGCGGCCCGGTGGCCCGCTTGACCCGGTGGGAGGTGTCGGCCCAGTCGATGCGCACCTGCGTACCGTCGAACGACACCGTGCCGTCCGAGGACCGCACCGACACCGGCACCGGCGGACCCGGCAGCAGGTACGTCCTCGCCGGCTCCTTCGGGACCTGGTCCAGCAGCAGCGACTGCCGGATCTCCGCCACGACGTACTCGGCCACCCCCGACCGGTCCCCGTCCACCGCCAGCCGGTACGGATCCGCCGCCTCCGGCAACCGCCCGCCCGTCGCCTGCAACAACGGGTCCGCCCCCTCGCGCAGCCGCATCCTCAGCCGCCCCCGCCTGCGCTCCGGCTCGTACACCACCCCCGCCACCGCCTCCAGGGGTACGGCGATCTCCCCGTAGGTCTGCCGGAACAGCGGCACGGACCGGTGGCGTCCCGGCGTGATCCGGACCGTACTGCCGTCGAAGGCCCAGGTCCCGTCCCGCTGGATGATCTCGGCCATGGGGAAATTCTCGCAGCCGGGTCAACACGTCTGCCGTATCTTCACTCGTCGTGACCGGCCCGCTGAACGCGAACCGCGTGGCGTAGGGCACAATTCGCTCTCGACACAAGGGAGTTGCACGACGCCGTCCGGGCCCGGGGAGGGCCCTGCGCGTCGTGCCCCGGGCGTGGGGAAGGCAGGCGTCGGGCGTGGCGGTGCAGGAGGCGAGGCAGGGCGCCGGTTCGGGTGCCCACGGGGGCGGCTGCGCGTGCGGGGACTGTCCGCACGGGGCACGGGAGGGACACCGGCGGGCGGTCGCCGAATTCCTCCTGAAGCGGGAGGAGTTCGCGGCCGGGCAGGGGCTGCCCGCGGCGGTGGCCCACTCGGCCTCCGCCTCCCGCCAGTGGGTCTCCGAGGAACTCGCCCAGTCCGCCGGGGTGGTCGCCGAACGAGGCCGCGCCGAGGGCGAGGCCTGGCTCGCCCGCCTGTGGCTGCGCACCGCTTGCACCGTCTGGGCCGCCGTCGTGATCATGCTTCTCACCCAGGCCCTCACCGCCATCGGCACGGGCTGGACCAGCGCCCGCACCGCCGGACTGCTCGCCGCCCTCCTCGTGGCCCTCGCCCTCACGGCGGCCTCCTGGTTCCACCGCTCGCGCGGTGGGGTGCTCGCCCCCGTCATCGGCGAGGACAACCGCATGTCCACCTCCCGTACCATCGCCGCCTTCTGGGTCCTCTTCGTCGCCTACGCCGTCCTCGTCCTGGCCGGCCGCCTGGCCGCCGCCTCCTCTCCCGCCGACCGCGACGCCCTCATCGCCGGTCTCGACCTCGCCCGCGGCGCCGGCGTGGTGACCGTCCTCGCCGTGGTCTGCGGCATCGCCGTGCTGGTGCGCCGGGTGGTCGGCCTGCGCATCGCCGGCCAGCGCCTGCAGAAGGTGCGCGCCCACCGCCCCCGCGCCGCCGACCTGCTCACCGACGACTCCGGCCGCGGCACCTTCGCCGACATCCAGTACGTCGTCATCAGCGCCGTCGCCCTGCTCTTCGCCGCCGTACGGCTCGCCCGCCGCCCCGACCAGCTCCCCGACCTGCCCTGGGGCCTCGCGACGGTGGTCCTGATCTCCGCCGCGACCTACCTGGCCGGCAAGTACGCCGAGGGCGGCCGCCCGGTGATCCTCTCCGTGGTCCGCGCCCGCGAGGCCGGTGACCTGGACGCCCCGATCCGCACGGGCGACGACATCGAGATCCGCGGCACCGGTTTCGTCCCGCCCGGCGCCCAGACCGCCGACCGCCTCTCCCGCATGGTCGTCCGCATCGGCGCCGTCAACGTCCACGTCCCCCTGGTCCCGGTCACCGGCGGCTTCAGCAACCCCACGGACCACGTCCTCACCGTCCCCGTCCCCGCCGAGGTGGAGCCCGGCTCCGTCGAGGTCCAGGTGGTGACCGCGGCCGGGGTGGCGACCAACCGGTGCACGGTCGAGGTCACGGAGTGAGCGGGCCTGCCCAGCCCGCATGTGCCCCCTCCTGTCCGGCTTTCTCCACCCTCCCGGGTGTCTGAGTCCGGCCGAAATTCGGAAAAACGTCCGGGAGAGGGTTGAGCCGACCACGGTTGTCGTACGTATGGTCTGTTGAGGGGCCCGGGTACTGCGGCGAGAGGCGGCTACTGGCGATGACTCACGGCATTCGTTCGGACACGCACACTCCGTATCTCGACGGCGACCGCAGCCTGCGGGACACCGCCACCCGATACGCCCTCCTTCCCCTGCGGATCTTCCTGGGCGTCACCTTCATCTACGCCGGCCTGGACAAACTGACCGACAACGCCTTCCTCAAATCCGGCGGCTCCGGGTCCATCGGCGACACCATGCGCGCCGTCCGCGACTCCGCCGCGATCCCGGCCCTGATCGACCTGGCCCTGAAGAACCCCGTCGGCTTCGGCACCGCGATCGCCATCGGCGAGCTCGCCGTCGGCCTCGGCACCCTCTTCGGCCTGCTGGCCCGGCTGGCCGCGCTCGGCGGCGCACTGATCTCCCTCAGCCTGTGGCTGACCATCAGCTGGGCCAACTCCCCGTACTACTACGGCAACGACCTCGCCTACCTGATGGCCTGGCTGCCCCTGGTCCTGGCCGGCGCCCCCTACCTCTCCCTGGACGCGATCCTCCGCGCCCGACGCCGACACCGCTCGGCACGGGCTTCGCTGGGCCTCTGATCTGAGCGGCGTTCCCGCTCTCTACCTCTCCGGTGTGCCGCGGCGCCTGCGTATCGCCCTGGTCAGCGCCGCGGTCAGCCCTGCGAGGGCGAGGCCGGCCACCGTCACGGGGATGACCGCGAACCACTCGGTGTCCCACCAGCCGCCCGCGTCACCGGCGTAGGCGATCCCCGCCGCCGTCAGGAAGACACCGACGACCAGCCGTCCGGGCTGGAACTCATGCCGCAGCACGGGTCACCTCCACCTGTCCCGCGCCGACCTGGAGATCCAGGTCGAGCGTCCCCGCGTCCTTCGCGCCGCTCGCCGGCGCCAGTGTCACGTCCTTGTGCTTGCCCGGCTCCACGTCCACGTCCTTCTTGTCGTCACCGGGCAACTGGATGTCGCCCACCCCCACGTCGATGCTCATCCGCACCGTCACGCCGGCCGGCACGACGATCTTCAGTTGGCCCGCGCCCACCTCGGCGGAGGTCGACACCGTCCGCCCCCGGGCGACGCGTATGTGCGTCAGGTCCAGCGTGGCCACACCCGTCCCGAGGTCGTACGCCGGCGCCACCTCCGCCGCCGTGGCCGGGGTCCAGTTCGCCCGTGTCCAGTGGGTGCTGATGTCGGACGGGAGTGCCGTCGCGCCGGCCAGCAGGGCTGCCGTGAGCAGGGCGAGGAAGAGCGAGCCGGCCCCCGTGCGCCCCAGGAACGAGCTGAGCGCCGTGCCCAGCCCGAACACGATCAGCGCGCAGGCCAGACCGGTCTGGAGGCTGGTGCCCAGCGGGTGAGTGTCCCACGTCAGCCCCGTGCCCAGGCCGCCCGCCACGAGGGCCGACAGGAAGATCCAGCCGCCGATCCAGCGCGGTCCGCGCGGTCTCGGGGGCGGGCTCTGCCGGGCGCGGACGTCCTGGCCGTGGACCCACGGGGTGCTCAGCCGGAAGTCGAGCCCCGGGGCCTCCCGGCCGCGGACCTCGGCCGGGCCCCACAGGTAGCCGGTGCCCCCGACGTGCGTGCCGTCCTTCACGATCGGGTCCCGCCACCACGAGGGGTAGGAAACCGGGACCGGCGGCGCCTGGGCCTCCGGCGGGGCGTCGGCGACGGCCTGGGCGGACAGCGGATCGGGGTCGGGGGCGCCGCGCCGCCGCGACCAGTACCCGGCGCCGGCCAGCAGCAGGGAGAGGACGACGGCGAACGCCAGCACCTGGCCGTTCCTGATCATCGTCAGCAGCACTCCGCAGCCGACCAGGGCGAACAGAACGGCCGCCAGGGCCTGCCCGTCGACCCGGCCGGTCAGCAGCTTACGGACCTCGTTCTCCTCGTCGTCCTCGTACGGCACGAAGAGCCAGGCGAAGCCGTAGAAGAGGAGACCGATGCCGCCGGTCGCGGCCAGCACGGCCAGGGTGATGCGGAAGATCACCGGGTCCAGGTCGGTGTGGCGGCCGAGCCCCGCGCACACGCCCGCGATCATCTTGTGCCGGCGGTCGCGCCGGAACCGCGGGGAGGCCGCGTCGACGGCTTCCGCGCCGGTGCCGGTACCGGTGGCCTCGGCCCCCGGCGCGGCCGTCTCCGCCGCGGCGGGCGCGGCATCCGACGGCCCGGTGCCCGCTGCGGGCCGCGGGCCGGGGCCGGGTCCCGGACCCGTCGCGGCGTGCTCGTGATCAGTCATGAGTCAATGGTGACGGCCGAGCCGTCGCGGCGGCAGTCGGGATGACCCTGGCCGAACCCTGAAATCTGCCCCGAGGCCGGACCGGGAAGCGTTCGAACGGCGTGACAGGGGCAGTGCCCGCGGGAAATCCGAAGATCAGGGGAGTCTCGGGGGTCGACCCTGATGCTCCGCAACTCCGGGCGTGTGAACATCGATGGCATGCCGGAAGCCGCAGCAGCGCCCCTCGACGACCCGCGGCCGCCGCGCAAGCTCTACCGCAGCAGCGACGGCCGCTGGCTCGGCGGAGTGGCGCGGGGGCTCGCCGGGCACCTCGGCCTGCCCGTCGTCTGGGTGCGGCTCGTCTTCGTCGGCCTGTTCATGGCCAACGGCCTCGGCGCGCTGCTGTACGCCGCGTTCTGGTTCTTCGTGCCGCTCGGCGTCGGCGGGGTCGGCGGGCAGAAGCCGCCCTCCCTGGTCACCACCGAGACCTCGGCGGACGGCCGCCGCAGACTCGTCGCCCGCAAGCCCGACAAGGGCCAGATCGCCGCCCTGCTCCTCATGGTCGTCGTGTCCATGGTGTTCGTGGGCAGCGTCAACCTGACCAGCGGAGCCAAGGCCTACCTCCTTCCCGCGGTCCTGGTCGCCGCCGGTGTCGCCCTGGTCTGGCGGCAGGCGGACAACGCCCGCCGGGCCCGCTGGGTCGAGGTCGGCAGCCGGCGCCGCACGCTCAGCCTGCTGCGCGCGGGCGTCGGCGTCCTGCTCGTCACCGCGGGCGTCTCGGGCGTCTTCGTCATGCAGGGCTCCGCCGCGCACATCGGGGCGGTGCTCCAGGCCTCGCTCGCCGTGCTCGTCGGCATCACCCTGCTCGCCGGCCCGTATCTCGTGCGGATGACCCAGGACCTCTCCGAGGAGCGGCTGATGCGTATCCGCGCCCAGGAGCGCGCCGAGGTCGCCGCCCATGTCCACGACTCCGTGCTGCACACCCTCACCCTGATCCAGCGCAACGCGGAGAACGCGGGCGAGGTGCGCCGCCTGGCCCGTGCCCAGGAGCGCGACCTGCGCACCTGGCTCTACAAGCCCGAGGGCACCGGCAAGGACGAGGCCGACGAACCCGCCACCCTCGCCGACGCGGTCCGGCGCAACGCGGCGGAGGTGGAGGACAAGCACGGCGTCCCCATCGAGGTCGTCGTGGTCGGGGACTGCCCGCTCGACGAACGGACGGGCGCGCAGATGCAGGCCGCGCGCGAGGCGATGGTCAACGCGGCCAAGTACGGTGGCGAGGGCGGCGCCGTCCAAGTCTACGCCGAGGTCGAGGGCAGGACGGTCTTCGTGTCCGTCCGTGACCGCGGTCCCGGCTTCGACCTCGACTCGATACCCGCCGACCGCATGGGTGTCAGAGAATCGGTCATCGGCCGCATGGAGCGCCATGGCGGCACCGCACGGCTGCGGTCCGTGCCGGGCGGCGGCACGGAGGTCGAGCTGGAGATGGAGAGGGCGGAGAGGACGTCATGAGCGACGCGACCGAGGCGAACGGTCCGGGGAACGGCCCGGCGGAAGGCGCGGACGAGGCCGGGCGTCGGGTGCGGGTGGTCCTCGTCGACGACCACCGGATGTTCCGCACGGGCGTCCAGGCCGAGATCGGCCGGACCGAGGAGACCGGCGTCGAGGTGGTCGGCGAGGCCGCGGACGTCGACCAGGCGGTCTCGGTGATCACCGCGACCCGGCCCGAGGTGGTCCTCCTGGACGTGCACCTGCCGGGCGGCGGCGGGGTCGAGGTGCTGCGCCGGTGCGCCCCGTTGACGGCGGACGCCGAGCGGCCGGTGCGCTTCCTCGCACTGTCCGTGTCGGACGCGGCCGAGGACGTGATCGGCGTGATCCGGGGCGGCGCCCGCGGCTACGTCACCAAGACGATCACCGGCACCGACCTGGTGGACTCGATCTTCCGGGTCCAGGAGGGCGACGCCGTCTTCTCGCCGCGGCTCGCCGGGTTCGTCCTGGACGCCTTCGCCTCCACCGACGCCCCGCCGGTCGACGAGGACCTCGACCGCCTCACCCAGCGCGAGCGCGAGGTCCTGCGCCTCATCGCCCGCGGCTACGCCTACAAGGAGATCGCCAAGCAGCTGTTCATCTCAGTGAAGACGGTCGAGTCCCATGTCTCGGCGGTGCTGCGGAAGCTGCAGCTGTCCAACCGGCACGAGCTGACCCGCTGGGCGACGGCTCGCCGCCTGGTCTGAGGCCGTTCAGACGACCCGCGTCGCCCCCGCGAACGGCATCTCGTCGATCGGTGCGATCCGTACCGGCGCCGACGGGTTCGGCGCGTGGATCATCTGGCCGTTGCCGATGTAGATGCCGACGTGGCTGATGCCCGAGTAGAAGAACACCAGGTCGCCCGGCTGGAGCTCGGAGCGGGAGACGCGGCGGCCGGCGTCGATCTGGGCGTAGGTGGTGCGGGGGATGGAGACGCCGGCGGAGCGGTAGGCGGCCTGGGCGAGGCCCGAGCAGTCGAAGGCGTCGGGGCCGGTCGCGCCCCAGACGTACGGGCTGCCGAGCTTCGAGTAGGCGTACGCGACGGCGGCCGCGGCGCGGGAGTCGGTGGCGGCGACGCTGCCGGTGGTCAGCGGGGCGCGGGCGTCCGACGCGGAGCGGGAGGCGCGTCCGGTGATGTCGTCCGCCGTGACCGCCGACCGCTGCTGCGGTGACAGCCGGTCCAGCAGCTGCCGAGCCTCGCCCAGCTTGCCGTTGACGGCGGCCTTCTCCCGTTTCAGCTCGGCCTGCCGGGACCGCAGCGACGTCAGCTCGACGTGTGCCGCACCCCGCAACTGCTCGATCTCGCGCAGCTGTTGCCGTACCCGCGCCACCGCACCGGCCTGCCGGTCGCCGGCCCGCTCGGCGAAGGCCGCGTCGTCGAGGTACCGGTCGGGATCGCTGGACAGCGCCAGCTGCCAGGCCGGGTCGATGCCGCCGTCGCGGTACTGCGCGGCCGCTATGGAACCGAGCGCGTCCCGGGCGGAGTTGAACTTCTCCTGGGCGCGGGCGGTCTCGTCCTGCAGCGACTTCAGCCGCCGCTGGGCCGTGTCGGCCTTCTCCTTCGCTCCGTCGTACTTCTGGGTGGCCTCCTCGGCCTCCTGGTACAGCTGGTCCACCTTGGCCTTCACCTGCGCCGGGGTCAGTTGCGGCTCGGCGTTACCGGTCCCTTCGAAGGCCGTC
Source organism: Streptomyces sp. NPDC048291 (assembly GCF_043201715.1). Classification (NCBI taxonomy): domain Bacteria; kingdom Bacillati; phylum Actinomycetota; class Actinomycetes; order Kitasatosporales; family Streptomycetaceae; genus Streptomyces; species Streptomyces sp. NPDC048291. Next base: position 90,168 of record NZ_JBICZC010000020.1, read on the forward strand.
GCGGTGGCCGCGCCCGCCAGGGCGAGGGTGGCGGCCGTGCGGGCCGTGTTGCCGCTGAGCGAGCGCTGTCGGGGCTTGCGGTGCGCTGCCACCTGGACTGTCCCGTCCTTTCGTACGACCGCCGTCTCGTCCGCGGGGAGTGCGCATCGCGCGTCCGGCGGCGGCCCGCACAGGGGGAGCGGGCCGCCGCCGGATCTTCTCGGCGGTGGTGTCCGACTGCCGCCCCTGGCCCGGGCGGCGGTGGGGAGTCGGCCACCTGGGGGAGGACGCTAGGCCCGGGTGTGTCGGCTTGGTAACGCGATGCACGGAATTGGCACGACCGGATCGTTACCCGACGGTATGTGTACGGAATTCCGGTCCGGAGTCGTCGGCTTCCCGGGGCGGGATGACCGAAGCGGCGGTTCCGGGGCTGGTGGGAGACGCGGGCTGCTATGGGGTGCATATATGCGGCGCGGTCGGTGCCGAGGGAGGGGCCGGTGGCCGGTGCACCGGAGGGCCCTGATTAGGCTCCGGGGCCATGGACGTACTCATCCATCTCTTCGTCGGCCTGCACATCATCGGCATCGCCGCGCTCCTCGGCGGCTTCCTCACCCAGATGAAGGCGATGGGCCAGGGCACGGCCCGGTTCGTCCCCGGGATGCTGCACGGCGCGTTCACCATGCTCGCGACCGGCGTGATCCTCGTCGGCCTCAACGAGGCCGACGACCACCACGTCAACACGATCAAGATCGGCGTGAAGCTCGCCCTGCTGATCGTGATCCTCGGACTCGTCTACGTGAAACGGGACGACGAGAAGGTCGAGAAGGGCGCCTTCGGCCTGGTGGGCCTGCTCACGGCGGTGAACATCTTCATCGCCGTCCTGTGGACCTGATCCCGGCATCCTCTGCGGGCCTCAACGGGCCTTCCTGAGGGCGGCACGGGCGCCCGCCGCCGCGCCGGTCGCCACCGTCAGCCAGGCCGCCACCGTGACCCACACCAGCACCCGCCCGGGCCACTCCAGCCACGCACCGCCGACGGCGGCGGCGACCGACAGCGCCGCCGTCGCCGTCATCCCCATCGGGAACACCGTCGCCCAGCGGCGCACGTCGTAACGCGGCCGGGGCCACGCCACCTCCGCGGCCAGCAGGACGGCGTACCAGGCCAGGTCCAGGACCAGCAGCCCCACCGTCACCACGCGCAGGACGCCCCGGTCGTCGTCGTTCCACAGGTACAGCCGCGCGCTGTCGGCCGCCAGCAGCCGCGCCCCGGCCAGCGCGGAGATCGCGAGCGCGCCGCCCGCCACCCACTGGTCACCGGGCCCCCGGGCGATCTGCCGCCACTCGAACCGGGGCACGGCGAGCCCGTACATCGCCAGCCCCAGCCAGAACAGGACCAGCGAGAGGTGCGCGAGCCACGCCGTCGTCAGGGCCGCCGCCAGCGTCGCTCCGAGCACGGCGGGCCCCTGGGTGGCCACACAGGCAAGGAACACCGCTCCCGGCATCCGCGGCCTCCAGTGCCGCACGACGACGACCAGCAACGGCAGCCACAGCACCACCGACAGCGCCAGCAGGGCCTCGGCGGGGCTCTGCCACCCGAGCGCCGAGAACCGCGTCCCCAGCACCGCCGTCGCCGCCACCGCGGTGAGCGCGCCCGGCGTCCGCGCCTCCCGCGCCCACCGCCGGCGATCCCGCGCCAGCCGTACGACGAAGTCCGCCGCCAGCGCCGCCCACATCACGCAGGCGAGCGCCAGCGCCACCCGGGACACGGTCTCCGCCCCCACCAGGTGCAGCCCCACCGACAGGATGCCGGTGGCCATCACGGCGGCCCCGGCCGCCGGCGGACGCTGCGCCCACCAGGCGCGGAGGGGTGAAATGCCGGACATGCCCCTGATGCTAGGGAGAGCCGGCCGCAGTACGAACGGGGCACGCGCGCGTGTCACGAACGATGCACGCGCGCGTGCGGCCCGAAACCCGCGCGCCGGTGCGCCGAGGCGTGCGGGGGAGCGGGTGGAGCGTGCGGAGAAGCGGATGGGGAAGCGGATGGGGGCGCCCGGGGGACGGCGGGCGCCCCGTGGGATCAGGCCGGGCGCACCACGCTGTGGATGATCGACTCGCCGCCGTAGTAGATCGACTCCTCGCGGACGTAGGCGCCGGGCTTGGGGGCGTGGATCATCATGCCGTTGCCGATGTAGATGCCGACGTGGCTGACGTCGTCGTAGAAGAAGACCAGGTCGCCGGGCTGGGCGTCGGCGAGGGGGACGGTGGTGCCGGCGTTCACCTGGTCGTAGGTGGTGCGCGGCAGGGAGACGCCCGCGGCCTTCCAGGCGGCCTGGGAGAGCCCGGAGCAGTCGTAGGAGCCGGGGCCGGTGGCGCCCCAGACGTACGGCTTGCCGATCTGCGCGCGGGCGAAGGCGATCGCCTTGGCGGCCTTCGTGGCGTAGGCGGAGTCCGAGCCGGAGCTGGAACCCGAGCCGGAAGAGGAGCCGCTGGACGACGACGAGGATGACGAGGATGACGAGGACGACGCCGCCTGGTCGGCCGCCGCGGCCTGCTGCTTCGCCAGCTCGGCCGCCTTGCGGTCCGCCGCCTCCTGCTGCCGCTTCTCGATCGCCGCCAGCCGGGCCTTCTCCGCGGCCGTCAGCTGGGACAGCAGCTCCCGCGCGGAGGCCAGCTTCGTCTGCACGGTGGTCTTGGCGGTCTTGAGGTCGTCCTGCGTCTCGGTGAGCGTCTCGAGGCTCTGGGAGGCCTCCTGCCGCTTCTTCATGGTCGCGGACTGCTCGGTGACGTAGTCGTCGACCGCGCCCTTCTGGCGCGAGGTCAGGCGGCTCATCAGCTGGTCCTGGTCGAAGTAGTCCTGGGGACTGTCCGCGAGCAGGAAGGTCGCCGTGTCGGGGACGCTCGCCCCGGTCCGGTACTGGGCCGCCGCGAACGAACCCAGTTCCTCACGCGCCTTGTTGAGCCGGTCCGTGCGCCGGGCGACGTCGTCGAGCAGGGTGTCGACCTGCTTGCGCTGCCTGCCGGTCCGCTCCTTGGCCGCGTTGTACTTCTCGGTCGCCGACTCCGCCTGCCGGTAGAGGGAGTCGACCTTCTTCTCGACCTCCTCCAGGCTCGGCTTGCCGTCGTCGGAGGGCGCGGCCTCGGCCGTCTGGGAGAACAGGGCCATGGAGGTGAGGGCGGCGGTGGCCAGGGCGGGGGTGCGTATGCCTGCCGCGCGTGTTCCTGACGGCCGGGACTTGCGGTGCGACGCCAACGGGGGCGACTCCTTCCAGCGTTCCGCCTACCGAGTTAGCTGTCGGGTTCGGGCGGGTGGTTCGGAAGGGTTGCCCTACGGTCCGTTCTCCGGTGGGGAGTCGGGACCGATTCACCCCAAGGTCGGTGTGGGTCCCCGGCTCCGGGTGCGCGGCGGCACTCCGGACTCGGCGGAGGCCGTGCGGCCCGGCGACGTTCGCCGGTGGGGGTCGTACGGCCTGCCCGGCACGCTAGCCAACTCGTGTGGTCCCTGTGAAGTTTGATGTGCGATATGCCCGATACATTTTCGTGACCTTGGTGTTGCGGTGCGCTCCGGCGATGCGATTAGGGGCGTTATGGGTGACTTGCCCGACGGTGGCGGAGGGTTCGAGGCGGGTGTTCGTTGCTGCGTGACGCGCGTCGACCGGCCGTGACGGAGCGGATCTGTTCGGTGACCGGGGCGAGTTTTCGGGGCGGCGGCCGGTTGTCGGTGGGGCGCCCTAGACTCGGAGAGCGATGAGCAGCCTCTTTGACGACAGCTTCCTGGCGAACCTCCAGGCCCCCCGCGGCCATGACGAGGAACCTCCGCCGCCGCCCGAGGACGAGCACGCTCCGGAGTCGATTCCGGACGATCTGTTCGGCGGGAAGTTCGACGTGCCCCCGGACCGGGACGCCTACTACCGCGACGGCGCCGCCCGCCCGGCCCTGGACCCGGCCGCCCTCCTGGAGGGGCTGAACGACAACCAGCGGGCGGCCGTCGTGCACGCCGGCTCCCCGCTGCTCATCGTGGCCGGCGCCGGTTCCGGCAAGACGCGCGTGCTCACCCACCGCATCGCCCACCTGCTCGGCGCGCGCCAGGTGCACCCGGGCCAGATCCTCGCGATCACCTTCACCAACAAGGCCGCGGGCGAGATGAAGGAGCGCGTCGAGCACCTCGTCGGCCCGCGCGCGAACGCGATGTGGGTGATGACCTTCCACAGCGCCTGCGTGCGGATCCTGCGCAGGGAGAGCAAGAAGCTCGGCTTCACCTCCTCCTTCTCGATCTACGACGCGGCCGACTCCAAGCGCCTGATGGCCCTGGTCTGCCGGGACCTGGACCTCGACCCCAAGCGGTTCCCGCCGAAGTCGTTCAGCGCCCAGGTCAGCAACCTCAAGAACGAGCTGGTCGACGAGGAGGACTTCGCCGCCCGCGCGAGCGACGGCTTCGAGAAGACCCTCGCCCAGGCCTACGCCATGTACCAGTCGCGGCTGCGCGAGGCGAACGCCCTCGACTTCGACGACCTGATCATGACGACGGTCAACCTGCTGCGCGCCTTCCCGGACGTCGCCGAGCACTACCGCCGCCGCTTCCGGCACGTCCTGGTCGACGAGTACCAGGACACCAACCACGCCCAGTACGCCCTCGTGCGCGAGCTGGTCGGCACCGGCGAGCCCGACCTGCCCCCCGCCGAGCTCTGCGTCGTCGGTGACGCCGACCAGTCGATCTACGCCTTCCGGGGCGCGACGATCCGCAACATCCTCCAGTTCGAGGAGGACTACCCGAACGCGACGACGATCCTCCTGGAGCAGAACTACCGCTCCACGCAGACGATCCTGAGCGCCGCCAACGCGGTCATCGAGCGCAACGTGTCCCGCCGCCCGAAGAACCTGTGGACCAACGCGGGCGCGGGCGCCCGGATCACCGGCTACGTCGCCGACACCGAGCACGACGAGGCGCAGTTCGTCGCCGAGGAGATAGACCGTCTGACGGACGCGGGCGAGGCGAAGGCGGGCGATGTCGCCGTCTTCTACCGCACCAACGCGCAGTCCCGTGTCTTCGAGGAGATCTTCATCCGGGTCGGCCTGCCCTACAAGGTGGTCGGCGGCGTCCGCTTCTACGAGCGCAAGGAGGTCCGGGACGTCCTGGCCTACCTGCGGGTGCTCGCCAACCCGGAGGACTCCGTCCCGCTCCGGCGCATCCTCAACGTCCCCAAGCGCGGAATCGGCGACCGCGCGGAGGCGATGATCGACGCCCTCGCCCAGCGCGAGAAGATCAGCTTCCCGCAGGCACTCAGGCGCGTCGACGAGGCGTACGGCATGGCCGCGCGCTCGACGAACGCGGTCAAGCGGTTCAACACGCTGATGGAGGACCTCCGTACGGTCGTGGAGTCCGGCGCCGGACCCGCCACGGTCCTGGAGGCGATCTACGAACGCACCGGATACCTGGCCGAGTTGCAGAACTCCACGGACCCGCAGGACGAGACCCGCATCGAGAACCTCCAGGAACTCGCCTCCGTGGCGCTGGAGTTCGAGCAGGAGTCCGGCGAGGGCGAGGAGTCCGGCGGGCTCGCCGACTTCCTGGAGCGGGTGGCCCTGGTCGCCGACTCCGACCAGATCCCCGACGACGACGAGAACGGCGACGGCGTCATCACCCTGATGACCCTGCACACCGCCAAGGGCCTCGAATTCCCGGTGGTGTTCCTGACCGGCATGGAGGACGGCGTCTTCCCGCACATGCGTGCCCTCGGCCAGACCAAGGAGCTGGAGGAGGAACGCCGGCTCGCCTACGTCGGCATCACGCGCGCGCGGGAGCGGCTGTACCTCACGCGGTCGGCGATGCGCAGCGCCTGGGGCCAGCCGTCGTACAACCCGGCCTCGCGCTTCCTGGAGGAGATCCCGGGCGCGTATCTGGAGTGGAAGCGGACCGGGGCGATGGCACCGGTCTCCTCCGGGCCCGCGGCCGGCGTGGCGGCCTCGCTCTCCTCGACCCGCTCGCGCTCCTCGGCGTCGGGCGCGTCCGGCTTCGCCACCCGGCGGACCTCGGAGCAGCCGGTGGTCTCGCTGGCGGTCGGCGACCGGGTCACCCACGACCAGTTCGGCCTCGGCACGGTCGTCGCGGTGAAGGGCACGGGCGGCAACGCGGAGGCGACGATCGACTTCGGCGAGGCCAAGCCGAAGCGGCTGCTGCTGCGGTACGCGCCGGTGGAGAAGCTGTAGGGGAGAGGGAAGAGAAGAGGTAAGAAGGGCCCGGTCAGGTCGGGTCGAGCCCGTGGCTGCGCAGCCACGGCAGCGGGTCTATGGCGGCGCCGCCGGCCGGCCGCACCTCGAAGTGCAGGTGCGGTCCTGTCGAGTTGCCGGAGTTCCCGGAGTACGCGATCGGGTCGCCGGCCTTCACCGTCGTACCGGCGGCGACGCGGTAAGACGAGAGGTGGCAGTACCACGTCTCCGTGCCGTCCTTCGCCGTCACGATCATCATGTTGCCGTAGGCGCTGTTCCACTTGGTGGAGACGACGCCGTCGGTCGCGGCCATCACCGTCGTGCCGTAGGAGACCGGGAAGTCGATGCCGGTGTGGACGGACATCCAGTTGACGCCGGCCTGGCCGAAGTAGGCGCTGAGCCCCCGCTGCGTGACCGGAAGCGCGTACTTCGGGCGCAGCCGCTCCTTGCGGGCCGCCTCCGCCGCCGCTTTCTTCTTCTCGGTCTCCTGCTGGGTCTTGAGGTCGATGCGCTCCTGCGTCCGGCTGGCCCGGTCGGCGAAGTCGTCGGCGCCCGCCGAGAGCGTCCTCAGCTGGGCGTCCAGCTTGCTGTTGGCGGCGGACGGTTTCACCGACTGCGCGTCCGAGGCCGAGGCGGTGGTGTCCTTGCCGTCGCCGGTCAGGCCGTTGACGGAGGCGGCGGCGATCCCGGCGACGCCCATCACACACACGGAGGGCACCGCGACGGTCAGCAGCGCGGACCGCTTGGGAGGCGTACGGCGACGGGAACGCGCCCCCGCGCGGGAACCGGCGCGAGTCGCCGACGGGGCCGGGCCGGCCGGGGTGACCTCTTCCTGGTCGTCCAGCAGTGGCGTTACTGCGGGCAGCTCACCGGTCGAGGCCGACTCCGCGTACTGCCCGTGCTCCGCGTGCTCCGCGTACTCCTCGAAGTCCCCGTACGGCTCGTGCTGTTGCGCGTGTTCGGGCTCGGGCTCGTATTCGGGCTCGGGCTCGTGTTCGGGGAGCTGTGCCGGGGTGCCGTCGGAGTTCCACTGCGTGGCGTCGTACACGCCGGTGTCGAAGGCCTGGGTGCCCCACTCCCACTGCTGGGTGGCGCCGGCCATGCCCGACTGGTCGGGCTGGAGCCAGGCGTTCGCGTCCCAGTGGCCGCTGGTGTCGGCGGCCGTCCCCTGTGCCGGGACGGTCCACGCGGTGCTGTCGTAGGCGCCGGAGTCGTAGGCGGCGTGGTGCTGGGCCGCGTACGGGTCGTAGTTCGGCGTCTGGCCGCCGGCGGTCTGCCACTGCGTGGTGTCGTACGCCCCGGTGGCCTGGCCCTGGCCCTGGCCCGGGAGGCTGCCGAAGAGCGGGTCGCTGTGGAAGGCGGTGCCGGTGGCGGTGTGGTCGCCGTACGTGGTGAAGTCGCCGTACTGGGCTTCCTGGGTGCCGTAGGGCGCGTAGTGCGCCGGATCGGCGTCGGAAGCCGGGGCCGGGGTGGTCATGGTCCCCGACGGGTGACGGTCGTTCACCAACTTCTCTTTCGCCTCGACAACAGGGGCTGCCAGAGCAGTGCGGCGACTGTACCCGGCGGTATGCGGGCGCGACAATCTTCAACAGGTTTCGCTGTTTCGGGAAACGGGCATTCGGCCGTGTTTCGGGGGACGACGGGCGCGGGTTTGGCCTTGTGTTCGAGGATTGTTCGAGGCGAGTGGGTTCTTCGGCGCTCCGTGAACCGCCCTCGGGCCGCTTTCGAACCGTCCTCGGGCCGCCCTCAGGCCACCGTCAGACCGCCCGCGGTCCGCTCCTCCGCGTGTGTTTCGTCGAGGGCCTGTCGTATACCGGTCGCGATCGCCGGGTGGACGGGCAGGGCGAGGTGGCCGATCCCGGTCACCCGCACGTTCGTCGCCATGAGGTCCGGGTGGTCGACGCGGGCTGTCTCCACCGGCTCCATCAGCGAGTCGAGGTCGCTCCAGAAGCTCACGAACCGGGTACGGCAGCCGGGCGCGGGCCGGGTCAGCTCCTCGATGACCTCCGAGCCGGGGCGCATCTGCCGCACGATCGGGTGCGCGTCCGCCAGCGGCGCCACCCGGGTCCCGGAGTGCGGGGTGCCGAGCGTCACCAGGGTGCGGACGCGCAGGTCACCGCCGAGGCACTGGACGTAGTAGCGCGCGATCAGCCCGCCGAGGCTGTGCCCCACGATGTCGACCCGGCCGCTGCCGGTGCGCTCGCAGATCTCCTCGATGTGCCGGCCGAGCAACTCCGCGGCGGTACGGATGTCGCAGGTCAGCGGCGAGTAGTTGAGCGACTCGACGCGCTGGCCGCCGTGCTGGGCGAGGGCGCGGCGCAGCAGGACGAAGACCGAGCGGTTGTCGATGAAACCGTGCAGCAGCACGACCGGCGGGGCCGCCCGGACCGGCAGCCGGGCCGTGCCGTCGAGCTCCGGCGACGGTACGGAGGGCACGGCAGGGCGGCGCTCGGGGGTGAGGCCGGTCGGGTAGAGCAGCAGATGCCCGGCCAGGATCGCGGCCTCCAGGGCGGTCGACTTCAGGAGGGCCAGCGACAGGCCGGTGAGCCTGCTCGGCAGGAAGCGGCGGCAGATCGGGAGGAACGGCTCCAGCAGTACCTCGGTGACCTTCATCGGCCGACCTCCTGTCGGCACGCCGAGGACAGCTCCGTCCCCCGTGTGCCCTCATGGGGAGACCGGGCGGAGGCGGCGGGGGCGGCGGGCCGCGACGACGTGCCGCGTCGCATGCCGTACCGTCCCCGCGGACCACGCTGCGGCTCCCTGACGTGTCCCGCTGTGTGTGATTTCCCCCTCTGTAACCTCCGCGAAACTGCCGGTTGCGGGATGCTGGAGATAACGTTCGTTCACTTGAGGTGGGTGGCGGAACGCGCCGAATGTGCGGTACTTCTCGGTACGAATGGATGTTGGCGTGTTCGTTTCGTGGTCATGGAGGCAGTGATGGGTGTGGCAGCCGGTCCGATCCGTGTGGTGGTGGCCAAACCGGGGCTCGACGGCCACGACCGCGGGGCCAAGGTCATCGCGCGGGCGCTGCGCGACGGGGGCATGGAGGTCATCTACACCGGGCTCCACCAGACGCCGGAGCAGATCGTCGACACGGCCATCCAGGAGGACGCCGACGCGATCGGCCTCTCCATCCTCTCCGGTGCCCACAACACCCTCTTCGCGGCGGTCCTCGACCTCCTCAAGGAGCGTGAGGCCGAGGACATCCTCGTCTTCGGCGGCGGCATCATCCCCGAGGACGACATCGCCCCTCTCAAGGAGAAGGGTGTCGCCGCGATCTTCACGCCGGGGGCCACGACGGCGTCGATCGTGGAGTGGGTGCGGGAGAACGTGCGGCAGCCGACCCAGGCGTAGGCCGCGTTCGCGGGGGGCCGACTTCAGGGTGCGGGGCGTGTGTCGTCCGCGGCGCCGTCGTGGTTGGGCGCGCAGTTCCCCGCGCCCCTATGGGGCGCTGTTGTTCAGCTCTGTGAGCATGGCTGCCCGCAGTCTCAGTGTTGTCATCAGGCGTTGGAAGGCTTCCGCCCAGTAGCCGCCGGCTCCCGGTGAGGCGTCCTCGCGTTCGTCCGGGACGGTGAGGAGTGCGTCGAGGCGGCCGGCTTCCGCGGGGTCGAGGCAGCGCTCGGCCAGGCCCATCACCCCGCTGAAGCTCCACGGGTAACTCCCCGCGTCCCGGGCGATGTCGAGGGCGTCCACCACGGCCCGGCCGAGCGGCGCGGACCACGGTACGGCGCACACGCCGAGCAGCTGGAACGCCTCCGACAGGCCGTGTGCCGCGATGAAACCGGCCACCCAGCCGGCCCGCTCCCCGTCCTCCAGCGTGCCCAGCAGCTTGGCCCGCTCGGCCAGGGACACCGCGCCCGGACCGCCCGCCTCCGGTGCCGCCGGCACCCCGAGCAGCGCTCTCGCCCACCCGGCGTCCCGCTGCCGTACGGCGGCCCGGCACCAGGCCGCGTGCAGCTCGCCCTGCCAGCCGTCCGCCACCGTCAGCGCCACGATCTCCCGGGGCGTGCGGCCGCCGAGCCGGGCCGGCCAGCAGGAGAGCGGGGCCGCCTCCACCAACTGCCCCAGCCACCACGACCGTTCGCCGCGTCCGGTCGGCGGCTTGGCCACGACGCCGTCGCGCTCCATCCCCGGGTCGCACTCCGGCGGGGCCTCGACCGCGATCACGGGCCCGTTCCCGGTGTGGTCGACCGCCACGCACGCTCCCGCCCGTACCGCCATCCGCCCGGCGAGCGCCGAGCCGGGCAGCGCGGACAGCAGCTCGGCCGCCGTCGTCCGCACGTTGCGGCTGCGGTCCGACAGCGCCTGCTCCAGGAACGGCTCGTCCCCGGCGGCCAGTCCCGTGCGCAGCGAGTCGAGGAACATCAGCCGGTCCTCGGCCCGCTCCGTCGCCCAGGTCCCGGCCAGCAGCTCGCGCGCCGCCTCGGGCGCACGGGCCCGCAACGCGGCCAGCAGGGCCACCCGCTCGGCGAACAGCCCCTCCTGCCAGAGCTGCCGTATCGCGTCGGTGTCCTCGGGGCCGGGCAGGGCCGCCCCGCCGCCCGGGGCCGCGCGCAGGGCGAACCGCCAGTCCTGGTTGAGCCGGGCCAGCCACAGCGCGCGCGGTCCGGCGAAGGCCAGCGCGGCGGGCCGCAGGTCGGTACGGCCGCGGGCCGCGTCCAGCAGCGCGGGCAGCGCCTGCGGGGGTGCGGCGAACCCGCGTGCGTTGGCCGCCGCGAGCCACTGCGGCAGCAGCTCCATCAGGTCGGGCGAGGTGCCCCGGCGGCCACCGGCCGCGGCGCCGGGGCGGTCGGACAGCAGCATCGCCAGTCTGCGTGCCGCGGCGGCCGGCAGCGCGGGGCGCGGGTCCCCGGGGGCCGGTTCGGGGCGGCGCGCGGCCGGTGCCGGACGCAGCCCGGCCCGCCGCCGCACGGTCGCCACGGCCGCCTCGTCCAGCAGGGCCACCGGAGCCTCGCGCCCCGGCCCGCCGGTCACGGGCGGCCGCCGGTCCGTGCCCAGCAGAGCCGTGGTGACGAGATCCTCCCAAGCGGTCACGGGGTTCCCCTTCCACGGGATCCAGGAGTTCTGCGAGTTCTACTGGTCGTGCTGGTTCCGATAGCTCTGCGCGTCGGTTCGGGTGTCGGCCGGGTCAGCACAGCGGTACCGCCTCGCCCGCCTGTTCCGGCCAGGCCGTCAGCGGGGTGAAGCCGCGGTGGCCGCACTCGCCGAAGACCGTGACCGGGGCGCCGCCCGAGAGCGCGACCAGCCGCCACAGACCCGGCCCGGAACGGGCGCCGGGCGTCAGTGGCAGCGCCGACTCGGCCTCGGCGTCCGCCAGTTGCCAGGAGTCGCCGTCGGGGACCGGCACGACCCGGTCGAGTGTCACCGGCACCGAGTCCAGCCACGGGTCGTCGCGCAGTGCCTCCCCGTACCGGGCCGCCGCCTGTGCCGTCGGCATGCCCGGCGGCCGTGCCGGCAGGGGCGCGGGTGCGGCGAACCGCTCGCCCAGCGCCGCCCGGTGCTGCCCCGCGCCCGGATAGGCGGACAGCTCCGCGTCCAGGGCGAGCCCGACGGGCAGCGCCAGCTCGGGGGCGCGGCCGGCCGCGCCGTAGGAGAGGAGCAGTGCCGTACGGCCCGATTCGGCGCCGTGCAGCCAGATCCGGCGGGTCGTCAGCTTCGGGTCCGCCGTGTCGTACTGGGCGAGGACCAGCCAGCGGTCGCGGACCGGCGCGCCGTCCGCCTGGGCGGGCAGCCCGATGCGGGAGCGGACCGTGGCCGCGAGGCCCGCCGGGAGCCGGTCGCGGCGCAGCCAGCCCTGGTCGAGGAGGTGCAGCAGCGCGCACTCCTCGAGGAGCCGCACCGGCCAGCCGGGACCGGAGCCCGGTATCGCCCCCAACTCCCGCACCCGCGCGGCCAGTCCGGGAGCCTGGGCGTCGACCATGCGGGCCGCCGTCTCCTCCCACAGGCCGTACCCCGCCTGCTCGGCCGCGGCCAGGCCGCCGCGCAGCAGGTCGGACAGCCGCTGCTCCAGCTCCGTGGCGCCCGCCGTGACCCGCTCGGCCCGCTGCTCCGCCCGGCGCCGGGCCGCCTCGGGATCAGCGGCGGCCGGGGAACTCCCGGCGCCGGCCGGCCGTTTGTCCTCCGCGCGCCTGCGCCGGCCCGCGATCCACTGCTCGGCCCAGTCGGGCGGCTCCTGCGCCCCGGGCACCGCGTCGTCCCCGCCCGCCCAGAGCAGGAGCAGGCCCAGGGCGTGCTTGCAGGGGAACTTCCGGCTCGGGCAACTGCACTTGTACGCGGGCCCCGCCGGGTCGGCGACGTCCACGATCGTCTGGTACGGCTTGCTGCCGCTGCCCTTGCACAGTCCCCATACCGTCCCCTCCTCGCCACTTCCGGCTCCGGACCACGGCCCCGCCGCTCCGAGCCTGCTTCCCGCCTTGCGTGACGCGGCGTCAGGCGCCAAGGCCAGCACCTGGTCCGCACTCCAGCGCACCCCCTGCTGAGTCATGCCATCGAAGGTAGATCCCGCCACTGACAATCGCCCCGGCGAGCGTGTCTGTGCAGGTCAGAGCGATTGTCAGTGGCGTGGTGCACGGTGGACACCAGATCCGAACCGGCCGAGCTGGAGGGGGCCTCAGCCATGACTGTGTCCGTGGAACCGACCGACCCGACGACCGACCCGACGGCTGATCCGACGACCGATCCGACGACCGTCGAGAGCGCGCTGCGACCGCACGCCGAGCACGCCTTCGCCGCCGAACTCGCGGCACTGGCCGCACAGGACGACCGGCCGCGCCCGGCCCGCTGGCGGCTGTCGCCGTGGGCGGTGGCCACCTATCTGCTGGGCGGCACGCTGCCGGACGGCACGGTGATCACACCGAAGTACGTCGGCCCGCGCCGCATCGTCGAGGTCGCCGTCACCACCCTCGCCACCGACCGCGCCCTGCTCCTGCTCGGCGTGCCCGGCACCGCCAAGACCTGGGTCTCCGAGCACCTGGCCGCAGCCGTCAGCGGCGACTCGACGCTGCTGGTGCAGGGCACGGCCGGCACCCCGGAGGAGGCGATCCGCTACGGCTGGAACTACGCGCAGCTGCTCGCCCACGGCCCCAGCCGGGACGCCCTCGTGCCCAGCCCCGTCATGCGGGCCATGGCCGAGGGCATGACGGCCCGGGTCGAGGAGCTCACCCGGATCCCCGCCGACGTCCAGGACACGCTGATCACGATCCTGTCCGAGAAGACCCTGCCCATCCCCGAGCTGGGCCAGGAGGTGCAGGCGGTGCGCGGCTTCAACCTGATCGCCACCGCCAACGACCGCGACCGGGGCGTCAACGAGCTCTCCAGCGCCCTGCGCCGCCGCTTCAACACCGTGGTGCTGCCGCTGCCGGAGAGCCCGGACGCCGAGGTCGACATCGTCGCCCGCCGCGTCGACCAGCTCGGCCGCTCCCTGGACCTGCCGGCCGTGCCCGAAGGCATCGAGGAGATCCGCCGGGTCGTCACCGTCTTCCGTGAGCTGCGCGACGGCGTCACCGCCGACGGCCGCACCAGGATCAAGTCGCCGAGCGGCACGCTCTCCACGGCCGAGGCGATCTCCGTCGTCACGGGCGGCCTCGCCCTGGCGGCCCACTTCGGGGACGGCGTGCTGCGGGCGGGTGACGTCGCGGCCGGCATCCTCGGGGCCGTCGTCCGCGACCCGGCCGCAGACCGGGTCGTCTGGCAGGAGTACCTGGAGACGGTCGTGCGCGAGCGGGACGGCTGGAAGGACTTCTACCGCGCCTGCCGCGAGGTGAGCGCGTGAGCGACGACACGGCGTGGCGGCGGTCGCCCGGCCCCGGGCCCCTGCTGCTGGGGGTACGCCACCACGGGCCCGGCTCCGCGCGGGCGGTGCGGGCCGCGCTGGACGCCGCCCGGCCGCGGGCCGTGCTGATCGAGGGACCGCCCGAGGCCGACGCGCTGGTCCCGCTGGCCGCCGACCCGGAGATGCGGCCACCGGTCGCGCTCCTCGCGCACGCCGTGGACGAGCCCGGCCGCTCCGCGTTCTGGCCGCTGGCCGACTTCAGCCCCGAATGGGTGGCGCTCCGCTGGGCCCTGGAGCACGGGGTCCCGGCCCGCTTCATCGACCTGCCGGCCACGCACACGCTGGCCTGGGAGCGGCAGGACGACCCGGGCGAACCGGACGACGGACCTGACGGATGCGACGGACCTGACGGATCCGACGGCGGGCAGCGGCGGGTCCGGGTCGACCCTCTCGCCGCGCTCGCCGAGGCCGCCGGTCACGACGATCCCGAACGCTGGTGGGAGGACGTCGTCGAGCACCGGGGCGGGGACGGGGAGCGGGACGTGTTCGCGCCGTTCGCCGCGGTGGCGGAGGCGATGGAGGCGCTCCGCGAGACGTACGGGGGCGGAGGCCGCGACCGGGATCCCGTGCGGGAGGCCCACATGCGGCTCCGGCTGCGCGCCGCGCAGCGGGAGTTCGGGGAGCGGGTCGCGGTGGTGTGCGGGGCGTGGCACGTGCCGGCGCTGCGCGCGAGGACCACCGTCGCCGCCGACCGGGAACTGCTGAAGGGGCTCCCCAAGGTCAAGGCGGACATGACCTGGGTGCCGTGGACGAACCGCCGGCTGGCCCGGGCGAGCGGCTACGGCGCGGGCATCGACTCGCCCGGCTGGTACGGGCATCTGTTCCGCGCCCCGGACCGGCCGCTGGAGCGGTGGCTCACCAAGGTGGCCGGACTGCTCCGCGAGGAGGGCCGGATCGTCTCCTCGGCCCATGTCATCGAGGCGGTGCGGCTGGCCGAGACGCTCGCGGCGATGCGGGGCCGCCCGCTGCCCGGCCTCGGTGAGACGACCGACGCGGTGCGGGCGGTGCTCTGCGAGGGCTCGGACGTCCCGCTGGCGCTGGTGCACGACCGGCTGGTGGTCGGGGACGTGCTGGGAGAGGTGCCGGAGGCGGCGCCCGCGGTGCCGTTGCAGCGGGACCTGACCCGGGAGCAGCGCCGGCTCCGGCTGAAGCCGGAGGCACTGGAGCGGGAGCTTGAGCTCGACCTGCGCAAGGAGACCGACGCCGGGCGCAGCCGCCTGCTGCACCGGCTGCGGCTGCTCGGCGTCGAGTGGGGCGAGCCCGCGCAGTCGCGGGGGAGCACGGGCACGTTCCGGGAGACCTGGCGGCTGCGCTGGGAGCCGGAGCTGTCGGTACGGGTGGCCGAGGCCGGCGTGTGGGGGACGACCGTCGAGGGCGCGGCGACCGCCAGGGCCGAGGCCGACGCGGGGCAGGCGGGCGCCCTCGCCGACGTCACCGCTCTCGCCGAGCACTGCCTGCTCGCCGGGCTGCCGGACGCCCTGCCGGTGGTGATGCGGGCGCTCGCCGACCGGGCCGCGCTGGACACGGACGTCGGCCATCTCGCCCAGGCCCTGCCGGCCCTGGTCCGCTCCCTGCGCTACGGCGACGTCCGGGGCACCGGCACCACCGCGCTCGCCGAGGTCGCCGCGGGTCTCGCCGAGCGGGTCTTCGTCGGACTCCCGCCGGCCTGTGCCGCCCTCGACGCGGACGCGGCCGACGAGATGCGCGGCCATGTGGACGCGGTGCACACGGCGGTGGGGCTGCTCGGGGAGACGTCGGCGCAGGCCGGATCCGGCCACCCGGACCTCCGCCTCCGCTGGCGGGCCGTGCTCCGCACGCTCTCCGGGCGGGACACCGTGCCCGGGGTGCTGCGCGGGCGGGCCGTGCGGATCCTGCTGGACGAGGGGGAGCTGGGGCCCGAGGAGGCGGCGCGGCTGATGGGGCTGGTGCTCTCGCCGGGAACCCCACCGGCGGACGCCGCCGCCTGGATCGAGGGGTTCGTCGGCGGGAGCGGCGGGGGCGGGATGCTGCTGGTCCACGACGAGCGGCTGCTCGGCCTGGTCGACGCCTGGCTGACCGGCGTGCCGGCGGAGGCGTTCACGGACGTGCTGCCGCTGCTGCGCCGGACGTTCTCGGCGTACGAGCCGGGAGTGCGCCGGACGATCGGCGAACTGGTGCGCCGCGGCCCGGGGGAGCGGCGCCGGGGCGGAGCGGGGCAGGCCGACGGCACACCGGGATTCGGCGCCGAGCCGGACCCCGGGCGCGCCGACGCCGTACTGCCGGTGCTGCGCCTGCTGCTCGGCCTCGGCGACGGGGAGGACGCGACGGAATCGGACGACGACCTTGTGGGGGCGGGGAGATGACCACGGACGTGACGGACGCGGGTACCGACACCGGCAGCGGCGACACCAGCGCCGGCGCCGACTCAGGAGATCCCGCGCGGGAGCGGCTGCGGCGGTGGCGGCTGGTGCTCGGGGGTGAGGCCGCCGACGGGACCGGGTGCGCGCTGTCGGGGCGGGACGCGGCGATGGACGGGACGCTGGCCGCGCTGTACGGGAAGGGGGACAGACCGCAGTCCGGGCGGGAGCGCTCGGCGGGGCTGGGGGCGTCGGCGCCGTCGGTGGCGCGCTGGCTCGGCGACATCCGGACGTACTTCCCGTCCTCCGTCGTCCAGGTCATGCAGCGCGATGCCATCGACCGGCTCGGGCTGGCCTCGCTGCTGCTCGAACCGGAGATGCTGGAGGCGGTGGAGGCGGACGTGCACCTGGTCGGCACCCTGCTCTCGCTCAACAAGGCGATGCCGGAGACGACGAAGGAGACGGCCCGGGCGGTCGTGCGCAAGGTCGTCGAGGACCTGGAGAAGCGGCTGGCCACCCGCACCCGGGCCACCCTCACCGGCGCCCTCGACCGCAGCGCCCGGATCAGCCGCCCGCGCCACCACGACATCGACTGGAACCGCACGATCTCGGCCAATCTCAAGCACTACCTGCCGGAGTACCGCACGATCGTGCCGGAGCGGCTCGTCGGGTACGGCCGGGCGTCGCAGTCGGTGAAGAAGCAGGTGGTGCTCTGCATCGACCAGTCCGGATCGATGGCCGCGTCGGTGGTGTACGCCTCCGTCTTCGGGGCGGTGCTGGCGTCCATGCGGTCGATCGACACCCGGCTCGTCGTCTTCGACACCGCGGTGGTCGATCTCACGGACCAGCTGGACGACCCGGTGGACGTCCTGTTCGGCACCCAGCTCGGCGGCGGGACGGACATCAACCGGGCACTGGCGTACTGCCAGTCGCAGATCACCCGGCCCGCGGAGACCGTCGTCGTCCTCATCAGCGACCTCTACGAGGGCGGGATACGCAACGAGATGCTGAAGCGGGTCGCGGCGATGAAGGCGTCGGGGGTGCAGTTCGTGGCGCTGCTCGCGCTGTCGGACGAGGGCGCGCCGGCGTACGACCGGGAGCACGCGGCCGCGCTCGCGGCGCTGGGTGCACCGGCGTTCGCGTGCACGCCTGACCTCTTCCCCGAGGTGATGGCGGCGGCGATCGAGAAGCGGCCGATTCCGGTGCCGGACCCCCTGTGACGACCGCACCCGGAGGGTGACTTGTCGACTCGGTGATGTCCGGCTCGGGCGCCAAAAGGGACATGAGTACCCATCGGTAACAGGGGGCTTGCGCACCCTCGGGAGTCCCGTGCAAGGATCGAAGTCTCCACTGGTCTTTCACCGGCCTTCACGCCGTTGGACCCCTTCTGCTCTGTTCCGCCGCACGGGAGGATCCTCCCCGTCTTGACCTCGCCAGCCGTTCTGTCCGGTGCCGCCGTACGCGTGTTGCGTACGGCGCCGGCACGGCGTGCGCTGCAACTGGCGCTGCTGGTCGGCGGAGTGCTCGCGCTCGGCTTCCTCTGCGGGCAGCAGGCGCAGGCGGCCGAGGGGGCGGCGTCGACGCCGTCGCTGACGTCGGCAGTGACGTCGACGTTGACGTCGGCGGTGCCCCACAAGCTCGCGCCGCACCCGGAGCCGGGGGCGGCGCGAAAGCCCGTCGCCGAGGCCGTGCCGGTGGTGGACGGCGTGGGCGAAGTCGTCCGGTCCGTCACCGGCACAGTGAGCGACACGGTGACCGGGACCGTGACCTCTCCCGTCGTCTCGGCCCTCACCGAGACGCTCACCGAGACGGTCACCGAGACGGTGCGGCAGGTGACCGGGGGGCTGTCCGGCGTGCCGGTGGTGCAGGTGCCGGAGCTCCCCGTCGTCTCCGCCCCGCCGGCCGAGTCGGCCCCGGCACCGGTGACGCCGGCGCCCGGCCCCACGCAGGCGCAGCCGCGGACACCGGTCACGCACGACGCCGGGCGCGAGAAGCCCCGTACGGAAACGGACGCGGCGGGCCCCGCCGCGTCGTACGGGCCGCGGATCGCCGCCCTGGCCTTCGCCTCCGGCGAGGTGACGCACGCCGACGGCCACCGGGTCGACCGGGCCGGCCGTGCCGTCGACGCGCCCGCCCGCCCCGCGCCCGCCGGTGACCCGGACGGCGCACTGGGCAAGGCGGCGGTGGACGGCACCGCCTCCCGGCACGGCGACGCGTACGCCGTGACCTTCGCCGACCGGGCGCCGCTCAGGCTCGCGCCCGCTGCCGCCGCGCGGCTCGACGCGGCCGGGACCCGGGACAGGTACCGGGACATCCCCCTCTTCCCCGGCTAGGACCGGCGACCCCCTTCCCCGCCACGGACCTGCCGCGCGGGGGCGGAACAGGTCTGCCCGTCCGTCCGGACCCCGCGGATCCCTCTCCTGGACTCCGTGAACACGCCTCGGTTCCCCTGCCGAGCGCTCCGGGCGGCGATGTCCCCAGCCGCGCTTCCGGCCGCACCGGAAGCTCTCCCGGCTCCGTCCGCACGTGCTGAACGTGCCGGAGCCCCGAAGGACTGACACACGTATGAACGAGTACATCGGCCGTTCCACGATCACCTCCGCCGGTGGGAGCTGGGCGTTTGCGTTCGGCCGGCCCGCGGCGGCCGGCGCCGTGCAGCCGCCCGCCGGGCCGGGCCGGGCGGACCGGATCCGCGGCGCCCAGGCCATCCAGGGCGCCCGTGCGGCCCGCGCCGCGACGGCCACGGCCAAGGCGCAGGCCACCGCCCGAGCCCACGCCCAGGCCCTCCAGAACCGCGCGGAGGCCATGCTCGCGGCCACCGAGACGGCCCCCGGCCGCTTCCCCGGCCGCCCGGCCGTCACCCCCACGACCCCATGAGCTTCACGACCGCATGAGCTCCACGACCGCATGAGCTCCACGACCCCATGAGCTCCACGACCGCATGACCCCATGACTCGGAGGTCGGCCGTCGGGCGCAGGCCCGTGCGACCGGCTCTCCGCGACTCCGTGGGCGGTCCGGTACGGGCGGCCGAACGCCGTCGGTCCGTCCGGCCGGAATCCCACGGTCTCGGGGCGGCCCTCCCCCCTGGGGCGGGGCGCGGCCGCCCGGCCCGAGGACGCAGGAAGTCCTCGGGGCCTTGGGGCCTCACCGGGCCAACCCCAGCCCGGTGAGGCCTCGCACTTCGCACGCAAGACGGCACGCCGTGCCACGAGAACCCCGGATACCCGGCATCATGTGACAGGTATCACCGCTCAGGTGTGACTCCCGATTTAGAGACCCCCAGCGAGCGGCGATAATCTGCGAGACGGACATGCCGCGCGCTCGGACACCGTGTGCGCACCCCTTGTGACACATTGCGGACGTCACGTTGCCCTTCGCGGCACGCCCACGCATCCAACGAACCGCGAGATCACTGATAGGGACGGAAGCGCGTGGACCTGTTCGAGTACCAGGCGAGGGACCTCTTCGCCAAGCACGATGTACCGGTGCTGGCCGGTGAAGTCATCGACACGCCTGAGGCGGCGCGCGAGATCACCGAGCGGCTGGGCGGCAAGTCCGTCGTCAAGGCGCAGGTGAAGGTCGGTGGTCGCGGCAAGGCCGGTGGCGTCAAGCTGGCCACCTCCGCGGACGAGGCCGTCGCCCGTGCGACGGACATCCTCGGCATGGACATCAAGGGCCACACGGTCCACAAGGTGATGATCGCCGAGACCGCCCCGGAGATCCTCGAGGAGTACTACGTCTCCTTCCTCCTCGACCGTGCCAACCGCACCTTCCTCTCCATCGCCTCCGTCGAGGGCGGCATGGAGATCGAGGAGGTCGCGGCCACCCGCCCCGAGGCCGTCGCCCAGACCCCGATCAACGCGATCGACGGTGTGGACCTGGCCAAGGCCAAGGAGATCGTCGCCGCCGCGAAGTTCCCGGCCGAGGTCGCCGACAAGGTCGCCGACGTGCTGGTCACGCTGTGGGACACCTTCATCAAGGAGGACGCCCTCCTCGTCGAGGTGAACCCGCTGGCGAAGGTCGCCTCCGGTGACGTCATCGCCCTGGACGGCAAGGTGTCGCTGGACGACAACGCCGAGTTCCGCCACGCGGACTGGGCGGAGCTGCACGACAAGGCCGCGGCCAACCCGCTGGAGGCCGCCGCCAAGGAGAAGAACCTCAACTACGTCAAGCTCGACGGCGAGGTCGGCATCATCGGCAACGGCGCGGGTCTCGTCATGAGCACCCTGGACGTCGTCGCGTACGCCGGTGAGAACCACGGTGGCGTCAAGCCCGCCAACTTCCTGGACATCGGCGGTGGCGCCTCCGCCCAGGTCATGGCGAACGGCCTGGAGATCATCCTGGGCGACCCCGACGTCAAGTCGGTCTTCGTCAACGTCTTCGGTGGCATCACCGCCTGCGACGAGGTCGCCAACGGCATCGTGCAGGCCCTGAAGCTCCTTGAGGACCGCGGCGAGGACGTCTCCAAGCCGCTCGTCGTCCGCCTCGACGGCAACAACGCCGAGCTGGGCCGCAAGATCCTCACCGACGCCAACCACCCGCTGGTGCAGCGCGTCGACACCATGGACGGCGCCGCCGACAAGGCCGCCGAGCTGGCAAACGCCGCCAAGTAAGCACTCAGGACGAGGACACAACACACCATGGCTATCTGGCTCAACAAGGACAGCAAGGTCATCGTCCAGGGCATGACGGGCGCCACGGGCATGAAGCACACCAAGCTCATGCTGGGCGACGGCACCAACGTCGTGGGCGGCGTCAACCCGCGCAAGGCGGGGCAGACCGTGGACTTCGACGGCACCGAGGTACCGGTCTTCGGTACGGTCGCCGAGGCCATCGAGAAGACCGGCGCCAACGTCTCCGTCATCTTCGTGCCGGAGAAGTTCACCAAGGACGCGGTCGTCGAGGCCATCGACGCCGAGATCCCGCTGGCCGTCGTGATCACCGAGGGCATCGCCGTGCACGACTCGGCGTCGTTCTGGGCGTACGCCGGCAAGAAGGGCAACAAGACCCGGATCATCGGCCCGAACTGCCCCGGCATCATCTCCGTCGGCCAGTCGAACGTCGGCATCATCCCGGGCGACATCACCAAGCCGGGCCGCATCGGCCTGGTCTCGAAGTCCGGCACGCTGACGTACCAGATGATGTACGAGCTCCGTGACATCGGCTTCTCCACCGCCGTCGGCATCGGTGGCGACCCGATCATCGGCACCACGCACATCGACGCGCTCGCCGCGTTCGAGGCCGACCCCGAGACCGACCTGATCGTGATGATCGGTGAGATCGGTGGCGACGCCGAGGAGCGGGCCGCGGACTTCATCGCGAAGAACGTGACCAAGCCGGTCGTCGGCTATGTCGCGGGCTTCACCGCCCCCGAGGGCAAGACCATGGGCCACGCCGGCGCCATCGTCTCCGGTTCGTCGGGCACCGCCCAGGCGAAGAAGGAGGCCCTGGAGGCCGCGGGCGTCAAGGTCGGCAAGACCCCGACCGAGACGGCGAAGCTGGCGCGCGAGATCCTCGCCGGCTGAACGTCGTTCTCGACGCCGGTCGACTGAACGTCGGTAGGCCCGTCCCCGGGGTGGGGGCGGGCCTACGGGCGTTTCGCTCACCGGCGCTTGCCGGGTGCCGCCGCGCCCACCCGTGCCGCCTGGGGGCACCTCCCAGGCCCTTAAGGCGCTGGGGGAGGCACGACTGCCCGCAGCTGGGAGGGGCGCGGGGAACTGCGCGATCAGCCCCCACACCCAGCCGCACCCGACCGCGCTACCTCGCCACCGGCGCCAATCTCTCCGGCCCGTTGTCCGCGTCCCGCTGCAGTTTCAGCCGGAGCGCCCGTTCCCCCGCCGACAACGGCCCCAGCCCCACCTCCGCCGGCACCCCGCTGATCGCCTGGGCCGGGCCGATCGGCGCCTCGTAGTGCGTCGGCGCCGTCCGCAGCGTGAGGGTGGTCGCCGCGATGATCGTCGCCGTGAAGGCCAGCGCGGACCGGGTCCAGAAGCGCGTCCGCTGTTCGGCGAACGTCCGCACGCTGGGCGGCTGGGCCGCCCGCAACCGCTCCGTCGAGGCCAGTTCGGCCAGCCGGCGGTGGAGCGCCGCGGGATCGGCGAGTTCCGGCACCTGACGGGCTACCAGTCGCCGCGCCCGGGTCAGCCGGCCGGCCGCGGCCGGCGTGCTCGCCTCCGTCTCCGCCGCGGTCTCCGGCAGGTCGAGGCCGACACCGTCGTACAGCAACAGCGTGCGCCGGTACGACGGCGGCAGCCTCAGCAGCGCCTCCAGGAGCGCGCGGTCGGCCGCGTCGGCCGGTGGCGGCTCGGGGTGGCGGTACCGCAGCCGGAAACGGTGCCAGGGGGAGAGCGCACACTCGTGCGCCGCCGCCCGCACCCAGCCGGCCGGGTCCCGGTCACGGGCCACCTGCGGCCAGTTCTGCCAGGCCAGTTGGAAGGCCCGCTCGACGGCCTCCTGCGCCAGTTCCCGGCGGCCGGTGAGCAGGTAGGTCTGCCGTACCAGGGCCGGGGCGCAGAACGCGTAGAGCGCGTCGAAGGCCTGAGCGGGCGTCAGAGCGGGGTTCGTCATCGGGCGCACCTCCCTTCGAAAAAGCACATAAACATATATTGGGCGACACTTCGGCTGTTCATCGGTTACGACGGAAAAGCGCGTGTCGTTGGGAGCATGGCGGTCGTGATTCGGATGACCGCCCGCCGACCGTCCCTGCCGTCCCGTCGATCGTCGTCGCAGCCGTTGCTCAGCCGGGTGCGCGACCGTTCCCCGGGACTGGGCGCGAGCCTGGCGGCCGGCGCGCTCGCGGCCGGGCTCGGACTCGGTTCCTTCGCCGTCCTGGCGATCGCGCTGTGGGTCAGCTCGCCGTACCCCGACAGCGGTCCTGGCGGCGCGCTGCACGTCGCGGCCGGGCTGTGGCTGCTCGCCCACGGCGTCGAACTGGTCCGCACCGACACGCTGTCCGGGGTGCCGGCGCCGGTCGGGGTGACGCCGTTGCTGCTGCTCGTCCTGCCCGCGCTGCTGCTGTACCGGGCGGCGCGGTACGCGGTGGACGCGCCGGACGGCGACGACCCCGACGCGCCGCCACCGGTCCGCGCCCGTACGGCCTGGGCCGGGGTCGTCGCCGGCTACCTCGGCGTCGGCGGCTGTGCCGCGCTGTACGCGTCCGGCGGTGACCTGCGCCCCCAGTGGGCGTGGGTGGCGGTGGGCCCGCCCCTGCTCGCGGCGTGCGCGGCGGGCGCCGGGGTGTGGACGGCGTACGGCCGTCCGCGTGAACCGCTGCTGGGCCTGGTGCACGTACTGCCGGGCGCGGTACGGCGGCGGCTGCTCGGGCGCGACACACGGGTGCGGTGGGGTACGGCCCTGCGCGCGTCCCTGGCCGGGACGGCCGTGTTCCTCGGGGGCGGGACGCTGCTGCTCGCGGTGTCGCTGGTGGCGCACGGCGACGCCACACGGTCGTCGTTCCTCCAGCTGACGGAGGGCTGGACGGGCCGGTGCGCGGTCCTGCTCCTGTGCGTCTCGCTGATCCCGAACGCGGCGGTGTGGTCCGCGTCGTACGCCGTGGGCCCCGGCTTCACGCTCGGCGCCGGCCACCTCGTGAACCCGCTGGCCTCGGATCCGGCACCGCTGCTGCCGCCCTTCCCGCTGCTGGCGGCCGTACCGCAGCACGGTCCCGGAACCCCGCTGAACTGGGTGGCGGGCGTGGTGCCGGTGGCGGCCGGGGTGACGACGGCGTGGTTCGTGGCGGCGCGGGCGGTCCGGCGGCGCTGGTCGGCCGAGCGCACGGCCGGGGTGGTGGCACTCGCGGCCCTGCTGGGGGCGCTGCTGCTCGCGGCGCAGGCCGAGCTGGCCGGCGGCCCGCTGGGCGTCGCCGCGCTCACCTCCTTCGGCCCGGTCTGGTGGCAGACCGGCGCGGCGACCGGCGGCTGGCTCCTCGCGGTGGGGCTGCCGGGCGCCCTGATGCTGCGGGCGTGGCGGAGGGAGGGCGCCGCCTCACTCGCCGCCTGGCTGGGGTTCGCCGGACGGACGCCGCGGGACGGCCAGGCCGAGGAGAACCAGAAGGAGAAGAAGCGCACGCAGAAGAAGCAGACGGAGGAGGACCACACGGAGAAGAAGGAGCAGGCGCAGGGCGGCCAGTCGTCGTCGGCCTCGCATCCCGTCCCGGCCCCCGCCCGGACTCCGGCCCAGGCCTCGGGCGCGGCCCCCACCCCGCCCCGGGTCTTCGTCGCCGGGCTGCTGCCCGATCAGATCGACGGCGGCGGCGACTCCGAGCAGTACGAGGCGCTGCCGGCCGAGCCGCACGAGGTGCTGCCCGTCGACCCGCTGCCCGGCCCCTGGGCGGACGAGGCGGCGCGCAAGGCCCGCTGGACGGCGCTGCGGAAGCTGTCCGAGCCGGCCGCCGAGGACGCCGAAGGCCCCTGATGCTCCCGTCAGCTGTTGCCGCTGCCCAGTACCCCGCGCAGCTCCTTCGGCAGCAGATGGTCGCAGGACTGCTTGGCCTCGTTGGTGAGGGCGTCCGAGACGCAGGTGTAGTAGTCGCGGTACACCATCTGGGCGGTGAAGTTGGCCGCCACCAGGGCCAGCGCCAGGGACGCCGTGACCAGGCCGCTGATCGCCGCCGTCGTCTGGGGGCGGCCGGTGGTGGCCTCGTCCGGGTTGCGGGGCTTGGCGCGGAGCGCGCTGATGCCCCAGTACACGGCCAGGGCACCGAGCAGCAGCGCCACGTACGGCCAGCTGAAGAGCGCGAAGAGGAAGGCCCACATGCCGCACAGCAGGGCGTACCGCGCCCGCCGCTGGGCCGGGTCGGTCGGGTCCCAGCGCATGCCCGGGCCGCCGGGACCGCCGGGGCCGTTCTGTCCCCCGCCGCCCGGGCCGCCGTCGGGACGCTCGCCGAAGCCGCCGGACTGCCGGCCGGGCTGGCGGTCGCTCCACTGACTGCCCCACGGCGCTTCCCGGTCGTCGTCACCGGCCGGGCGGCGCGGCCGCCACGGGCTGTCCGGCGTGCCCTCAGGCGGCGGGGCGAAGGGGTTGTCGTCCTGCTGGTCATCCTGCCGGCCGCCCTTCGGCCGGTCCGAGGGCGCGTCCGGCGGCGAGGCCGGCCGCTCCCGCGGCAGCACGGCGGAACGCGTCCCTCCCTGTACCGACTGCGGGGGGAGCATGCGAAGTCCCAGGCTGCGGTCCGGCATCAAGTGAGCGTCTTCCCCTAGATCAAGATGAACAGAACAGAGCTGATGGATGGGCTGGATACGGCTGGATCGTCTGGATACTGCTGGGCACGGCGGACGGGGGGCTGCGGGCGATCGGCACAGCAGCCGAAACGACCGCCTACCCCGTGAACGCGTCGTATCCCGGACGCGTTCCCGCCCCGGTACCTCCCAGACGCTACCTTCCGGCCACGCCCCCGTCCCGTGGGGGCCGTCCGGTGTGCCGGTATCGTTGCTGACGGTCGGCCGCTTCGTAGACTTCCCCGTATCCCGGGGCGCGAAGCACTCGTACGAATGTACAAAGCGGGTGCGGGGCCGGCCGCCGTACCGACGCTCCCCCGAGAAAGGGCCCCGCCGTGGCCGCCAAGCCCGTGGCCAAGCGCCTCGTCGTGCTGGTCTCCGGATCCGGCACCAACCTCCAGGCGCTCCTCGACGCGATCGCCGGGACCGGCGTCGAGGCCTACGGCGCCGAGATCGTCGCCGTCGGTGCCGACCGCGCGGGCATCGAGGGGCTCGCGCGTGCCGAGCGGGCCGGGATCCCGACGTTCGTGACCCGGGTGAAGGACTTCGGGACCCGGGAGGAGTGGGACAGGGCACTGGCCGACGCCGTGGCCGCCCACGAACCCGACCTGGTCGTCTCCGCCGGGTTCATGAAGATCGTCGGGAAGGAGTTCCTGGCGCGGTTCGGGGGGCGGACGGTCAACACGCATCCCGCCCTGCTGCCGAGTTTCCCGGGGGCCCACGGTGTACGGGACGCGCTCGCGTACGGCGCCAGGGTCACCGGCTGCACCGTCCACTTCGTCGACGACGGCGTCGACACCGGGCCGATCATCGCTCAGGGCGTGGTGGAGGTCCGGGACGAGGACGACGAGAGCGCTCTGCACGAGCGCATCAAGGACGTCGAGCGAAGGCTGCTCGTCGAGGTCGTGGGGCGGATCGCCCGCAACGGCTATCGCATTGAGGGACGAAAGGTAGTTATCCAGTGACCGCCGAGAGCACTGTCACGGCCGAGAGCGGCAAGCGGGCCATCCGTCGCGCGCTCGTCAGCGTCTACGACAAGACCGGGCTCGAAGAGCTCGCCCGCGGGCTGCACGAGGCCGGTGTCGCGCTCGTCTCCACCGGCTCCACCGCCTCCCGTATCGCCGCCGCCGGCGTCCCCGTCACCAAGGTCGAGGAGCTCACCGGCTTCCCGGAGTGCCTGGACGGCCGGGTCAAGACCCTGCACCCCAAGGTGCACGCCGGCATCCTCGCCGACCTGCGCCTCGAGGACCACCGGCGCCAGCTCGAAGAGCTCGGCGTCGAGCCGTTCGACCTGGTCGTCGTCAACCTGTACCCGTTCCGCGAGACCGTCGCCTCCGGCGCCACCCCCGACGAGTGCGTCGAGCAGATCGACATCGGCGGTCCTTCGATGGTCCGCGCCGCCGCCAAGAACCACCCCTCGGTCGCCGTCGTCACCAGCCCGCAGCGGTACGCCGACGTCCTCAAGGCCGTCACCGATGGCGGCTTCGACCTCGCCACCCGCAAGCGGCTCGCCGCCGAGGCCTTCCAGCACACCGCGTCGTACGACGTGGCGGTGGCGTCCTGGTTCGCCTCCGAGTACGCCCCGGTCGACGACTCGCGGTTCCCCGACTTCCTCGGCGCCACCTGGGAGCGCGAGAACACCCTGCGCTACGGCGAGAACCCGCACCAGCCGGCCGCGCTCTACGTGGACGGCAGCGGCAGCGGTCTCGCGCAGGCCGAGCAGCTGCACGGCAAGGAGATGTCGTACAACAACTACACGGACACGGACGCCGCGCGCCGTGCCGCGTACGACCACGACGAGCCGTGCGTCGCGATCATCAAGCACGCCAACCCCTGTGGCATCGCCGTCGGTGGGGACGTCGCCGAGGCGCACCGCAAGGCGCACGCGTGCGACCCGCTGTCCGCGTTCGGCGGGGTCATCGCCGTCAACCGGTCGGTGAGCAAGGAGCTGGCCGAGCAGGTCGCGGAGATCTTCACCGAGGTCATCGTCGCGCCCGACTACGAGGAGGGCGCTCTCGAAGCCCTCGCCAGGAAGAAGAACATCCGGGTGCTGAAGGCCCCGGGCGCCCCCGCCAACCCCGTCGAGGTCAAGGCCGTCGACGGCGGTGTGCTGCTCCAGGTCACCGACCGCCTCCAGGCGGACGGCGACGACCCGGCCAACTGGACCCTCGCGACCGGCGAGGCGCTGGACGCGGCGGAGCTGGCCGAGCTGGCGTTCGCCTGGAAGGCCTGCCGGGCCGTGAAGTCCAACGCGATCCTGCTCGCCAAGGACGGCGCCTCGGTCGGCGTCGGCATGGGCCAGGTCAACCGCGTCGACTCGGCGAAGCTCGCGGTCGAGCGGGCGGGGGAGGAGCGGGCGCGCGGCTCCTACGCCGCCTCCGACGCGTTCTTCCCGTTCCCCGACGGCCTGGAGATCCTCACCGCGGCCGGCGTGAAGGCCGTGGTGCAGCCGGGCGGTTCGGTCCGTGACGAACTCGTCGTCGAGGCCGCCGAGAAGGCGGGCGTGACGATGTACTTCACCGGGACGCGGCACTTCTTCCACTGAGCCGCGGGCGCGTGGGCGCGAGCACACGAAGGCCAAAGACCAGGGCCGTGTCCCCCCTGCGCGGGGACACGGCCCTTGGGGTCGCTGCGAACGCTCAGTTGCTGCGGATCACGATCGTGCCGCAGACCTTGTCGGCGAACGTCTGGCGCTTGGCGTCCCACGCCGGCCACAGGTAGCCGAGGTAGCAGGGCAGGCCGTCCAGGATGTGCGCCAGCTGGCGCACGAACGCCATGCCCGCACCGATCGGCTGGCCCGTCTCCTCCTTGAGGGTGCGGGTGCCGACCGCCTTCTTGCCCAGGCTCTGGCCGGTACGCCCCTCCAGGATGATCTGGTAGACGAACAGGCCGATCAGGCCGAGGAAGCCGATGATCGTCAGCGCGGGGGTCTTGTTGCCGGCGCCCACGATCACGAGGATGTACGGAATGCCGTACAGCAGCGAGTCGATCAGCCTGCTCAGGAAGCGCCAGCCCCAGTTCGCGTACGGCGGCGTCGCGCCGTAACCCTGCTGCGGGTAGCCGTAGCCGCCCTGCTGCGGGTAACCCGGCTGCTGCGGGTAGCCGTAGTTCTGCTGCGGCGGCACGCCCTGCGGGGCCTGCGGGTAGCCGGGCTGACCCTGCTGCGGGTAGCCGTAGCCGGGCTGACCCTGCTGCGGGTTCTGCGGCTGCTGGCCGTAGGGGTTGTTGGGCGCGCCGAAACTCATGACGGGGTTCCTCCGTTTTACCTGCGGGGACGACGCGGCCAAGGACGGAGGTACGTCATGATCTGAGCGGTTTGCCCCCCACCGGACCGCGATACTGCGCCGCTTATCGTTTAGTACGGGCGTGTTGTTGTCCACCCTGATTCGCGATGTGTTGTGCAAGTGCAACATCATTGATCATGACCGCACACCCGACTGGAACCGGGAGACCGGCATCCGCGAGGATGGACCCATGACCGCCCAGATTCTCGATGGCAAGGCCACCGCAGCCGCGATCAAGTCCGATCTGACCGCCCGCGTGGCGGCGCTGAAGGAGAAGGGCGTCACGCCCGGCCTCGGCACGATCCTCGTCGGGGACGACCCCGGCAGCCAGAAGTACGTCGCCGGCAAGCACCGCGACTGCGCGCAGGTCGGCATCGCCTCCATCCAGCGCGAACTCCCCGCCACCGCGACCCAGGAGGAGATCGAGGCGGTCGTCCGCGAGCTCAACGACGACCCCACCTGCACCGGCTACATCGTCCAGCTCCCGCTGCCCAGGGGCATCGACGAGAACCGCATCCTGGAGCTGATGGACCCGCACAAGGACGCGGACGGCCTGCACCCGATGAACCTCGGCCGGCTGGTCCTCGGCGAGCCCGCGCCGCTGCCCTGCACCCCCAACGGCGTGCTCACCCTGCTGCGCCGGTACGGCGTCGAGATCAAGGGCGCCGAGGTCGTGGTCGTCGGCCGCGGCGTGACCATCGGCCGCCCGATGCCGCTGCTGCTCACCCGGCGCAGCGAGAACGCCACGGTCACGCAGTGCCACACCGGCACGCGCGACCTCGCGTCGCACCTCAAGCGCGCCGACATCATCATCGCCGCCGCCGGCTCCCCGCACCTGGTCCGCCCCGAGGACGTCAAGCCGGGCGCCGCCGTACTCGACGTCGGTGTCTCCCGCAACGCCGACGGCAAGATCGTCGGGGATGTGCACCCCGGGGTCGCCGAGGTCGCCGGGTGGATCTCCCCGAACCCCGGCGGGGTCGGGCCGATGACCCGCGCGCAGCTGCTCGTCAACGTGGTCGAGGCGGCGGAGCGCAGTGTCGGCTGAGCGCGGTCACGAGCAGGGTGCGGGGCGCCGGGCGCCCCGGCGCTTCCCGCTGTTCACCCGGGACACGGCGCGCCCCGAAGGGGGCGGCAGGGCCGCGTCGGGGGATCTGCCGGCACCGGCCCGGCAGTGGCCGATCCTGGTGGTCCTCGCGACCGTCGCGATGGGGCTGCTGCTGACCTCGCTGGACCAGTTCCGGGTCGGCGCGCTGCTGATCGGGGCGGGGCTGCTGGCCGGTGCGGTGATGCGGTGGATACTGCCGAGCGTCGGGATGCTGGCGGTGCGGTCGCGGTTCACGGACATCGCGACGTACGGGGTGCTGGGGCTGGTGATCGTGCTGCTGGCGTTGATGGCGCAGCCGAAGCCGTGGCTGGTGATCCCGTACCTGAAGGACACGCTGCACTTCACGATGAAGAGCTAGGGGTTCGCTGTCGGGTGCGGGTGCGCTGAGGCGGCCCGTCCCCTCCCCCGAGCAGGACGGACCGCTGTCGGGAATCAGCCTTCCACCGCGCGGCGGCTGTTCAACGCCTGTCCTACGGCTGTGGCTGAGAGGTGACAGTTCCGCTACGAGCCGCCCGCACGGCCCCTGCCTGCGGGAACCGGCGGGCCGCCCGCCGTCGTCACCCGCTCTGAACTGGCAACGAACTGGCAACGAGGCAGGCCGTGGAGGTGCGTGATGGGCGGCTGGCAGCCGCTGCCGGAGGAACTCCCGGCGGAGGTGCGGCACTTCGTGGAGCAGCTGCGGCTCCTCAAGGACGACACCGGCCTCAGCCTGGTCGCGCTGGGCGCCCGCACCGCGTACAGCAAGTCGTCCTGGCAGCGCTATCTCAACGGCGTGCAGCCGCCGCCCCGGCAGGCCGTCGTCGCGCTCTGCAGGGTCGCCGGCCTGGCCGGTGCCGACGCCGAACGGCACGCCGTGCGCTGGGAGCTCGCCGTCGAGGCCTGGCCGCGTCCGGCGACCGTCCCGGACCCGGACCGGCCGCCGGGCGCGGGTGAGCCGGAGGGGTACGAGGACGATCCGACCCTCCCGTGGTGGGACCGGCCGGAACAGGACCCCGAGCCCCGCCCGCACCACCGGCTGCTGCTGTACGCGGTCCTGCTGCTGCTCGCCCTGCTCCTCGTGACGGTCGTCGGCGCCGTGGCTCTCGGGTGAGCTGTGACCCCTGTGACCTGCGAGGTCACGGCCGGATGACCGGTGTGTCGATGTGTTGACAAGTTCGCGGACAGGTAACGGAGGCGACCCACAACCGGGCTAACGTGTCCGATCGGGACGAGCCGAGGGCCCGTCGGACCGTACGGCGGACGGCGTGCGACGGTGCATGCCGCACGGGCCGATGCTCCAGTGCGCCCCCTGCCCGGGGACTGTTCTCCGGGACCGCCGCATCCCGCTGGGTAGCCAGAACGGGGACCGGCGCGGGGGCACCGCGCGAGGGGAACGCGGGGGAAGACACGGCACCGAACCGGGGGAAGAGGACCGGGGGAAGAGGGGGGAAGCAATGCCTCGTTGGAAGGACCTGCCGGACGAACTCGATCCGCAGGTCAAGGAGTTCGCGACCCAGCTGCGGCGGCTCGTGGACCGCAGCGGCCTGAGCGTCGCGGCACTGTCCGACCGCACCGGCTACGCCAGGACGTCGTGGGACCGCTATCTCGGCGGCCGGCTGCTGGCGCCGAAGGGCGCGGTCGTCGCGCTCGCCGAGGTCACCGAGACCGATCCCGTCCACCTCACGACCATGTGGGAGCTGGCCGAACGGGCCTGGAGCCGTTCGGAGATGCGCCACGACATGACCATGGAGGCGATCCGGATCTCCCAGGCGCGGGCCGCGCTGGGGGAGTTCGGGGCCCCGCCCGCCACGTCCTCCGGCGGCGGAGGCGGCGCGGGGGGCGCGGGAAGCGCAGGAGGAGCGGGCGGCAAGGCGCCGCGCCGGGCGGGCAGCGCGGTGGCGATGCCGGGGATCGCCGGACCCGCGGGCGTCTCGCCCACCATCCCGCCCCAGCCGACGGCACCCGACGCCAACCGCCGCGAGGGCTCGGGCACCCGCGGCCCGGCGGGGTCCCCGCCTCCGGCCCCGCCCGGCGGTGGCAGGCGGCGGCTGACGATGTTCCTCGCCGGGGTCGTCGGGGTGGCCGTGGTCGTCGCCGGGGTCCTCTTCCTCACCGGAGGCGACGGCGGCGGCAGCAAGAACCAGGGCAACGGCGCCTCGGCCACCCCGTCCACCGCCACCGGCGGCGACCTCCCGGCCGGGGTGAAGTGCGCGGGCGCCGGCTGCACCGGCAAGGACGCCGAGGCCATGGGGTGCAGCGGCGACCTCGTGACCACCGCGAAGACCGTCACGGTCGGCGCGACCACCCTGGAGGTCCGCTACAGCCGGACCTGCGGCGCCGCCTGGGGCCGTATCACGGGCGCCGCCCGGGGCGACTCGGTCCGGGTCACGGCCGGCACCACCACGGAACGCGGCGACATCACGGCCACCGGCGACACGATCGCGTACACGCCGATGGTGGCGGTGCGGGACGCGGCGGCGGCGAAGGCCTGCGCGACGCTGGCGTCGGGGCAGCAGGGGTGCACGACGTAGGAAGCGTGATCACAACAGCCCGTCCGGCGTTCGAGGACGAGGCCGAAGGCCGACGGCGGGGGTCTGGGGGCGGCAGCCCCCGGTGCCTCGCGACAGCGCCGCGGAACGGCGAGGAAGACGTCGGCGCAGAAGAAATCGGCGGCACACAGGAATGCCCGCCTCCATCCTGGGCACGCGACACGTATCCCCCCACGGGAGTCCGGAAACCGGTACCCCCGAGTGGCGGCCGCCCTGTCTCACCTCTCCCGGACAGGCGGCCGCCTCTTTTGTGGGGTGAGCCACACCGACCCCTCGCCCTCCGGCATCCTTGATGCGCGATAGCCTGACCGGTGGATCTCTTGATACCAAGAGATCGATCATTTTGTACGTCCGCACCCCAGGGCACCCAGGGCAAGGACGCCCACCGCCAGCTGTCATACGGAGAACGCCATGACCCGCACTCCCGTGAACGTCACCGTCACCGGCGCGGCCGGCCAGATCGGTTACGCCCTGCTCTTCCGCATCGCCTCCGGCCAGCTGCTCGGCGCGGACGTGCCGGTCCGGCTCCGCCTCCTGGAGATCACCCCCGCGCTCAAGGCCGCCGAGGGCACCGCCATGGAGCTCGACGACTGCGCCTTCCCGCTGCTCCAGGGCATCGACATCTCCGACGACCCGAACGTCGCCTTCGACGGCGCCAACGTGGCCCTCCTGGTCGGCGCCCGCCCCCGCACCAAGGGCATGGAGCGCGGTGACCTCCTTGAGGCCAACGGCGGCATCTTCAAGCCGCAGGGCAAGGCCATCAACGACAACGCCGCGGACGACATCAAGGTCCTGGTCGTCGGCAACCCGGCCAACACCAACGCGCTGATCGCCCAGGCCGCCGCCCCGGACGTACCGGCCGAGCGGTTCACCGCGATGACCCGCCTCGACCACAACCGCGCGCTGACCCAGCTCGCGAAGAAGACGGGCTCCACGGTCGCCGACATCAAGCGCCTGACCATCTGGGGCAACCACTCCGCCACCCAGTACCCCGACATCTTCCACGCCACCGTGGCCGGCAAGAACGCCGCCGAGGTCGTGAACGACGAGAAGTGGCTGGCCGAGGAGTTCATCCCGACCGTCGCCAAGCGCGGCGCGGCCATCATCGAGGCCCGCGGCGCGTCCTCCGCGGCCTCCGCCGCCAACGCCGCGATCGACCACGTCCACACCTGGGTCAACGGCACCGCCGACGGCGACTGGACCTCCATGGGCATCCCGTCGGACGGCTCCTACGGCGTCCCGGAGGGCCTGATCTCCTCCTTCCCGGTCACCACCAAGGACGGCAAGTACGAGATCGTCCAGGGCCTGGAGATCAGCGAGTTCTCCCGCGCCCGCATCGACGCCTCCGTGCAGGAGCTGGCGGAGGAGCGCGACGCGGTCCGCGCCCTCGGCCTCATCTGAGCCTCCCGCACCCCGACGGGCCCCGCTCCGGATTCCCTCCGGAGCGGGGCCCGTCCGCATCCGGTGGCGCTACTCCATCCCGCGCTTGCCCGGCGTCCAGAACGGCTTGGTGAGGACCGCGCGCCGGTCCCAACCCGCCTCCTGGACCAGCACCTTGCGCACCGCCTGCACGGCCCGCGCCTCCCCGGCGACGTACGCCACCCCGCCGGGTTGGGGAGCGAGCCGCCGTACCGCGTCCGGCAGCGAGGTCTCGGTCCTGAGCACCCAGTCGAGGCGTTCCGCGTGGGTGAGGGGCAGCCGGTCGGCGGGCGTCTCCGTCTCGACGCAGCCGGAGATCCGGGCCTCCTCGGGCAGTGCCGCGAGCATCGCGCCGAAGGCGACCGCGGCCGTCTCGTCGCCGACGAAGACGTGGTGGTCGGCGTCGGGGCGCAGCGTGAAGGTGCCCTCGGGCCCGCGCAGCCGCACCTGCTCCCCCTTCCCGACGGTCCGGCCCCACCGGGCGCCGGGGCCGCCCTCGGCGTGGTCGAGGACGCACAACTCGACGACGCCCGACGGGTCGTAGTGCCAGACCGAGTACGTCCGCAGGGTCAGGCCGGCGACCAGGACCCGGACCTGCTGGCCGGGCCGGACGTCGAGGCCGGCGAGCTGGTCGCCGTCGATGCGCAGCCGGCGCATCCGGGCGGTGAGCTGCTCGGCCTCGGTGACGGTGCCGCGCAGGGTCAGCAGGTCGAGGACGGGGTTCAGCAGGGCGGGCATCGGGGCTCCTCAACGGGCCGGGGTGTGCGGGGAGTTGCTCAGGCGCCGGTAGAACGCGATAGTACGCGTTCCGGTTCGGACGCGATAGTGCGTGTCGGGTTGCGGCGGCCGTATCCGGCCACCACGAGCGCCGTCGCGGCGAGCACCAGCAGGGCGACGGTACGCAGGGCCGGGCCCATCCCGGAGGTGAGGTCGCTGTGCGCGGACAGGATCGTGCCGGTGACCGCGACCCCGAGGGCGGCGCCGGTCTCCCGGGCCGTGGTGCCGAGCCCGGAGCCGAGCCCCGCCTGGTGCGGCGGGAGCGAGCCGACCACGCCGAGGGTGAGGGCGGGCATCGACAGACCGGTGCCGGCCGAGATGACCAGCAGCCAGCAGGCGTACGTCCAGTACGGCGTG
Organism: Streptomyces sp. NPDC048291; assembly: GCF_043201715.1. Lineage (NCBI taxonomy): Bacteria > Bacillati > Actinomycetota > Actinomycetes > Kitasatosporales > Streptomycetaceae > Streptomyces > Streptomyces sp. NPDC048291. The sequence continues at coordinate 125,203 of NZ_JBICZC010000020.1, forward strand.
GCCGCGTCGACGGTGGACGCGCCGAGCAGGCCGAGGCCGATCAGGGCGAGCCCGGCGCCGACGACCGCGCGCGGGTGGCCCGCCCAGCGGGCGGCGAGCCTCGGGACCAGGGCCATGCCGATCGTCAGCGGCATGATCGCGACGCCGGTCACCGCCGCGTCGTAGCCCTTGACCCCTTGCAGGTACTGCGAGTTGACGAAGAACAGGGAGAAGAGGCCGAAGAAGCCGGCCGCCGTGCCGAGCGACGCCGAGCGCAGCCGGGCGGAGGCGAAGACCCGGGGGTCGAAGAGGGGGCGCGGCGAGCGCAGGCCGTGGAGCGTGAAGACGGTGGTGAGTACGGCGCCCGCCGCGAAGGAGCCGAGGATGGGCGCCGACGTCCAGCCGTAGGTCGTGCCCTCGATGATGCCGAACAGCACCGCCACCAGGCCCGCCGTGAGGAGCAGGGTGCCGAGCGGGTCGAGGTTGCTGTGCGCGGAGCGTTCGGTGCGCGGGGTGACCAGGGCGACGGCCAGGGCGAGCAGGGCGGCCAGCGGGACCATGGCGGCGAACAGGGCCCGCCAGGAAAGGAATTGACCGACCAGCCCGCCGCCCAGGTTGCCGGCCGCGCCGCCCAGGCCCAGCGCCAGGGTCCAGGAGGCGAGGGCGCGGGCGCGCCGCTCGGGGGCGGCGAGGTGGACCAGGATCGACATGGTGGCCGGGGTGATCAGCGCGGCCCCGGCGCCGGAGAGGCCGCGGCCCGCTATCAGCACGGCCGGATCCGGCGCGAGCGCGCTGGTGGCCGCGCCGGCCGCGAACAGGGCGAGGCCCGCGAGCAGGGCGCCCTTGCGGCCGTGCCGGTCGCCGAGCGCGCCGGCCGGGACGAGCAGGGCGGCGAAGGCGATGACGTAGGCGTCGACGGTCCACAGGATCTCGCTGTGCGAGGGGTGCAGGGACGACGCGGCCAGTTCGGGGATGAGCAGGTTGATGGCGGCGACCATGCTCTGCGCGACCAGCACGCAGGCGCACAGGACGAGCAGGACGGGGCGTTTCAGGGCGTGCGAGGGCACGGCTCCTCCCGGGGAGCTGGTGGGTGTGGTGTGGGGTGCCCTGTCACCGTAGGCTCGGCGCTGACCTGCTTTCCAGTGCAACCTTTGCAAGGGACGACTGCGTATGACGCAATCCGCGGGATCCCCCGGGGGCCTCGACCTGAACCTGCTGGTCGCGCTGGACGTGCTGCTCGAGGAGGAGAGCGTGCAGCGGGCCGCGCGCCGTCTGCACCTGTCCGAACCGGCCATGAGCCGCACCCTCGGCCGGATCCGCCGGGCGCTCGGCGACCCCGTGCTGGTGCGCGCCGGGCGGCGGATGGTGCCGACCCCGCACGCCCTTGCCGTGCGCGCCGAGGTGAGCGCGGTGGTGGAGCGCGCGCAGGCGCTGTTCGCGCCTGGCCGGGACACCGATCTGCGGACCGTCTCCCGGACCTTCACGATCATCGGCCCGGACGCGATCGCCGGCACCCATGCCGCCGTCCTCTTCGCCAGGGCCGCCGCGGAGGCCCCCGGCATCCGCATCCGCTTCCTCGCCGAGGCCCACGTGGACCTGCCGTACCTGCGGCAGGGCATGGCCGACCTGGAGGTCGGGGCGATCGACACCACCGCGCCCGAGGTGCGGGTGGAGCACCTCCAGGAGGACCGCATGGTCGGTGTCGTGCGGTCCGGGCACCCGCTGCTGGCCGGTGAGGTGACCCCCGAGCGGTTCGCGACCGCCGCCGGTCACCTGAACGTCTCGCGGCGCGGCAAGCTGCACGGCCCCGTCGACGCCGCGCTGGCCGAACTCGGCCTGGAACGGCGGGTGGTCGGTACCGTCGGCACCTTCCCGGCCTCCCTCTTCGTGCTGCGCGACTCCGACCTGATCGGCCTGGTCAGCTCCTGGGGGGTCCCGCTGGCCACCACCCTGGGCCTCGCCACCTTCGAGGTCCCGCTGCCGCTGCCGCCGATCCCGCTCGGCATGGCCTGGCATCCGCGCCACGACGCCGACCCGGCGCACGCCTGGCTGCGGGGCTGCGTACGGGAGCTGGTGACCGCGCGGACCGCGAGGACCGCGGCGACCTCGCCGTGACCTCGCCGTTCATTTAAATTCAGTATTCACGGACTGCGGTATCCGGCGTATTCGCAATTTCATCTGCGGTAGGCGGGTGGGAATTATATAACTTCTCTTCCGGGTGACGGAATTCCCCCGAACGCTCCAAATCCCACCCGGTGTGGCGGTCGTTAGGTGACCGTGACGCGATTGGACTGGTGCGCAGCCGAAGATCATCCGACAACCCTGCTCCGCTGGCCCGGCGGTATGGATATCACTTCATGCTCGGACCTGCTCGATGATTTCCTGAAGAGAATCAACACGATGGAAAATGAATATCGGCGGACCATGGCAGATCTGTACGGAGCGTTCTGAGGCAGGGTGTGGAGGTAAGCGATGGACGGGATTCAGCACGACTCGGGGCCAGGTCTCTACGACCACACCGGCTTCTACGACCATCCCGGTCTCTACGACCATGCCTGGGGTGCCCCCGAGCCGGACGTCGCGCCGAGCGACTGGGACCCGGTCGAGGAGCTGGCGCAGATACTGTCCGCACCGACCGGTGTGGCCGCGGCCCCCACGCTCATGGACGTGCCGGCCCAGCGCCGGGGCAGCCGCCGGCGGGTCCGCCACCGGGTCCGCCACGAATCCCACCTGCTCGACGGCGGCCGGAGCGTCACGCACATCACGCTCCTGATCGCGATGGTCTCGCTCTGCGCGGTGTCCATGCTGGCCTGGTCCCTCTGCTACTCCTACGCGCAGCTGCGCGGCATCGCCTCGTCGGTGCTCCCCGGGGGACTGGCGCAGTACTGGCCGCTGACGGTCTACGGCCCGTGGTTCGTGGCGGCGCTGTCCGTCCTGCGGGCCACCGCCCAGCGCCGGAGCGCGCGGCGGTCCTGGTGTGTCGTGCTGGCCGCCTCGGTCGTGGCCGTGGCCCTGTGTGTCAGCCACTCCTCACATGCGCTGTTGTCGTTAGTCATCTTCGGGATTCCGCCCATCACCGCCCTGGTCTGCTTCTGGGAGCTCGTCGGCCAGATCTCGACCAAGGGCAAGCCCCGGCACGCCACGCCCGCCGCGTCGGCGGGCGGCACGCCCTGACCTCTGCGGTTTGTGCCGCTATGTCCGACTGTTCAGTGACGCCGCACACTTCCGGCCGACGATTGCGCATGCAATCCGAGGCCGAGGGCAGGTGCCGGCGGTCCCCGAGTGCGACCCGGATGTCACACAGGGGCACCGAACAGGAACGGAAGGCAATACCGATCATGGCGGACAGCACGGCACGAGCGACCATCCATGCCGGAGGCGACTGGCTGGCAGCGGCCTCCGGCGCGACACGCGAGATCGTCGACCCCGCGGACGGCCTGCCCTTCGCCGTGGTCGCCGAGGGCGACGAGAAGGACGCGGAGGCGGCGGTGGCCGCCGCCCGGCGTGCCTTCGACACCGGCGACTGGCCCCGGACCCCCGTCGCCGAGCGCGCCGCCCTGCTCCGCCGGGTCGCCGACCTCCTCGTACGCGACCGCGAACAGCTCGGTCTCCTGGAGAGCCGGGACGCGGGCAAGACCGCGACGGAGGGCCGCGTCGACATCGACTGCGTCGCCGACGCCTTCCGCTACTTCGCCGACCTGGTCGCCGCGGAGGGCGCGGGCCGGGTGGTGGACGCCGGCTCGGCCGACATCCACAGCGTCGTCGTAGCCGAACCGGTCGGCGTGTGCGCGTTGATCACACCCTGGAACTACCCCCTCCTCCAGGCCAGTTGGAAGATCGCCCCGGCGCTCGCGGCCGGCAACACGTTCGTGGTCAAGCCGAGCGAGCTGACCCCGCTGACGACGGTCGCGCTCATCGGACTGCTCGCCGAGGCCGGGCTGCCCGCCGGAGTCGCCAACCTGGTCACCGGCCCCGGCCACACCGTCGGCGCCCGCCTCGCCGAGCACCCCGACGTCGACCTGGTCTCCTTCACCGGCGGCCTGGCCAGCGGCACCAAGGTCGCCCGGGCCGCAGCGCCCACCGTCAAGAAGGTCGCCCTCGAACTGGGCGGCAAGAACCCCAACGTCGTCTTCGCCGACGCCTGCGCCACGCCGGAAGGCTTCGACACCGGCGTCGACCAGGCCCTCAACGCCGCGTTCATCCACAGCGGCCAGGTCTGCTCGGCCGGCGCCCGGCTGATCGTCGAGGAGCCCGTCCGGGAGCGGTTCGTCGCCGAACTCGCCCGCCGGGCCGCCCGGATCCGGCTCGGCCGGGGCACCGCGGACGGCGTCGAGTGCGGCCCGCTCGTCTCCGAACAGCAGCGCGCGAAGGTCGAGGAGTACGTGGCGTCGGCGCTCGCGGAGGGCGCGGTGCTCCGCGCGGGCGGCAGGCGCCCCGAACCCTCCGCCGACCGCCCGGCCACCGGCTACTTCTACGAGCCGACCGTCCTCGACCAGTGCCACCGCGAGATGCGGGTCGTACGCGAGGAGGTCTTCGGGCCCGTCCTGACCGTCGAGACCTTCCGCACCGAGGACGAGGCGGTCGCCCTCGCCAACGACACCGAGTACGGACTCGCGGGCGCCGTCTGGAGCACGGACGCCGGGAAGGCCCGCCGGGTCGCGGGGCGGCTGCGGCACGGCACGGTGTGGATCAACGACTACCACCCCTACCTGCCGCAGGCGGAGTGGGGCGGCTTCGGCAGGAGCGGCACCGGCCGTGAGCTGGGACCCGCGGGGCTCGCCGAGTACCGCGAGACCAAGCACGTCTACCAGAACCTCGCGCCGAAGCCGGTGCGCTGGTTCGCCGGCTGAGCCCTCCCGGCCGCCGGCCGGCCTCTCCCGACTGCCTTACGCAAGAAGCCTTTTGGAGCACTCCCCATGTCCCACACCCCGCATGTCTACGACTACGTCGTCATAGGCGGCGGAACCGCCGGTTCCGTCATAGCCTCCCGCCTCACCGAGAACCCGGACGTCACCGTCGCCGTCATCGAGGGCGGCCCCAGCGACGTGGGCCGCGACGACGTCCTCACCCTGCGCCGCTGGATGGGCCTGCTCGGCGGCGAACTGGACTACGACTACCCGACCACCGAGCAGCCGCGCGGCAACTCCCACATCCGGCACAGCCGCGCCCGGGTGCTCGGCGGCTGTTCGTCGCACAACACCCTCATCTCCTTCAAGCCGCTGCCCACCGACTGGGACGAGTGGGAGGCGGCGGGGGCCAAGGGCTGGGGCGCGGTGCCGATGGAGGCCTACTACGCCCGCCTCCTCAACAACATCGTCCCGGTCGACGAGAAGGACCGGAACGCCATCGCCCGCGACTTCGTCGACGCGGCCCGACAGGCGCTGGGCGTCCCGCGCGTGGAGGGCTTCAACCGGCGGCCGTTCACCGAGGGCGTCGGCTTCTTCGACCTCGCCTACCACCCGGAGACCAACAAGCGGTCGAGCGCGTCGGTGGCCTACCTCCACCCGGTGCTGGACGAGCGCCCCAACCTGCACGTGTTCCTGGAGACCTGGGCGTACCGCCTGGAGCTGGACGGCACCCGGGCCGAGGGCGTGCACGTGCGCACCGGGGACGGCACGGAACTCCTCGTACGCGCCCGCGACGAGGTCGTCCTGTGCGCGGGCGCCGTCGACTCCCCGCGCCTGCTGCTGCATTCGGGCATCGGCCCGGCGGCGGACCTCGAAGCCCTCGGCATCCCGGTCTCGCACGACCTGCCGGGCGTCGGCGAGAACCTCCTCGACCACCCCGAGTCGGTGATCGTCTGGGAGACGCACGGCCCGATCCCGGAGAACTCCGCGATGGACTCCGACGCGGGCCTGTTCGTCCGCCGGGACCCCGAACACGCGGGCCCGGACCTGATGTTCCACTTCTACCAGGTCCCGTTCACCGACAACCCCGAGCGCCTGGGCTACGAACGCCCCGCGCACGGCGTCTCGATGACCCCGAACATCCCCAAGCCCCGCAGCCGCGGCCGACTCCACCTGACCAGCGCCGACCCGTCCGTGAAGCCCGCGCTCGACTTCCGCTACTTCACCGACGAGGACGACTACGACGGCCGCACCCTCGTCGACGGCATCCGCATCGCCCGCGAGATCGCGCGGACCGAGCCGCTGGCGGGCTGGCTGAAGCGCGAGGTGTGCCCGGGCCCGGAGATCCTCGGCGACGCCGAGCTGAGCGAGTACGCCCGCAAGGTCGCGCACACGGTCTACCACCCGGCGGGCACCTGCAAGATGGGCGCGACCGACGACGAACTGGCCGTCGTCGACCCCGAGTTGCGGATCCGGGGCCTGGACGGCATCCGCATCGCCGACGCCTCCGTCTTCCCGGCCATGCCGGCCGTGAACCCGATGATCGGGGTGCTGATGGTCGGCGAGAGAGCCGTGGACCTCCTGAAGGGCGGTGCGTGATGAGCGGTACGACCCCTGTCTTCTCCGTCGAGGGCCTGTGGAAGGTCTTCGGCCCGCAAGCCGACCGCGTCCCGTCGGACCGCGAGCTGACCGGCCTGTCCCCGGCCGAACTCCGCACCCGCACGGGCTGTACGGCCGCCGTCCGCGACGTCTCCTTCGACGTGCGCAAGGGTGAGGTCTTCGTGGTGATGGGCCTGTCCGGCTCCGGGAAGTCGACCCTGGTCCGCTGCCTGACCCGGCTCATCGAGCCCACCGCCGGCCGGATCGCCATCGACGGCGAGGACGTCCGCGCGATGGACAAGGGCCGGCTGCGGGAGCTGCGCCGGCACCGCGCCGCGATGGTCTTCCAGCACTTCGGGCTCCTCCCGCACCGGTCGGTCCTCGACAACGTGGCGTACGGCCTGGAGATCCAGGGCGTAGGCAGGGCCGAGCGGCGCGCGCGGGCCGCCGAGTTCGTCACCAAGGTCGGGCTCGACGGCATGGAGCAGCGCCGTCCCGGCCAGCTGTCCGGCGGCCAGCGCCAACGGGTCGGTCTCGCGCGGGCGTTGGCGGCCGATCCCGAGGTCCTCCTCTTCGACGAGCCGTTCAGCGCGCTCGATCCGCTGATCCGGCGGGACATGCAGGAGGAGGTGGTCCGCCTGCACCGGGAGGAGGGCCGCACGATGGTCTTCATCACCCACGACCTCTCCGAGGCGCTGAAACTCGGCGACCGCATCGCCCTCATGCGGGACGGCAGGGTGGTCCAGCTGGGCACCCCCGAGGAGATCGTCGGCTCCCCGGCCGACGACTACGTCCGCGAGTTCGTCCGGGACGTCCCGCGCGAGCAGGTCCTGACGGTCCGCTCCGCGATGCGCCCGACGAAGAACGGCGAGGCCCCGCCGGGACCTGAGATCAGCCCGTCCGCGACGGTCGCCGAAGCGATCGACGCGGTCGCGGAGGCCGGCGCACCGGCACGGGTCGTCGACGGCGACCGCTGCGTAGGGGTACTCGACGCGGAGACGCTGCTCGGCGTCGTGGCGAAGGGTGACACGGGCAGTACGTCGACCGCGGCCGGTCGTGGGCCGGTCGCGCAGTTCCCCGCGCCCCTGGGTGAGGACGGGCAGCCCTCGCCGGAAAGTCACCCAGCCGCCGACAACGACTCAGCCGCGGGCGTCGCCGACACCGACTCAGCCGCGGGCAGTCGTGCCGCTGGGGCGGCACGGGTGGGCGCGGCGGTACCCCGCGAGCGCGGGCAAGTGGAGCTCCCCGGCCCGCGCAGCAACCCGGAGGGCGTCTGATGGCGACGATCACCTTCCCGAGCCGTCGTGGCGCGGGGCTCCCCGCCGGCCGGGCCGCCCGTAAGCTGCTCGCCCTGGCCGTGGCCGCCGCGATCCTCGTCCCCGTGGCCGACTCCCAGTGGGCGTCGGGCGCCTGGCCCCACCACCTCACCGTCGACCTCTCCGCACCCCTCTCCTCCGCCAGTAACTGGGTCATCGACAACCGGGACACCCACCCCCTCTTCCTCTACTTCTTCGGGTACATCAGCAACGCCGTCGTCCTCACCGTCCGAGCCGTCTACCTCACCCTCCTCGCGGCAGGGTGGCCCGGCGTGACCGTGGCCGCCGTCGCCGTGGCGCACCGGGTCGCCGGGGCGAGGCTCGCCGTCGGCACGGGGGCCGCGTTCCTCGCCTGCGGCGTGCTCGGCATGTGGGTGCCGACGATGCAGACCCTCGCGCTGATGGTCGTGGCCGTACTCGCTTCCGTGGCCGTGGGTTTCGTGCTCGGGCTCGGCGCCGGGCTCTCCGGCCGGCTGAACCGCGCCCTGCGCCCGGTCCTCGACACCATGCAGGTGCTGCCCGCCTTCGCCTACCTCCTCCCCGTCGTCCTGGTCTTCGGCATCGGGGTCCCCGCGGCCGTCCTCGCCACCGTCGTCTACGCCGCCCCGCCCATGGCCCGGCTCACCGCCCTCGGCCTGCGCGGCGCCGACCCCGAGGTCCTGGAGGCCGTGGACTCGCTCGGCGCCACCCGCGCGCAGCGGCTGCTGACGGCCCGTCTCCCGCTCGCCCGCAGGGAACTCCTCCTCGGCCTCAACCAGACGATCATGATGGCGCTCTCGATGGCGGTCATCGCCTCCGTCATCGGCGCCGGCGGCCTCGGTGACCGCGTCTACCAGGCCCTCGCCTCGGTCGACGTCGGCGCCGCCCTCGCCGCCGGTGTTCCGATCGTGCTGCTCGCCGTCGTGCTTGACCGCATCACCGCGGCGGCGGGTGAGCGCGGCGACGTCCGGAAGCCCCCCGCCGGCCTCCTGTACGGCCTCGGCGCCACCGTCGCGGTCGCGGTCGCCGCCCGTCTCCTCGGCCGCCTCGACTGGCCCACCGCCTGGACCCTGGACTTCGCCGGACCGGTCAACCGCGCCGTGGACTGGATGACCGCGCACCTGTACTCGGGCGTGCCGGTGGTCGGCGGTACGGCCGACTGGGCGGGGCACTTCACCACCTGGGTCCTCGACCCCGTCCGCTCCGGGCTGCAGTGGCTGCCCTGGTGGGCCGTGCTGTTCGTGGTCGCCGCGCTCGCCTGGCTGATCGGCACCTGGCGCACCGCGCTCACCGCCGTCCTCGCGATGGCCGCGATCGGCGTGCTGGGGGTGTGGGAGCCGTCGCTGGACACCCTGTCCCAGGTGCTGGCGGCCGTCGCCGTGACCCTCGTCCTCGGCTTCGCGACCGGCATCGCCGCCGCCCGCAGCGACCGGGTGGAGCGCGCGCTGCGTCCGGTCCTGGACGTGTTCCAGACCATGCCGCAGTTCGTGTACCTCATCCCGGTCGTCGCGCTGTTCGGCGTCGGCCGCGCGCCCGCCGTCGCCGCCGCCGTCGTCTACGCGCTGCCGGCCGTCGTACGGATCACCGCGCAGGGGCTGCGCCAGGTGGACCCGGCCGCCCTGGAGTCCGCCCGGTCGCTCGGCGCGACCGGCCGCCAGCAGCTCACCCAGGTCCAACTCCCGCTCGCCCGGCCCGCGTTGCTGCTCGCCGTCAACCAGGGCGTGGTGCTCGTCCTCGCCGTCGTCATCATCGGCGGCCTGGTGGGCGGCGGCGCCCTCGGCTACGACGTCGCCTTCGGTCTCGCCCAGGGCGACCTGGCGACCGGACTGGTGGCCGGTGCCGCCATCGTCTGCCTGGGGCTGATGCTCGACCGGGTCACCCAGCCCACGGAACGCCGTACGGAGAAGGGAGCATGACCATGCGCCGTACGACACTCGTCGCAGCCGCCTCCGTGCTGGTGCTCGCCACCGGGTGCGGTGCCGCCGACATGACCAGGCAGGCCTCGCCGTTCGCCGACGCGCGGGGGGCGAAGACCGTCACCCTGTCCGTGCAGTCCTGGGTCGGCGCGCAGTCCAACGTCGCCGTCGCCCAGTACCTCCTCGAGCACAAGCTCGGCTATCGCGTCGACACCGTGCAGGTCGACGAGGTGCCGGCCTGGGACGCGCTCAGCCAGGGCCGTGTGGACGCGATCCTGGAGGACTGGGGGCACCCGGACCAGGAGAAGCGGTACGTCCAGGACAAGAAGACCATCAGCCGGGGCGGGGAACTCGGGGTCACCGGGCACATCGGGTGGTTCGTGCCGACCTATCTCGTCAGGCAGCACCCGGACATCACGAACTGGAGGAACCTGAACAAGTACGCCTCGCTCTTCCGCACCGCCGAGAGCGGCGGCAAGGGGCAACTCCTCGACGGCTCACCGTCGTATGTCACCAACGACAAGGCGCTGGTGGGCAACCTGAAGCTGGACTACCAGGTCGTCTTCGCCGGTTCGGAAGCCGCCCAGATCACCCAGATCAAGCAGTTCGCCAAGGAGAAGAAGCCCTTCCTCACCTACTGGTACGCACCGCAGTGGCTGTTCAAGAAGGTGCCCATGACCGAGGTGAAGCTGCCCGCGTACAAGGAAGGGTGTGACGCCGACGCGGCCAAGGTCGCCTGCGCCTATCCGCACACCCCGCTGCAGAAGTACCTCAACACCGACTTCGCGCACGGCGGCGGCAGGGCGGCGGCCTTCCTCAAGAAGTTCAGGTGGACGACCGAGGACCAGGACCAGGTCTCCCTGCTGATCGCCGACCGGAAGCTGAGCCCCGAGGAGGCCGCGAAGAAGTGGGTGGACGGCCACCCCGAGGTGTGGGAGCGGTGGCTGTCCTGAGCCGCCCGCCGGGCCCGGTGCCCCGTCACCGGTCCGGCCGTAGGGCGGTGACCCGACGGTAGGTCCGGCGGTTACCCCTCCGGCCGATGCCCGAGGGAGGCGCACGTGGTCTACATCCGGAAGAACGTCGACAAGCTGACCGGAACCGAGCGGCGCCGGTTGGTGGACGCCCTGCTGGAGGTCAAACGCCGCGGTGAGTACGACGAGTTCGTACGGATCCACATCGCGCACAACTCCGCCGACCGGGAACACCGGTTGCGCACCGCCCACATGGCGCCCTCCTTCCTGCCCTGGCACCGCAGGCTGCTGCTCGAACTGGAGCGGGCGCTGCGCCGGGTGGACGCGTCGGTGACGGTCCCGTACTGGGACTGGACCCGTGACCGCACGGCCGACGCGCTGCCGTGGACCGATGATCTGCTCGGCGGCAACGGACGGAGCTCGGACCGGCAGGTGATGACGGGCCCGTTCGCGTACCAGGCCGGCCACTGGAAGATCACCGAGAACGTGACCGACGTGCCCTACCTCACCCGCGACCTCGGCCATGCCCGCGCCCCGATCCAGCTGCCCACCGGGCGCGACGTCGAGTACGCGCTGGCCGACCCGGTCTACGACAGCTGGCCCTGGAACTCGGCCGTCACCCGCGGCTACCGCAACAAGCTGGAGGGCTGGGGGAGCGGCCGGGGCAGCGTCTCCTGGCAGAACCACAACCGGGTCCACCACTGGGTCGGCGGGGTGATGGTCAGCGCCGCGTCCGTCAACGACCCGGTCTTCTGGCTGCATCACTCCTTCGTCGACCTGCTGTGGACCCGCTGGCAGCAACGGCACCCCGGCCACACGTACCTGCCCGCCGAGCCCCTCGGCGCGGGCGACCCGCAGCGCGGCCGGGTCGTGGCCCGCCACGAGCGGCTGCCGCCGTGGGACGTCACGCCGGCCGAACTGGAGGACGTGAGTGGGATCTACAGCTACGAATGACGCGGTGCGCTTGTCCGTTCGAGATGTCACACATCCCGCTGAAATCGCGGCGACACAGCGATCATCGCGCGCGTACGGCTTGCCGTTGGTGACGAAGCTGGTGTCTTCTGCGAAGGAGAGCCACCGTGCGAATTTCTGACATCCAGCGCTGTGAGATCCGGCCCGGACGGCTCGTCGAGTGGAGGTTCAGCCCGGTGACGATCGCGGCGGCGGCGGCGCTGCCGCCGGATCCGCGGCCACCGGCGTACATCCAGGAGTCGCACATCAGGACGGCCCGGTCGGTGCGGGAGGACGGGCTGTTCGTACCGACCTGGCTCGGCGCGGCCTTCGACCTGCCGGGCGAGGTCGATCTCGACGCGCTGGAAGGGGCGTTGCGCGGCTGGACCCTGCGTCACGAGACGCTGCGCAGCGGATTCCGGTGGGCCGGCGAGGACATGCAGCGGTTCACACTCGCCGAGAAGGACGTGTCACTGCACCGCGAGGAGGTCGGCGAGTTCACCGACGCGGCGGCGCTGACCCGGTACCTGCAGGATCGGTTCGACGCCGCGGCGGACGCGCTCGGCTGGCCGAACCTCATCTACACGGCCGTCGTACGCGAGGACTCCACCAGCGTGTACATGGCTTTTGACCACACCAACGTCGACGCCTACTCGATCCACCGGCTCCCGGAGGAGATCAACGGACTGTACGCGGCGGCCGTCGCGGGCACCTCCGTCCCCGGTCCGTCCGTGGGGAGTTACGTCGACTTCTGCGAGCAGGAGCGGGCCAACGCGGACGGCATCGACGACACCCACGCGATCGTCGCCCGCTGGCGGGAGTTCATCGCCCGGTGCGGTGGCCGGCTCCCGGAGTTCCCCGTCGACCTCGGTCTCGAGCCCGGCGGCGCGCTGCCGACCCAGAAGCTGGTGTGCGAGCCGCTCGTCGACGCGGAGGCCGCCGCCGCGTTCGAGGCATACTGCCGTCCCTACGGCGGCAGTCTGGTGGGCATCCTCGCCGCGACCAGCCTGATCGTGCACGAGCTCGGCGGGCAGCCGGTCTACCGCACCGTCGTGCCGTTCCACACCCGGCTGAAGTCCGCGTGGTCGGACTCGGTGGGCTGGTACGTCGGCGGCGCCCCCATCGAGGTGCCCGCGGCGCGCGACCTGGAGGGCGCGCTGGAAACGGTCCGTGCCGAGCTGCGGGCCAACAGGTCGCTGGCGCGCATCCCGCTGGCCCGCGTACTGCGGCTGCTCGGCACGGACTTCCGCCCGACCTCGCCCGACATGTACTCGATCATCTCGTACGTGGACGCCCGCCTCATCCCGGGTGCGGCGGACTGGGCGGACCAGAAGGCGTACGGGCTGCTCCGGGTGTCGTACGGCGACCAGGTGTGCGCCTGGGTCAACCGGCTGCACGAAGGGCTCTGGTTCGCCTGCCGCTACCCGGACACCGACATCGCCTACAAGAACGTGCGGCGCTACGTCGAGAGGCTGCGGGACCTGATCCTCTCCGTCCCCGCGCCCGATCGCGGACGGCCCGCGGAGCTGGCGCTCTCCTGACCCAACTCCCCCTGCTCATAAGGTGATTATGTGTTGCTATGTCACCCTCGGGTTGGATGTCCGTTGTGGAACGCCTTATCCCGCTACTGCTAGTGTTCACGCAATCACGCTAGGCAATCAATTCGCTGTATGAGCAAAGGACCGAGGGTTCCATGCGCAAGCTTCAGCAGGTCGTGATCGCAGCAGTGGCGGCCGCCGGCGGTCTGTCCGCCGTCGGTGCCACCCCCGCCGTGGCCGACGCCTACGACAGTGGGCCGCAGGTGTCCAACCACTACCGCCCCTACCAGGAGTGCAGCCCGCAGACGGTGTCCGAGAACGACGTCCCGATCGGCGTGCTCGGCCTCGCCGACACCCTCGACACCAACTGCGGCCAGTACAACCAGGCTTTCGGCGGCTGAGTCGGCGGGTGTCCTCTCGACAGGAAGCACATCACATGTTCAGCGGGAAGATCAGCAGGAAGATCAGCGGGAAGAAGATCGCGGCCGTCTCCGGGCTCGTCGGCGGTCTCGCCATGGCCTGCGCCGGCCTCACGACGGCGTACGCCGCGGCGGGTCCGGGGAAGTGCACCGACGATCTCATGGGCAACCTCAGCTGCAGCCAGCGGATCAAGGGCGAGGTTCCCGAGGGTGGGACCATCCCGCACCAGGAGACCTGCAAGCCGGTGCGGCCCGTGCAGTTGCCCGCCGTCCTCGGTCAGGGGACGGAGCGGCTCGGGCCCGAGGTGACGTGTTCCCCCGGAACCGTCGGGGTGGCGCCCGTGGAGAAGGGCGACGAGTCGGAGACGCCCGGCGACGCCTTCGGTGTCATGAGCCGGATCCTTCCGGTCGGCGGTCGGTAGCGCCAATACGACAGACGGGGCTGATGCGCAACATGGCGGGCGTAGATCCCCGGTTGACTACGGAGTGTGTGTATATGCTCACATTAAGTAGTCGAGCCGGGCGCTACAGCCTGGACCAGAAAGGGTCAATCATGCGTAAGTTTCAGCGCGTCGCACTCGTAGCGGCGACGGTTGCGGGGCTCTCCTTCCTCGGTGCCGGGGTCAGCTCCGCCGCCGGTGGCGAGGACGCGCCTCCGCAGATCACCGCCGTGGCGAACTCGTCGGCCAACGCCCTGGCCGTCGGCGGGGGTTACTACACCACTCCGGAGACTGCCCAGTCCGAGGCCCAGCCCCAGGCCCAGCCCCAGGCCCAGCCCCAGGCCCAGCCCGAGGCGCAGCCGCAGGCCCAGCCCGAGGTGCAGCCCCAGGCGCAGCCGCAGGCGAACTCCGCCCCCGAGCAGGGTGGTTCCGACCAGAACCAGGGTGGCGAGTAAAAACGCACCCCGTACGAACTCGGTACCCCGCACCGGCACCGCTTCGGTCCGCTCGCCGGTGTGCTGAGTGACAACCATGGCGAAGGCAGCCCGGACGCACCCCGACTCCGTCGAGGTATGCGTCCGGGCTGCTTTGCTTCGCCCTACGCAGAGGAAGACAACTCATGTTCACTGCACGGAAGATCGCCACCGTCTCGGGGCTCGTCGGTAGCCTCGCCGCGCTCTGTGTCGGCGCGGGGCATGCGTACGCGGACCCGTCCCCGGGTGACTGCAGGACCACCGCCCAGGGCGGCACCGTCTGCGTCCACAAGAGCGAGTCGCGTATCGACAAGAACGGTACGCATGTCCTCAGGCAGGCGCAGGACTGCTCGACCTCCGACCGTCCGCGCGTGCTGTTCCCGGACGACGAGGCGGCGGGTGAGGGATCCACCACCAGGGCCGGAGAGGTCGTGGACTGCTCCAACAAGGCAGAGCTGCCCAAGGGGTTCAAGAGGCCGCACATCGAGTTCTGAGGGCCGCGGAAACGAAAGTCCCCGGTTTCCCGGCCAACGGCCGGGAAACCGGGGACTTTCGTGATGTCCTACTTGCCGAACGCGCTGTTGCTGCAGCCCATCGAGGACCCCAGGGACGACTGCTGGGCACCCGAGTTGCCCTCACCGTTCAGCAGGTTGCCGCCCAGGCCGTTGAGGATGCCGACCTCGCCGAGGATGTCGAGGTTCAGGTCGTGCGACTTGCAGCTGCTGCTCTGCTGGATGTTGAATTCGTCGCCCTTCTTGCCCCAGCCCTGGTCGGCATGGGCGGCGCCGGCGCCGAGGAGGCCGAAGCTTCCGAATGCGGTGACGAGAACGGCGGCGGTGCGGAGCTTGTGCATGTCATCTCCGATGAACGAGGTGGATGCGATCTGCGGGAAATCGCGATCTGTGTCATAAAGGCTGATACGAAATACCCGAGATATCCGTGCGACGCGCCGAATACCTTTGTATTTGGGTGCCTTGGAGACCCCCGACACACACGAATGGTCCCGGCGCCCGGCGCCGGGACCATTCACTGTCCGGCGCCGCGGCGTCGGACGGGGCCTCGGAAGGCTGCTGTTACCGGCCTCAGAAGGCGCTGTTGTTGCAGCCCATCGTCGAACCGAGGTTGGTGGCCTGGGCGCCCGGGTTGCCCTCGCCGTTCAGGGCGCTGCCCAGCAGGCCGTTGAGCAGGCCGACCTCGCCGAGGACGTCGAGGTTCAGGTCGTGCGACTTGCAGTGCGAGCTCTGGGTGATGTTGAACTTGTCGCCGCCGTGCCCGTGGCCTTCGCCGCCGGCGTAGGCCGTGCCGCTGACGAGGCCGATGCTGCTGAGAGCGGCGACCAGGACGGCAACGTTGCGAACCTTGCGCATGTCATCTCCGTGGAGTGGGGGGTTGCGATCTGTGGAAGATCGACTTTTTACAGTTACGGGAGATTAGTACGTAATTCGCCAAATTTGGTAGCGACGCGCTGTTCTCTCCGATGTGCTGAAGAAACACCCGAAAAGTCGTATGCCCGGGGCCGGACCTGCCGGCCGTGGCTCGCGAAAGGCCGGTGCCGGGCTGCGACTTCCGGCTGTCAGCCCTGGCGCTGCGCGCTGGCGAGGGCGTTCGACTGGCTGTTGGCCTGGGTGCAGTCGATGCCCCGGGTCTGCGAGGCCGCGAGCAGGGAGACCGGGATGTTCGCGTCGAGCAGGGACTGCGGGCTGCACTCCTGGTACGGACGGAACAGGTTGTTCTGCTCCACCGGTCCGCCCTGCGCCTGTTGCGGAGCGGCCTGCGGCGAGATCTGGGGGCTGATCTGCGGATTCAGCTGGGGGTTGAGCTGCGGGGCGACCTCGGTGCCGCGCTGCGGGGCCTGTTGCGGCGCAGGCGCGCCGTACGTCTGCGCGGTCGCCTGGGCGGAGGTGGCCGCGGCGGCCTGGGCGTCCGGCTGGGACACGGGGGTCGGTCCGGTCCCGTAGGAGACGGGGGCGGCGGAGCTGGGGCCGGCACCGACAGCGGTCAGACCGCCGGCTGCTGCGACGATGAGCGCGACTTGCCGAAACTTGCGCATGGAATCCTCGGCTCTTCATTTGATCTGTGCACGGAACCTGATGAAATGACTGATGCGGCAGCGCGGTTATCGCTTTGTCGCCGCCCCGGGCGCCTGGGATGCCCCTTCGCCCTCACCCCGTGGGGAACGAGAGCCGTGCGGACCCGGATACGGGCGCGGTCCCGTGTCACCCGTTTGCCGAAAGGCATATGAGCGGCAACGCCCGTATCGGTGACGGCAATTGGGTGACGCGACTGTGAATTGCCGTGACCATCGCCGGACATTCCTCGTTCCGGTGGGGAGAGGGCGGCGGCCGAGGACCTGAGGAGACGAGGCGAATCGCTGCCGGCTCCGATGCGAAGTTCGCGTGCTGCTCAGGAGTACCGCTGCTGAAAGTGCAGTGTCATTGCCGCACCGTCTGCACGCGCGACCGCACTGAACGCAATGGACTTTCTCATCTCCAGGTATCGAAGGGCCGAGGGTTTCATGCGCAAGCTTCACAAGGCCGCGCTCGTTCTGGCGGCGGCCGGCGGTCTGTCCGCCATCGGCGCCGGCGTCAGCTATGCCGACGCTCCCGTCGGATACGGCGGTCCCGCTCCGGCGCCGGCTCCGGACCAGCCGTATCCCCAGGCCCCGCCCCCGGCGTCCGCTCCGCCGCAGGCCCCCTATGCCGCAGGCCAGACCCAGGGCTCGGCCCAGGCCACCGTGCCCGCCTACCCGCAGCAGCAGGCCGCCCCGCCGCCGCAGTACCAGCAGCAGGCCCCGCCGCCCCCGCAGTACCAGCAGGCGCCGCCGCAGCAGTACCCCCAGCAGACCGGTTACGCCGCCGCCTCGGCCTCGGCGCAGGGTTCGGCGCAGGCCACCGCGGCTCCCGCGTACCCGCAACAGGCCGCGCCGCAGCCGCAGTACCAGCAGGCGCCGCCGCCCCAGCAGTACGCCCAGCCGCAGCCCGCGCCCGTGTACCAGCAGCCGCAGCCGCAGTACGGCCCGCAGCCGCAGTACGCCCCGCAGCCGCAGTACGCCCAGCCCCAGCCGCAGCCCGCGCCGCCGCAGGTCGTCCCGCAGGTCATGCCCCAGGTCATGCCGCAGGTCGCCCCGCAGCTGGCCGTTCCGCAGGGCTACGCCCCGGAAGGCCCGACGCGCGTCACCCCGCAGGTGAACCCCCAGGTGAACCCGCAGGTGAACCCGCTCATCAACCCCGTCCTCGGGGCGCCGGGCGTGCCCGGCCTCGCGCCGGTCGGCCTCGGCCAGGTCGCGGCGCCTCCCGTCGGCCAGCTGGGCCTTCCCCGCCTCGGCTGACGCCCTCCCGGCACCGTCCGCACCGTCCCATCGATCCGCAGCGGATCACCGTCCGCTCGACCAACGGAGAATCCATGCGCAAGTTCCACAAGGCGGTCCTCGTGGGCGCCGCCGTGCTCGGCAGCGTCGGCTCGTTCGGCGGCGGCACCGCCTTCGCACACGGTGAGCCGGGCCACGACATCGACGTCACCCAGGGCACCGAGTGCCGCTCGCACGACATGAACATCGAAGTGCTCGGCAACGTCAGCGCCCTCACCGGCCTGGCGGGCAACCTGCTGAACGGCGAGGGGAACCCGGGTGCGCAGCAGAGCCACCTCGGCTCGGACATGGGCTGCAACAACCAGGCGCTCTGACCTGACAGGCCGCCCCGCTTCTCTTCTGTCCTCTTCGGTTCTCTTCTTTCTCTCTCCTGACCCCATCTCCCCAACGTTTCACCGAGTCCGGGTGACTGCCCGCGACGCGTCTGGAAGGGCAGGTATCCCATGAAAAGGGTTACCCGGAACAGTGTGATCGCCATGGCCGTCGCCTCTGGCGCGATGGCAGTCGCGGGGACGGCCCACGCCGACTCCGCAGCGGAGGGCACCGCGAGCGGCTCACCCGGACTGGCGTCCGGCAACACCATCCAGTTGCCGGTGGACATCCCGGTGAACATCTGCGGGAACACCGTGGACGTGGTCGGGCTGCTGAACCCCGCGATGGGCAACAAGTGTTCCAACGAGGGGCACAAGGCGCCGGGGAAGGCGGGCTCCACGACGTCGGGCCGGGCCACGGCCGAGGGAACCGCCCACGACTCGCCGGGAGTTCTCTCCGGCGACCTCGTCCAGATCCCGGTCCACGTGCCCGTGAACCTCAGCGGCAACAGCGTGAACCTGGTGGGCGCCCTCAACCCGGTCTTCGGCAACGAGTCGACCAACGGCTCGGACGACCAGCCCGACGCGCCCGCGCCGTCCACGCCGCGGGTGCACCACGAGCCCCAGCACCCGGCCCCGTCGCACCCGCGGACCACCGTCGTGCGGCAGCGGACGAACGAGACGCTCGCCCAGACCGGAGCGGCCAGCCCCTGGGCACCGGCCGCCGTGAGCCTGGCCTCGCTGGCGGCCGGCGCGGTGCTGTACCGGCGCTTCCGTCCCGGGACGGGCAGCGCGTCGTACGTCTAGTGCGCGAGCGCGTCCGATGACCGCGGGGCCCGCCGCAGCGGGCCCGGTCCGAACGTGACGCGAGTGGCCCCGAGTCCGCCGAGTCCGGCGGGCGAGGGGCCTTCGCCGTCTCACCCGTGCTGTCCCGGCGTGTAGTGCCCGGGGACCATGCGGGTCGTCACGGCGAACCGGTTCCAGGAGTTGATCACGATGATCGAGGCGATCAGCTGCGTCAGCTGCACCTCGTCGAAGTGCTTCGCGGCCCGCTCGTAGACCTCGTCCGGCACGAAGCCGTCGGTCAGCACGGTGACAGCCTCGGTCAGCTCGATCGCGGCGAGCTCCTGCTCGGTGTAGAAGTGCTTCGACTCCTCCCACGCGCTGAGCTGGACGATCCGCGCGATGCTCTCGCCCGCCGCCAGCGCGTCCCTGGTGTGCATGTCGAGGCAGTACGCGCAGTGGTTGAGCTGCGAGGCACGGATCTTCACCAGCTCGAACAGCTTGGCGTCCAGGCCCTTACGGGCGGCTCCGTCCAGACGGACCATCGCCTTGTAGACCTCGGGCGCGTGCTGGGCCCAGGAGAGGCGGGGGGTGTGCTCGGGGACGTACTGAGGCGTTTCTTCCGTGGTCATGACGCCAGCCTAGGGACCAGGCAGCCCAGAGGTATGGTCCATTTCCATGGAGAAGATGTGGGCCACTCTCGGTATCGACCTCCACCTGGAACCGGCGGCCGGTCCGGGCCTGCGCCGGGGCCTGACCGACGCGCTGCGCGAGGCCGTGCGCAGCGGCCGGCTGGTCCCCGGCACCCGGCTGCCCTCCTCCCGCTCCCTCGCCGCCGACCTGGCCATCGCCCGCAACACCGTCGCCGACGCCTACGCCGACCTGGTCGCCGAGGGCTGGCTCACCGCCCGGCAGGGCTCCGGCACCCGGGTCGCGACGGGCGTGACCCCGGAGCGGCACGCGGCGGCCCCCGTGGACCCGGCCGCCCACCGGCCCGCCTACGACCTGCGCGCCGGCTTCCCCGACGTCTCCGCCTTCCCGCGCGCCGAGTGGCTGAAGGCCGCCCGCCGCGCCCTCACCGCCGCCCCCAACGAGGCCTTCGGCTACGGCGATCCGCGCGGCCGCCCCGAACTGCGCACCGCGCTCGCCGCCTACCTCGCCCGGGCCAGGGGCGTGCGCGCCGACCCGGAACGGATCGTGGTCTGCGCCGGGTTCTCGCACGGCCTGAGCCTGCTCGGCCGGGTGCTGCGGGCCCGCGGGGCGGACACCGTCGCCGTGGAGTCGTACGGCCTCGACGAGCACTGGCAGCTGCTCACGGCGGCCGGGCTCCGCCAGGTCGCGCTGCCGTTCGACGGACTCGGCACGGACACCACGGAGCTGGCCCGGGGGCCGGCCGCCGTACTGCTGACCCCCTCCCACCAGTTCCCGATGGGCGTGGCGCTGCACCACGACCGGCGGGCGGCCGTCGTGGACTGGGCCCGGCGCACCGGCGGCCTGGTCCTGGAGGACGACTACGACGGCGAGTTCCGCTACGACCGCCGGCCCGTCGGCGCCCTCCAGGGTCTCGCCCCCGACGAGGTGGTCTACCTGGGCACCGCCAGCAAGTCCCTGGCGCCCGGGCTGCGGCTGGCCTGGATGGTGCTGCCGCCGGCCATGGCCCGGGAGGTGACGGCGCTCAAGGGCGGTGTGGACACCTGCGGGGCGCCGGACCAGCTGACGCTGGCCGAGTTCATCACCTCCGGCGCCTACGACCGCCACGTCCGGGCGGCCCGCTCCCGCTACCGGCGGCGCCGGGACGACCTGGTCAGGGCCCTCGCCGAGCGTGCCCCCGCGATCCTGGTCACCGGTATCGCGGCGGGCCTGCACGTCGTGCTGCGGCTGCCGCCCGGCACCCGGCGCCGGGTGGTCCGGGCCGCCGCCGAACGCGGCCTCGCCGTCGAGGGACTCGTCCCGCGCCACCGCCACCCCGGGGCCGCCGTCGAGGCCCCGGACGCCCTCGTCCTCGGCTACGGCACCCCGCCCGACCACGCCTGGTCGGGCGCGCTGGAGATCCTGTGCACGGTGCTGTCCGACCCGGCTGTGACCGGCGTCGCCTGAATTCCCGGACAACGGCCCCCTTAATTGAATTGCGGGGGCTAGAGTCTGCCTCATGAGCAATGGTGAACAGATTTCCCGCGTGGCCCTCAAGAAAATCACCCCTGACGTCTCCTCGGCGATGGGTTCCCTGCATGCGGCGGCCGTCACCGCGGCCCAGGAGGCCAAGGTCGAACCGGAAATCCTCGAACTGGTCAGAATCCGCGCCTCCCAGCTGAACGGCTGCGCGTTCTGCCTCGACATGCACACGAAGGACGCTCGCGCGCAGGGCGAGACGGAGCAGCGGATCTATGCGCTGGACGCGTGGCGGGAGACGCCGTTCTACAGTGAACGGGAGCGGGCCGCACTGGCGTTGACCGAGGCCGTGACGTTCGTCGCGGACGGCCACGTGCCGGACGCGGTGTACGCCGAGGCCGCCGGGGTCTTCGACGAGGCGCAGGTCGCGGCGCTCATCTGGGTGGCCGTCGTCATCAACGCCTACAACCGGACTGCCATCGCCACGCGCATGGTGCCGGGGGCTTATCAGCCGAAGCGAGCCTAATAAAAAGCAGCTTAATATCCGGTCCGGTGGATTATCGCCGGACCGGTTTTTTTGTGTGTTTCGGCTGCGGGTGCGTGGGGGCTGGTCGCGCAGTTCCCCGCGCCCCTAAAGGGGCGCCAATGGCGTCGGTGCTTCTTCGTCGAGCCATTTCTGCCACCCGGGTGCCCGTGCTGCCGTACCGGCCTCGATCGGGCCGCCCACCCACCTCGTCACCGGTCTGATTCCGTGCAGGGCGTTCACCAGCCACACCTCGCGGTCTGTCAGCTCGGCCAGGGTCCGTTCGCGGTGGGCGATGCGGATGCCGGTGTGCCCGGCGTGCTCCTGGATCAGGGCGAGGGTCACGCCGGGGAGCAGCGGGAGGCGGGGCGGTGGCAGGCACAGGGTGTCGTCCTCCCACCACAGGACGCTGGTGGTGGCCGCCTCCAGGACCACCCCGGACGGGGTCACCAGCACCGCCTCCTGGGCGCCCGCGTCGGCCGCCCGGGCGCGGAGGCGGGCCAGGGTGCCGAGGTCGGGGCCCTTGCGGCGGGGCGCGGTGCGCGGGTCCGGCTGGCCGGCCGCCCAGACCTCGACCGTGGTGCCGAGCGGAGGGGCGGGCCGCAACCGCAGCCGTACGTGGTGGGGCGTGAGTTCGACGCGGGGGAACCAGGCGCCGGTGCGGGGCAGCGCGGCCGTCATGGCCCGCCAGAACTCCAGCAGCCGGTACTCCGGCGGCCCGTCGCACTCGGCGCAGGACCGTACGAAGCGGTCCCGGTGCCGGTCGAGGGCGCGCACCCTGCCGTCCCGTACCAGCCAGGAGTCCGCGACCAGCAGCGGTTCGTCCGCGTCCGCGACCGGCCGCAGGCCGGCGACCGGTGACCACGCGAACACGCCTTCCGTCACCGCCGGTTGTGCCATGGCTCCTCCTTCGCCGCGCTCAGTACCGGCGGCCCGACAGCGCCGCCGCCCCGCCCCGCGGGCCGTACGGGGCGTGCTCCAGCCAGGATCCGCAGGACGGCACGACCGGCGCCAGTACCGCCGCCGCGCGCTGCCGCAGCCGGACCATCCGGCGCCGGGGCCGCAACTGGTCCAGGGCGGCCCCGGCCGCCTCGCTGTTGAAGATCGCGGCGGCCCGCCGCACCGCCGCGAAGTCCGCCACCGTGTCGTTCGTGATCGCTTCCGCCGCGGCTGCCGCGTCGGCGATCCCGCTGTTCATGCCCCGGGCCCCGAACGGCGGGAAGAGGTGGGCGGCCTCCCCGGCGAGCAGCACCCGCCGGTGCGGGTCGGTGAAGGAGGCCGCGACCTTGCGCAGGAAGCGGTACGTCGACACCCACAGGATCCGGTCCGCGTAGCCGTCGCCGACCACCCCGGGCAGCCAGCGGCGGACGGCCTCCTCGGTGCCGTACTCCTCCGCACGGTCGTGGGCGTGGCACTGGAGGTCGACCTGGAAGCCCCCGGTGAACGGCACCCGCATCACGCTGCGGCCCCCGACGCCGGGGTGTTCGTAGTGGAAGACGCGTTCCAGGGGCAGTTCGGCGTCCGGCCGGTCCGCGACGTCGACGACCACGTGGAAGCCCTCGCCGTGCGTGCCCTCCATGGGGATGCCGAGCCCGGCCCGGACGGCGGAGCGCGCGCCGTCCGCCGCGATCACGTACCCGCAGGTCAGCTCCCGGCCGTCCGCGCAGCTCAGCGCGGCGCCCGAGGCGGTGGTACGGGCGCCGATCACCCGGGCGTTCCACACGAACTCCACGCCCGCCGCCGCGCACGCCTCGCGCAGGAACCGTTCGGTGTCCACCTGACGCAGGCTGGTGAAGGGCGGCCGGCCGGACGGGGGCGGGAAGGTGCGGGAGTACACCTCGCGCCCCCGGTACAGGGTCCGTCTGGTGTGCCAGGTCCGGCCGTACGAGGTGATCTCCTCGGCCAGTCCCGGGCGCATCCCGTCGAGCAGCGCGAGGGTCTCGCGATGCACGAACAGGGCCCGGCTGCCCGGCCGTTCGCGGTCCTCGGGGTCCGCCTCCAGGAGCATGGCAGGCAGCCCGTGCGCGCGGAGCGCGAGCGCCGCCGACAGGCCCACCGGGCCGGCGCCGACCACGACCACGGGGGTCACGCGCGGACACCCGCCGCCAGCATCCGGGTGATCTCCACCCGCTTCACCTTCCAGGTCGCCGTCATCGGCAGCTCCTCGAACCGCCACTGCCGCGGCTCCGCCATCGCCGGCAGGTCGGCGGTCGCCGCCCGCCAGCGCTCCGGGTCCAGCGGCCGTTCCCCGCGCACGCACACCACCGGCACCGGCTCCCGGTCCGCGCCCGGCACGATGACCACCTCACGCAGCTCGTCGAGGCGGTCCATGAGGGTGTCCTCGACCTCCAGGTTGCTGTGCACGGAGTCGATCCGGTCGATCTCCCGGTCGATCAGGTACAGCGCGCCCAGCCGGTTCCGGTAGCCCATGTCGCCCATCTGCCACCACTCGCCGTCCAGTTGGCGCTCGTACTGCTCGCGGGCGCCGAGGTAGGTGAGGATGCGGCCCCGGGTGCGGGCCTCGATCCGGCCGGGAGTGCCGGGCGCGGCGGGCTGTCCGTCGGGGCCGGTGACGCGGACGCTGGTGAAGCCGGGGATCCCGATCCCGACCCGCCGCCCGTCGGCGCGGGCCACGCTCCGGCGCGTGAACCACTGGAAGGCGACCGGCCCGGTCTCGCTCTGCCCGTACAGCTGGAGCAGCCACGGGCTGCGCCGCTTCGAGGCGTCGAGCAGCCGTCGTACCGTGCGCGGGTGGATGGCGTCGAACGTCGAGCCGTACGACTTCACGCGCGACAGCGGGGCGCCGGGCGCGTCGGCCAACTCCTCCCACAGGACGAAGGTGTTGGGGTGGGTCTCGACGATGCCGGGGCGGTGCCGGGCGAGCATCGGGCCGACCTTCGCCGGGTCCGGGTCGGTGATCAGCAGCAGCGGGCTGCCGTAGTGCAGCAGGACGCCGAGCAGGTGGTAGAAGCGGGAGTGCACGAACGACATGTGCAGGGCCGCGACCTCGCCGCGGGTGGGCCAGCCCATCGCCTGCTGCGGGACCAGGCGGTTCCACATGGTCTGCGGGCAGTGCACGGCGAGTTTGGGGAGGCCGGTGGTGCCGGAGCTGTGGGTGATCAGGGCGGGCTCGCGCGGGTGCAGCCGGACCGCGGGCGGCACCTCGGCGCCGGTGTGCTCCGCCAGGGACACCACACCGGGCACGCTGTCGACGGTGAGCGTCTGCCGGACCAGGCCCTTGACCTCCAGACCGGCCAGCTTCGCCGCGTCGGTGACCAGCCACGGCTGCTGGAGCCGGGCGAGCAGCTTGCCGACCGTCTCGCCGGCCAGCGCGGGGGAGAGCAGCACGGGCACCGCGCCGATCCGGGAGGCGGCACAGGTCAGCAGCACGATGTCGACGTTGTCGGACTTGTGCACGACGACCTGCTCGGCGGGCCGTACCCCGGCCGCCCACAGCCGCGCCGACAACTCATCGACGGCGTCCGCCAGTTCCGGGTAGCTCAGGCGGACGCCGAGGTCCGGATGGGTGTCCAGGGGCCGGTCCAGGGTGACGAACACCCCGCCGTGCCGGTCGGCGGCCCGCCGGAAGAGCGGGCCGAGGTAGAAGCCGCGGTCGCCGATCAGGGACTCCTGCATGGAGACGGTCCTTTCAGTCATGGTCACCACGCGCCCCGGCGGACCAGATGGCGGCGGAGCTTCCCCGACGACGTGCGGGGCAGGGAGGGCAGCAGGCTGACGCTGCGCGGGACCTTGAAGGCGGCCAGCCGCTGCCGGGCCAGCGTCAGCAGCTCGTCCGGCAGCCCGTCCGGTGCCGGGGAGGCGGCGGGGACGACGAAGGCGCGCAGCCGTCCCGTGCCGGTCCCGTCCGGTACGGCGGCCACCGCGACCTCGCGCACCCCGGGATGGGTACGCAGCACGGCCTCCACCTCCAGCGGGGAGACGGTGATCCCGCCGACCATCTCCATGTCGTCGCTGCGGCCCAGGTGCCGGTAGGCGCCGTCGGGTTCGCGGACCGCCCGGTCGTGGGTGGCCAGCCAGCCGTCCACGAGGGTGCGGGCGGTGTCCTCGGGCCGGTTCAGGTAGCCGGGCGTCACCGTCGGCCCGCGGACCCACAGCTCGCCCTCGTGGCCGTCGGGCACCGGCCGACCGTCGCGGTCGCGCAGCTCCACCTCGAAGCCGGGGACGGGGCGGCCGACGGTGCCGGGGTGGTTGTGGGCCAGGCCGTTGGCGCAGAAGGCGTGCCCGGCCTCGGTGGAGCCGATCTGCTCCAGGACCGGCGCGCCCAGCAGTTCCGCGACCCGGTCGCCGAGGCCGTCCGGCAGTCCTTCGCCGGCCGACACCGCGGCCCGCACCGAGGCGAAGCAGCCCTGGTGCCCGGTGCCCCGGTCGGCGACCAGCGCCGCGTACGCGGACGGCACCGAGTACAGCAGGGTCACCCGGTGCCGGGCGATCAGCTCGTCCACGGCGGCCGGGTTCGGACGCCGGTCCGCGAGGACGGCGCTGGACCCCGAGAAGAGCGGGAAGACGAAGGCGTTCCCGAAGCCGTACGCGAAGTACAGCCCGGACACCGACAGGGTCACGTCGTCCTCGGTGATCCCGAGCAGCCGCCGCCCGATCAGGTCGTGGTACGCGGCCGGGTGGGCGTGGGTGTGGACGACGCCCTTGGGCCTGCCCGTCGTCCCGGACGTGTACTGGACGTACAGCGGGCTGTCCGCGCCGACCGGGTGGGCGGGGGCCGGTGCGGCGGCGGGGGCGAGCGCGAGCAGCTGGTCGGCGCCGAGGCGGACCCGTGTGGCGAAGCGGTCCTCCAGACCGGGGCCCGTCAGGCACAGCACCGCGTCCGTGTCGGCGGCCATGAACGCGTGGTCGGCCGTGGGGAGTTCCGGGTTGACCGGGACGGCCACCGCGCCGAGCCGGGCGACCGCGAGGAAGGCCACCGCCCAGGCGATCCCGTCCGGCAGCGCGAGCACCACCCGGTCGCCGGGGCCCACGCCCTGCCCGGCGAGCACGGTCGCGGCCCGCGCCCCGAGGTCGTGCACCTCCCCGTGGGTCCAGGTGCGGTGCCCCTGGTGGAAGGCGGCCCGGTCGCGCCAGCCACGCCGACCGGCGAGCTCCGCGAGACGGGCGGCGAGGTTGGCGGTGCCGGCACCGGTGCCGGCGGTCACCGTGTCGCCGGGTGCGGAGGCGGGGCCGAAGGCAGAGCCGGAGGCGCCGGTGAGGGCGGACGCGGCTACGGGGAGGGGCGCGTCGGTGGGGACGGAGGCGTCGGCAGGGAGGGAGGCGTTGGCGGGGAGGGGCGCGTCGGTGGGGACGGAGGCGTTGGCGGGGAGGGGCGCGTCGGTGGGGACGGAGGCGTCGGCAGGGAGGGGCGCGTCGGCGGGGAGGGGCGCGTCGGCAGGGAGGGAGGCGTTGGCGGGGAGGGGCGCGTCGGTGGAGACGGAGGCGTCGGTGAGGGTGGAGGCGTCGGTGGGGACGGAGGCGTCGGCGGAGGCGTTGGCAGGGGCGGGGGCCTGGGTCATCGGGTGGCCTCCTCCACGGGGTCGGCCGCGGGCGACGCCGTGTGCTCCCGCAGCGCCCGCATCTGCGCGGCCGTCTTCAGGAGCATCTCGTCGTACTCGGCGGCCGGGTCGGAGTCCAGGACGATCGCCCCGCCCGCGCCCAGCTGCATCCGGCCGCCCGTCATCACGGCCGTCCGGATGACGATGTTCAGGTCGGCGCCGCCGCTGCACCCGAGGTAGCCGAGCGCCCCCGCGTACACGCCCCGGGCCTCGGTCTCCAGACCGTCGATGATCTCCATCGTGCGCAGCTTCGGGGCGCCGGTCATCGAACCGCCCGGGAAACAGGCGCGCACGCAGTCCACGGCGTCCGTCCCGGCCCGCAGCCGTCCGGTCACGGTGGAGACCAGCTGGTGCACGGTCGCGTACGACTCGGTGGCCATGAGGCGCGGGACCCGGACGGTTCCGGTACGGCAGACCTTGCCCAGGTCGTTGCGGAGCAGGTCGACGATCATCAGGTTCTCGGCGCGGGTCTTGGCGTCCGCCGCCAGCGCGTCCCGCAGCCGCGCGTCCTCGAACGGGGTCGCCCCGCGCGGCGCGGTCCCCTTGATGGGCTTCGCCTCGGCCACCCCGTCCCGGGTGATCCGCAGGAACCGCTCCGGCGAGGAACCGGCCACGTCCAGGTCGCCGAAGCGCAGGAAGGCCGCGTACGGCGCCGGGTTGACGCGGCGCAGCTCCCGGTAGAAGGCGTACGGGTCGGGCGGGGCGGGCAGCCGGGCCGCCTCGGTCAGGCAGATCTCGTAGCTGGTGCCGGCCCGCAACTCCCGTCGGCAGGCCTCGATGTCGTCGAGGTAGGCGGCCCGGTCGCGCACCAGCCAGGGCTCGGCGGCCGCCAGGTCCGGTTCCGCGGCGGCGGGCGGCGCCGGCCGGGGCCCGGCCGGGGCCAGGAAGCTGAGCTGGGCCAGCGTGTCCGTCAGCCACTCGTCGGCGGCCCGCGCCGCCTGCGGGGAGTTCTCCGCCAGGCAGACCGCGTAGGTGGCGTCCGCCTCGTGGTCCACGGCGATCAGCCGGTCCGCGAACAGCCAGCAGGCGTCCGGGGTGTCGGCCCGGTGCCGGTTCGGGGAGCCGCAGTCGGCCTTGGTCTCGTAGCCGAAGTAGCCGACATAGCCGCCGGTGAAGTCGAAGGGCAGCCCGTCGGCGTCCACCCGGCGGCTGTCCAACTGCCGCTTCAGGTAGTCGAAGACGCTCGCGGACACCTTGCGCGGCGGCCGTCCGGCCCGCTCGACCTCGCACCGGCCGGCCGTGACGTCGTAGCGCACGAACTCGGCGAGCGGGCCGCTGTCGTCGCCCAGGAAGGAGAAGCGCGAGCGGCCCTCCTCGACGAGCGAGCTGTCCAGCCAGAACGCGCGCGGCGAGGCGGCGAAGAGGCGGGTGAAGGCGGCCTCCGTGTCGACGGCGCCGGCGATCTGCCGGGTGTGCAGGCGGTACGCGGGCACGTCGGCGTGGCGGGGGCGGGGGACGACGGCCGCGCTCGCCGGGGTCCGCGGCCGGGGGATCGCGGCCTCGGCCGGCGGGACGGCGGTGTTCTTGGTGCGTGCTCTGCGGGCCCGGCGGGCGGTGAGGTTGCGGAAGTTCACCAGCATGCGGTGGCCGTACTCGGTGAGCACCGACTCGGGATGGAACTGCACGCCCCACAGCGGCCGTTCGCGGTGGCGCAGCCCCATCAGGACGCCGTCCTCGGCCCAGGCGGTGGCCTCCAGCGTGGCGGGCAGCGGCTCGTGCACCGCGAGGGAGTGGTAGCGGACGGCGGTGAAGTCCTGGGTCAGCCCCTCGAAGAGGTCCCGCCCGTCGTGCCGTACCCGGGTCAGGTGCCCGTGCCGAGGCTGCGGGGCGGGTGCCACCCGGGCCCGCTCCCCGAGCGCGATGCCCTGGTGACCCAGGCACACCCCGAGCACGGGGACCGCGGCCTCGGCGATCACCCGGGCGCTGATGCCGAAGTCACGGCCGTCGCCCGGATGTCCGGGCCCCGGCGACACCACCACGTTGTCGAACTCCGCGAGAGCGGGCGGTGCCGGCTCGTCATTGCGGATCACCACCGGTTCCTCGCCGTTGACCTCGGCGATCAGCTGGAACAGGTTGTAGGTGTACGAGTCGTAATTGTCGATGAGCAGGGTCTTCACCCGCCCACCTCCCTCGGGTCGTTCCCGGGCCTATGCGGCCCGTCGTTTGTGCCGCCCACGCAGCGCCTGGAGCGGGGGGTACAGCCATTTCTTGAAGAAACGCTGAAGTCGCGGCATGAGAATCCACGTGACAAGCGCTGTCACGCAGAGGCAGAGCAGCAGAGTGCGAATGAGCGGATTGAGGCCGCCGAGATGCGGAATCACGATGATGTTGAAGAGCAGGACCGGCGGGAACACCGCGCTCATGTTGATGAACCACAGTTTCCATTTCGCCGGAGGGGTGGGCGGCGGTGGCACGGGCGGCGGCCCGGCCAGCGAGTCGAACCACTCCTTCGACCCGCGTACGCTACGGCGCCCGGTGGGCCGGGCGATGCCGTCCGCGCGGGTCTCCCACTCGCCGCGGTCTGGGGAGTTCTCCCAGGCCAGCGCCGAGTCCTCGGTGGCAAAGCGATACACGACATGCCATTCCGTCTCCTGGTCGACTAGGACGCCGCCGCCGAGGAACCCCGGCCGGCGGGCGCTCGCGCCCAGCATGGCCCACCCCCACGAGTGGAAGTCGGCCTCGCGACCCGGCATCACGTGATAGGCCACGGTGACGGTGACGGGATTACTGGTCACGGTGTCCTTTACGCAATGGACACAACTCGCGTTCAAAGTTTCAACGAGTTTTTTTGTGTCCGGATCGTGACTCTTTATAGCGCTTTCTATGTGCTTGCTGTGGTCTGCCACCCGATACTTCCGGTAACTCGACCGCAATTCCTGAAAGTGGTTGCCGGGGCGGTCGCGGCCATTGCACGATCGCGGTCCCAGAACGAAGGAGGACGCCATGTCGAGGTACGTCTGGAATTTGACCGAAGAGGGTCGACAGGCAATCGATCAGGCGCGTTCCGTGATCGAACCGGCGCGAAAAGAAGTGACCGCACACCCGCTTTACCAGCGAATATCGGACCGGGAGCGCCTGGCCACGTTCATGGCCCACCACGTGTACGCCGTCTGGGACTTCATGTCCCTGCTCAAGTCGCTCCAGCAGGAGCTGACCTGCATCGACGTGCCCTGGGTGCCCCGCGGCTCCGCGGTGGCCCGCAGGCTCGTCAACGACATCGTGCTGGTCGAGGAGAGCGACGCCCTGAACGGCGGCTTCACCAGCCACTTCGAGCTCTACCGCGCCGCCATGACGGAGGCGGACGCCGACACCGCCCCCGTCGACACCTTCGTCGCGCTCCTCGCCGAGGGCCACGACGTGCCGGCGGCCCTGCGCGTGGCCCAGGTGCCCGCGCCGGCCGCCGAGTTCGTGCGCACCACCTTCGGCATCATCGCCGACCGCCCGCTGCACTGCCGGGCCGCCGCCTTCGCCTTCTCCCGCGAGGACCTGATCCCGGACATGTTCGACCAGGTCGTCCGGGAGGAGGGCACCGACCGCTTCCCGCTCTTCCGGGACTACCTCGCCCGGCACATCGAGGTCGACGGCGAGGAGCACACCCCCATGGCCCTCCAGATGGTCGCCGACCTGTGCGGCACGGACGACGGCCGGTGGCGCGAGGCCACCGACACCGTTCTCGTCGCCCTGGAGGCCAGGTCCCGGCTGTGGGACGGGATCACGGCCGCGATGGGGTGAGCGCGTCGGCCGATGTGGGTCGGCCGAAGCGCGTCAGGCGAAGGTGCGGCCGAGGAAGCCGCGGATGCGCTCGGTGATGACGCCGAGGTGGCTCTCCAGGGCGAAGTGGCCGCTGTCGAGGAGGTGGATCTCGGCGTCCGGCAGGTCCTGGCGGAACGCCTCCGCGCCCGCGGGGCCGAAGATCTCGTCGCCCTTGCCCCAGACCGCCAGCAGCGGGACCTGCGAGTCGCGGAAGTACTGGTGGACCTTCGGGTAGAGGTCCACGTTGGTGGGGTAGTCGCGGAAGAGCCCGAGCTGGATCTCGTCGTTGCCGGGCCGGTCGAGGAGCGCCTGGTCGTGCACCCAGTTGTCGGGGCTGACCAGGCTCGGGTCGGCGACCCCGTTGAGGTACTGCCAGCGGGTGCTCTCCAGGGTCAGCGCGCCCCGCATCGGGGCCTCCGTGTCCGGTCCCGGGTTGCCGGCGTAGGCGAAGACGCCGTCCCAGAACGGCTTGACGAAGCCCTCCTCGTAGGCGTTGCCGTTCTGGGTGACGATCGCGCCGACCCGGTCCGGGTCCCGGAGGGCGAGCCGCCAGCCGATGGGGGCGCCGTAGTCCTGGACGTACATCGCGAACCCGGCCACCCCCAGCTGCCGGAGCAGGCCCGCGGTGACGTCGGTGAGGGCGTCGAAGGTGTAGGGGAAGTCCCCGGGGGCGGGCATCGCGGACTGGCCGAACCCGATGTGGTCGGGGGCGATCACGCGATACCGGTCCGCGAGCGCCGGGACGAGGTTGCGGAACATGTGCGAGCTGGTCGGGAAGCCGTGCAGCAGGACGACCGTGGGGGCCTCCGGGTCGCCGGCCTCCCGGTAGAAGACCTCGAGGCCGTCGACGGTGGCGGTGCGGTGGTGGACTGCGGGTGCCATCTTCCTAACCCTTCTGCCGAGCTTGAGTGGTTACACATTCCAGTCGAGCACGGGGTGTCTAACCTGTCAAGGCGGGTGAGGCGGTTAGGTGAACGTGCCTGTGCGTGTAACCTGACTGGTACGTCGAATCGGTTAGGAGGGGTGTGCGGTGGCCGACCCGGAACAGCAGGAGGCACTGCTGCTGGAGCTCCTCAACAGCACGCCGGTGGTCAACGGGGTCGCCCAGGACCTGCTGGCGGACCCCGAGGCCGCGCGGTCCTGGCAGCGGGTGCACGGCGGCAGCGGAACCGCGGCCGAACTCCGCGACCTCGTGGCGGCTCGCGACGCCCTCCAGGAGGTGGTGCGCGGCAGCCGCCCCGCCACCTCACTGGCCCCGCTCCTGGAGGACGTCACCTCCCGCCCCCACCTCTCGCCCGAGGGAGTGTCGTGGCGGCTGGACGCCCCCGCGGAACGCCGGATGGCGGCGGAGGCGGTCCTGGCCTGGAGCACCGTGCGGCAGACGCTGCCCGGCCGCCTGCGACCGTGCGCCAACCCGGAGTGCCGGCTGTTCCTCATCGACCGCAGCAGAACCAACAAGGCCCGCTGGTGCTCGATGGCCGTGTGCGGCAACCGGATGAAGGCCCGCCGCCACTACCAGCGCACCCGCGACGCGGTGACCGACTGAGGGCGGGCGCGAGCGGGCGTGGCCGTTGGATGCCCTGTGCCTGTGCCTGTGGTCAGGTGGGCGGGAGGCTCACCCCTCCTCGGTCGTGACCGGTGCCTCTCCGAATCGGCCCAGGGCCAGCGCTCCCGCCACGGCCACCGCGAAACCGAGGACCGCGAGCCAGGTCACCCCCTCGCGGGTGCGGTCGCCGAGCCATACGACCCCGACCGCGGCCGGGCCGATCGTCTCCCCGATGACCATGCCGGCCGTCGCCGTGGTCACCGAGCCGCGTTGCAGGGCCGAGGTCAGCAGCATGAAGGCGCCACCGCCGCCGACCAGCAGGGCGTAGGTCGCGGGGTTGGCGAGCAGTTCGGCCGGCCGCAGGGTGTCGATCAGCCGGACCGACACCTCCACCACCCCGAACCCGAACCCCGCCCCGAGGCCGAGGAGCAGCGCCCGCCCCCGCCCGGTCAGCCGCCCGCCGGCCAGGCCGAGGAGCAGCACCGCCACGGCGATCCCCAGCATCGTCCACTTCAGCGCCGATGTCCCGGCCCGGTCCCCCTCCGGTCCCGACGCCAGCCCCAGCATCGCGAGCCCCGCGCACACCACCCCCACCGCGGCCCACTCCACCCCGCTCAACCGCACCCGCAGCAGCCGCGCCGCGACCACCGCGGTCACCGCGAGCGACGAGGCCAGGGCCGCGCTCACCGCGTAGATCGGGAGCGAGCGCAGCGCCAGGATCTGGAACACGAACCCGAGCCCGTCCAGCCCGAGCCCGACGACGTACCGCCACTGCCGCACCGCGCGCAGCAGCAGCGCGGCCTCGCCGCCGGCACCGTCACCGGCCGCCCGCGCGGCCATCGCCTGCAGGACCGTCGCCGTACCGAAGCAGATCGCGGCCGCCAGGGCACACACCATTCCGAAGAGCACAGAGGGACTGTAGGGGAGGGGAGTGTGCGGAGATCGAGAGGAGAGCAAGAAGCGGGCCCGGGGCGGCCCCGGACCCGCTTCCCGTGCCTGCCGGACGTCAGCTCGCGCCGGCCAGCCAGGCGGTGGCGTTGAGGGCGAGGGCCGCGTTGGTGGCGCCGCTGTCGTTCCAGCCGTCGTACAGCGTGTTGCCGGACTGGCCGGTGCCGTCGTCGATCGGGGAGCTGTCGCCCCAGAAGGCGACGCGCCCGCTGCCGTAGGTGGACGTGGCGAAGAAGGCGCCGGTGTTGCCTGAGTAACCGCTGCGGTACACAAGCCCCTTGACGGCCGAGTTGTCGGCGGGCTTGAGGGTGGCGGTGGTCCCGTTGGCGATCAGGCTCTTGGTGACGGTGCCGAAGGAGCCGTGCAGGACGGCGTTGCCGCTGTCGCTGATGGCCTTCGGGTAGCCGGAGCTGATGTTCAGCGAGTCGATGGAGAGGCCGAACGGGTCGTCGCTGTCCACGCTGTTGTTGGTCATCAGGTCGTTGAGGATCTCGACCGCGTCGTAGCCGTCGTTGTTGCGGTCGGCCCCGGTGTGGTCGGAGATCATGAACAGACCGCCGCCGGCCTTCACGAAGTTCATGATCGCCGTCTTCTCGGCGGTGGTGAACTTGGTGTTGGGCTCGGGCAGCACCAGCGCGTCGAACTTGGACAGGTCGGTCGTCGACGAACCGCCGTACGTCAGCGCGCTGGTGGCCGTCTTCAGGCTGTAGTCGCCGGTCTGCTGCAGGGCCACGCCCCACGACGACAGCGCGCCGGTCCAGTCCTTGTCGGAGGACGGGGAGGAGTCCTGGGCGAGCGGGTCGGGCTTGCTGGTGGAGATGATCCAGTCCGCGTTCCCGGCCTCCTCGGCGTGGCCGTCGTCGAACAGCACGCGGTAGGTGGTGGCCGCGTGGGCGGGGGTCGCGGCGCCGGTCGCCTGGACGGCGGCACCGGCGGTGAGCAGGCCGAGCACGGCCAGGGCCGTGGTGAGTTTGCGGCGGGGGACGGTGAAGCCGGGCATCTGTCATTCCTCCATCGGTGGGGGGTGCGAGGGGGATGGCGGTGCGGGTGGTGGGTGACGCATCGATCTGCGCGCGTAGATTGCGAAGTTGATCGTTCACCTACGGACAGCTGGACGGTACCGGCGGCGCGCGGTGCGCCGACAGGGACCCGGCGGCTTCACAAGATTTTCTTACCTGTCCATGACAACCCGCGGGTCACCGCACGTGACGGCTCGACGCCTGCCGGCGGTGGCCGTGATGGCTCAAAACCGCTGGTCTAAGCTTTGGCCGGACATCGCATCGCACGGGGGAGCACGAACATGGCAGACGCGCGCCGGCAACTACGCTCGGGCACGGTCGTCCTCGGCGGCATGGGCCTGCTGGCCGCCGCCCTGACCGCCTGCTCCTCCGACCCCGACAAGCGCTGCGTCGACCGCGACAGCTACACCGCGGCCAAGGGCTACCAGGTCGTCTCCGACAAGAACTGCACCTCGGCCAAGTCCGCCGTCGACGCCGGCTACTACTACGGCGGCCAGAAGAAGGCCGGCTGGGTCAGCGGCGGCTCCTTCACCAAGCCGCGCAGCGGTTCGGGCGGCTCCTCCTCCGGTGGCGGCCACAGCGTCAAGCGGGGCGGCTTCGGCGGCGGCCACGACAGCTCCGGCGGCTGACCGCGCCGTGGAACGCCGTACGACCGAACCCCGCCCCGACTGGCAACGGACCGTCGAGGAACAGGGTTTGATCTACCCGCTCACCCGTCACCCCGACGGCTCCCTGCGCCCGTACTGGGACGAGAGCGCCTACTAAGCGTTCACCCTCGACGAGGTGGAGACGCTGGAGGAGGCTGTCGGGGAACTGCACGCGATGTGCCTGGCGGCGGCGGACCACATCGTCACGGCGAACCGTTTCGCCGAGCTGGGCATCACCGACCCGCGTGTGGTGTCGGCGGTCACCGGGTCCTGGCATCGCCGCGCCGAACTCCCGTCCCTCTACGGCCGCTTCGACCTCCGCTACGACGGCACCGGCCCGGCCAAGCTCCTGGAGTACAACGCCGACACCCCCACCTCCCTGGTGGAGGCGGCCTCGGCCCAGTGGTTCTGGATGGAGGACCGCTTCCCCGGCGCCGACCAGTGGAACAGCCTCCACGAACGCCTGGTCGCCACCTGGCGGAGACAGTCCCACCTCCTCCCGCCCGGCGCTCCCCTCCACTTCGCCCACTCCGCCGCCGACGAACTCGGCGAGGACCTGATGACGGTCGCCTACCTCAAGGAGACGGCGGAACAGGCGGGCCTCGCCACCGACTGGATCTCCATGGAGGAGATCGGCTGGGACTCCCTCTCCGGCCGCTTCGTCGACAACCGACTCCGGTTCATCCGCAGCTGTTTCAAGCTCTACCCGTGGGAGTGGCTCACCACCGACGACTTCGCCGGCCACGTCCTCGACACCCTCGACAACGGCGGCGGCACCGGCACGACGATGTGGATCGAGCCCGCCTGGAAGATGCTCCTCAGCAACAAGGCCCTCCTCGCGATCCTCTGGGAGCTCCATCCCGGCCACCCGAACCTCCTCCCCGCCTACGTCGACGGACCGAGAGAGCTCGCGACCGGACGCGGCTACGTCAGCAAGCCGCTGCTGGGCCGGGAGGGCGCGGGCATCCTCGTCCACGCACCGGGCACGGAGCCCGTCCTGCGCGAAGAGCCCTGCTGCTACCAGGAGTTGGCCCCGCTCCCCGACTTCGACGGCAACCACGTGGTGCTGGGCGCATGGGTGGTGGGGGAGGAGGCGGCGGGCCTGGGCATCCGGGAGTCACAGGGCCTGGTGACGGACGACTACGCCCGCTTCCTGCCCCACGTGATCCTCTAGTGCAGAGCCTCTCCCGTGATCAGGCGCCAGGACAGCCGTTCTCCAGCGGCAGCGGCAGCGGCAGCGGCAGGGCCCGGAGAGGCTGCGGACGGGCACGGGTGTTAACTTCCCTTCCCGTGACGGAGCACCAGGACAAGACCAGGGCGGCCTACGACGGGGTCGTCGAGCTGTATGTGTCGTTGTTCGCTGATCGGTTGGAGACACACCCGTTCTCGCGGAACATGATCGGCACCTTTGCCGAACTGGTGCGTGCGACGGGGAACCCGCGGGCAGCCGACGTCGGGTGCGGGCCGGGACATCTGACGGCCATGCTGCACGATCTCGGGCTGGACGCCTTTGGGCTCGACCTCTCCCCCGGCATGATCGACCACGCCCGGCGGGCCCATCATGCGCTGCGGTTCGATGAGGCGCGGATGGAGGCTCTGCCGGTCGAGGACGACGCGCTCGGTGGAGTACTGGCCCACTACTCGATGGTCCATACCCCGCCTGGGGAACTGCCCGCACTGCTCGCCGAGCAGGTACGTGTCCTGTAGCACACAGCTGACAACGGATGTCGCGGCCGGACGGGAACGCAGCCTAGGCTCCGACCATCCGCTCACGGTCGCCGGTCGGCAATTGTTGGGCGCGTTCACGTCGGGGCAGTGGCGTGTACCCGAGGCGGAGGCGGGGCTGGCCTCAACGCGTGCAGGAATCGTTCAGCGTAGGTGACCGACGAAGGCCGTCCATGCGCTGGGGGAGAAGGCGAGTGCAGGGCTGGTGGGGCGCTTGCTGTCGCGGACGGGGATGAGGGTGGGGAGGTTGTCGGCGACTTCGACGCACTCGTTGTTGCCTCCGCTGTAGGTACTGCTGCGCCACTTCGCGCCCGACAAGTCCGGCGTGCTGTGGCGTGCGCGATTCATGTTCTGTGCTCCTTGGCCCTGCGTCGGATGATGGCGCGGGATTCCATCGGAGAGAACGCGGACGTGCGAGCCGCATCGAACAGATCTTGGTAACGGGCGACTTCCGCCTCCCGCTCCAGCCAGATGGAGCCGGTCGGGTTGTCTGCCAGTACCACGTCGAGCGCTGCCTCCTCCGGGAAACCCAGTACGACGTACGGGCCGAACATACTCGCGTGTGCTCCGCGCGAGAACGGCAGGACCTGGATGGTCACGTGGGAGTGCTCGGAGCTGGTCAGAAGGTGCTCCAACTGCGCCTGCATCACCTGGGGGCCGCCGACCTGTTGGAGAAGAACCGCTTCTGACAGCACGGCCCACAGATGCAAGGGGGAGTCGCCGGCGAGTCGTTCCTGTCGAGCGAGGCGAACCTGGACGAACTTTTCGATCTCGTCGGCTGTCTGCCATTGTCGCGAGGCTACGGTCACGGCACGGATGTAGTCCGGGGTCTGAAGCAAACCCGGGACCAATTGCGCCTGGAACGTGCGGATCTCTCCGGCCATGGCTTCCAGCGCGATGTAGTCGCGATACGTGTCAGCGAGAACTGAACCGTACTGGTTCCACCATCCCTGCCTGCGACGGCGGTTGGCCTTGCGAGCCAGAGTGCTCAGTCGCTCACCCAGTTCAGAATCCGCCACATCGTAGGCGTGCAGCATTGCGGTCAGGTCCGGGAGCCGTACTGCCACCCGACCGTTCTCGATCCGACTGATCTTCCCCTTGGTGCAGTCGAGGGCTTCAGCTGCCTGACTGGTGGTCAGTCCTGCTGTCTCTCGCAACCGGCGTAGTTCGACGCCGAGTTGTCGGCCGAGCACGGTCGAGGGGTTCGGGGTGGTGCTCTTCGCAAGCATGCTCACACCTTTAGCAGAGCGGCGGGAATGCGGGGGTGGCCCTAACTCGAATGGGGGAAGATTGAGGCTATTCTAGTTGGCAACGTTGCAGATTCGGATGATGCCCGTACATTCTGCTGGCCGTGGACATCGGTGTCCCACGTTTGACTTGCTGTCTCTGTGGGGCTCCGGCCGCGCGTCGACCCTCTGGGGGCTGTCATGGCTGCACCGAACGAAGTCACCTTTCGGCTCTCCAGGTCCCGTCGAAGCGTGCCGAGGTCCCGAGCTGCCTTACACGCCGTACTCGGCGGATGGGGTGTCGGCCAGGACGTCCTGGAAGCCGCGGAGTTGGTGCTCTCCGAGCTGGTGACCAACGCGCTCCGCGTGTCCGTGCCCAGCGACCGGCAGGTGGGAATCCGGATCGTGCGCTTGCTGACGGACGGGCTGCTGCGGCTGGAGGTCAGCGACGCGGGTTCCGGCACGCCCGAGGTGCGGGTGCCCGGCGACGAGGAGACGGGTGGGCGTGGGCTGCTGCTCGTGGAGGCGATGGCTCACCGATGGGGCGTCGATCGGCGCGCGGGCGGGATCGGGAAGACTGTGTGGGCCGAGTTGAAGGCACCGGACATCGCGGCCGAGTCCGTCGGGAGAGAGGTCGCGGCGGCCATCGTGCAGCCTGGGCAGCACGTGAGGGTGTGGGGTGAGTGGCGCGTCGTCCGCACCATGCGCACCGAGCCGTACGCAGCGGGCGGTCTCGCCGTTGTGCTCGCACTGGACGAGGGCCCGGCGCTACGGGTGCCTGCGGCGGAGCCGCTGGTCGTACGTGACGGTGGGCCGCTGTGATCACCGTGTACGGCCACCCTGACTGGTGCGGCACAGGGGCGACGAAGACACGGTACTTCTGAGAGCGGTCCGTCGATCGCTGACAGCCCTGGCCTCGAAACCCTGCCGTACAGTGAAAACCATGTCGCGTGAGTGTTCAGACGCTTCCCGCTGGAGCTTCCGCCAGGCAACGAGAGAGGTGGCATCTTGAGCATCCCGGCTCATCACCCCATTCCCGTCCGTCGTGGGCACCTGCGCGAGGCCGCGGAGAGCATCGAGCAGGCCACGGGCATGAGTGTTGAGATCATCGGAGGAACGCTCGTGATGTCCCCCAGCCCGAGCGGCAGGCACGCCGGAATCATCATCGACCTGCGCGATGCCGTCCGCCCCGGGCTTTCGGCCCCGTTTGAGGCGTTCGAGAACGTGTCCGTTCCGATGCCTGATGATCCGGACGACTACGCGACGCCGGATCTGACCATCGGCCCACGTACGTTCAAGGACGACGACGGCTGGCTTCTGGACGCCGACGCGGTCGAACTGGCCGTCGAGGTCGTCTCTCCGTCCGAGCGGCTCAAAGGCATCAACGAGAAGACCGCATGGTACGCGGCCGCGGGCGTGGCTCGGCTCTTGCAGATCGACCCGCGGACGGGCACGTGGTCGCTGTTCGGCCGACCGGGGGAAGGCGAGTACAAGAGCGTCGTCCACGGCAAGTACGGCGAAGAGGTTCCGTTGCCCGCTGGGCTCGGTGGCGATCTGTCCACGGCCGGCCTCGGCCTGTACGGGACGCGACCGGGCCGCTGACTGAAGGGTATTCGGGTGCAGTCAAGGGGGCATGGAGCTGCTCGGCGGAGTGATTCAGCCGCTCAGAACCCCCCACAACTGCTCAACCCCCCACTCCAGATCCTCCTCCTCGATGGTCAACGGCGGAGCCACCCGCACCGTCACCCCGTGCGTGTCCTTCACCAGCACCCCCCGCTCCATCAGCCGTTCCGACACCGCCCGCCCCGACCCCACCCCCGGATCCACGTCCACCCCCGCCCACAGCCCCCGCCCCCGTACGGCCGTCACCCGTCCGGTCCCGGTCATCTCGGCCAGGCGCCGGTGCAGCAGGTCGCCCAGTTCGGCCGCCCGCTCCTGGAACTCCCCGGTCCGCAGCATCGCGATCACCTCCAGAGCCACCGCGCAGGCCAGCGGATTGCCCCCGAAGGTCGACCCGTGCTCCCCGGGCCGGAACACCCCGAGCACCTCCGCGTCCGCCACCACCGCCGACACCGGCAGCACCCCGCCCCCCAGCGCCTTCCCGAGCACGTACACATCCGGTACGACCCCCTCGTGCTCGCACGCGAACGTCCGCCCGGTCCGCCCCAGCCCCGACTGGATCTCGTCGGCGATGAACAGCACGTCCCGCTCCCGGGTCAGCTCCCGCACCGCCCGCAGATATCCGGCCGGCGGCACGATCACCCCCGACTCGCCCTGGATCGGCTCAAGGAGCACCGCGACCGTGTTGTCGGTCAGCGCGGCCCGCATCGCCGTGAGGTCGCCGTACGGCACGATCTCGAAGCCGGGCGTATAAGGCCCGAAGTCCGCGCGGGCCTCCGGGTCGGTCGAGAAGCTGATCACGGTCGTCGTACGGCCGTGGAAGTTCCCGCTCGCCACCACCACCTTCGCCATCTCCGCGAGCACCCCCTTCACCCGGTACCCCCACTTCCGGGCGGTCTTCACGGCGGTCTCCACCGCCTCCACCCCCGTGTTCATCGGCAGCACCATCTCCATCCCGCACAGCTCGGCCAGCTCCGTGCAGAACGCGGCGAACCGGTCGTGGTGGAACGCCCTCGACGTCAGCGTCACCCGTTCCAGCTGGGCCTTCGCCGCCGCGACCAGGCGCGGGTGGCCGTGCCCGAAGTTCAGCGCCGAGTACCCGGCCAGGAAGTCCAGGTACCGGCGCCCCTCGACGTCCGTCATCCAGGCGCCGTCGGCCGTCGCGATCACCACCGGCAGCGGGTCGTAGTTGTGCGCGCTGTGCGCGTCGGCGGCGGCGACGAGGGCTTCCGTACGGGTCACGACGACTCCAGAGGGCGCGGCGGGATTGCCCCCTTTCCTACCCTCTGCCCCTGACCGACTGGTGGACGCCACGGCCCTCGGGCCCGGCGTGCCCGGTAATGTGATCCACGGGCCGTGACTGGCGCGCTGGGGTCTGCCGTCACATTCCCGTCGTCCG
Organism: Streptomyces sp. NPDC048291; assembly: GCF_043201715.1. Lineage (NCBI taxonomy): Bacteria > Bacillati > Actinomycetota > Actinomycetes > Kitasatosporales > Streptomycetaceae > Streptomyces > Streptomyces sp. NPDC048291. The sequence continues at coordinate 166,165 of NZ_JBICZC010000020.1, forward strand.
CCCGGAGGGCGGGCCCCGCGGCGACTGGTGCGTGCAGCTGCAAGGCGGAGGAGGGAGTCGACGCGGAGCGTCGGTGACCGACGACAACGCCGCAGATGCGCGTGCCAGCCGCCGCGGGGCAGGCGGGAATGTGACGGCAGACCCCGAGGATGGGACCGACCATCGGGGAGCGGCCCGTGCAGTGACCGAGTGCCGTGCGCCTGGGCCGAACCGTGAATGCCGAACGCCATGTCCGGAGGTCCCGAATGACTGACAAGTCCGCGCCCCTGTCCACCGAGTCCACCGCCTACCGCGCCGCCCTCGACGTGATCCGCGCGGTCGAGCCGCGGGTCGCCGACGCGATCGGCCAGGAGGTCGCCGACCAGCGCGAGATGCTCAAGCTGATCGCCTCCGAGAACTACGCCTCCCCGGCGACGCTGCTCGCGATGGGCAACTGGTTCAGCGACAAGTACGCCGAGGGCACGATCGGCCGCCGCTTCTACGCCGGCTGCCGCAACGTCGACACCGTCGAGGGCCTCGCCGCCGAGCACGCCCGCGAGCTGTTCGGCGCCCGGCACGCCTACGTCCAGCCGCACTCCGGCATCGACGCCAACCTGGTCGCCTTCTGGGCCGTCCTCGCCGACCGCGTCGAGGTCCCCTTCCTCCAGAAGACCGGCGCCCGCCAGGTCAACGACCTCTCCGAGGCCGACTGGGCCGAGCTGCGCCAGGCCTTCGGCAACCAGCGGATGCTCGGCATGTCCCTGGACGCCGGCGGCCACCTCACCCACGGCTTCCGCCCCAACATCTCCGGCAAGATGTTCGACCAGCGGTCGTACGGCACCGACCCGGCCACCGGCCTCATCGACTACGACGCGCTGCGCGCCCAGGCCCGTGACTTCAAGCCGCTGATCGTCGTCGCCGGCTACTCCGCGTACCCCCGGCTGGTGAACTTCCGGATCATGCGGGAGATCGCCGACGAGGTCGGCGCCACGCTGATGGTCGACATGGCCCACTTCGCCGGTCTGGTCGCCGGCAAGGTCCTGACCGGCGACTTCGACCCGGTCCCGCACGCCCAGATCGTGACCACGACCACCCACAAGTCGCTGCGCGGCCCGCGCGGCGGCATGGTCCTGTGCGACGACTCCCTCAAGGACCAGGTCGACCGCGGCTGCCCGATGGTCCTCGGCGGCCCGCTCCCGCATGTCATGGCCGCCAAGGCGGTCGCCCTCGCCGAGGCCCGGCAGCCCTCCTTCCAGGACTACGCCCAGCGCATCGTCGACAACTCGCGCGCGCTGGCCGAGGGCCTGATGCGGCGGGGCGCCACCCTGGTGACCGGCGGCACCGACAACCACCTCAACCTGATCGACGTCGAGACGTCATACGGCCTCACCGGCCGCCAGGCCGAGTCGGCCCTCCTCGACTCCGGCATCGTCACCAACCGCAACGCGATCCCGGCCGACCCGAACGGCGCCTGGTACACCTCCGGCATCCGCATCGGCACCCCGGCGCTCACCACCCGTGGCCTCGGCACGGCCGAGATGGACGAGGTCGCGGGCCTGATCGACCGCGTCCTGACCGCCACCGAACCGGGCACGACGAAGTCCGGCGCCCCGTCCAAGGCCTCCCACGTCCTCGACGAGAAGGTCTCTACGGAGATCGCCCAGCGCGCGACGGACCTGGTCGCGGGCTTCCCGCTGTACCCGGAGATCGACCTCGGCTGATCGACGTCCTCAGGGGCAGCGCCCCTGAAAGGGGCGCGGGGCCGCATTCATTTGCGGCCCCGCCGCGGGGCGCGACCAGCCCCTACGGTCCGCGGTTCCCCACGCACCGAATCCACCCGAGCTCTCTGAGAGAATGGTGAGCATGGCCTCAGATCGACCTCGCGTGCTCTCCGGCATCCAGCCCACCGCCGGCTCGTTCCACCTGGGCAACTACCTCGGCGCCGTCCGCCAGTGGGTGGCCCTCCAGGAGACCCACGACGCCTTCTACATGGTCGTCGACCTGCACGCGATCACGATCCCGCAGGACCCCGCCGACCTGCGCGCCAACACCCGGCTCGCCACCGCCCAGCTGCTCGCGGCCGGCCTGGACCCGGACCGCTGCACCCTCTTCGTGCAGAGCCACGTCCCCGAGCACGCCCAGCTCGCCTGGGTCATGAACTGCCTCACCGGCTTCGGCGAGGCCAGCCGGATGACCCAGTTCAAGGACAAGGCGGCCAAGCAGGGCACGGACCGCGCGAGCGTCGGCCTGTTCACGTACCCCATCCTCCAGGTCGCCGACATCCTGCTCTACCAGGCCAACGAGGTGCCCGTCGGTGAGGACCAGCGCCAGCACGTCGAGCTCACCCGTGACCTCGCGGAGCGTTTCAACGGCCGGTTCGGCGAGACCTTCACCATCCCGAAGCCGTACATCCTCAAGGAGACGGCGAAGATCTACGACCTCCAGGACCCGGCGATCAAGATGAGCAAGTCGGCGTCCACGCCGAAGGGCCTCATCAACCTCCTGGACGACCCGAAGGCGACCGCGAAGAAGGTCAAGAGCGCGGTCACCGACACGGACACCGTGATCCGCTACGACGCCGAGCACAAGCCGGGCGTCTCCAACCTGCTCACCATCCACTCCACCCTCACCGGCAAGTCGATCGCCGAGCTGGAGCAGGAGTACGAGGGCAAGATGTACGGCGCCCTCAAGACGGACCTCGCCGAGATCATGGTCGACTTCGTCACCCCGTTCCGGGAGCGCACCCAGCAGTACCTGGACGACTCGGAGACCCTCGACTCGATCCTCGCCAAGGGTGCGGAGAAGGCCCGTGCCGTGGCCGCCGAGACCCTGGCCCAGGCCTACGACCGGGTCGGTTTCCTGCCCGCCAAGCACTGAGCCGGGAACGGCGCGAAGCGAAGCGCTGCACATCACTTCGGCCACGGCTGCCCGGGAGGCGGCCGTGGCCGTACAGTCGATAGACGGACGCCCGGGTACGAACCCGACATGCGTCCGCCCACCACGACCGACGGGAGATGACGTGGGGACCGTAACGATCGGCGTGTCGATCGCGGTCCCGGAGCCTCACGGCAGCCTGCTCCAGGAGCGGCGCGCGGGCTTCGGCGACGCCGCGGCCCACGGCATCCCCACGCACGTGACCCTGCTGCCGCCGACGGAGGTCGACGCGGGGGCGCTGGCCGCCGTGGAGGCCCACCTGGGCGAGGTCGCCGCGGTCGGCCGGCCGTTCCCGATGCGGCTGTGCGGTACGGGGACGTTCCGGCCGCTGTCGCCGGTGGTGTACGTCCGGGTGGTCCAGGGCGAGGACGACTGCGCGTGGTTGCAGCAGCGCGTCCGGGACGCGTCCGGGCCGCTCGACCGTGAGCTGCAGTTCCCGTACCACCCGCATGTGACCGTCGCGCACGGGATCGACGAGGCGGCGATGGACCGGGCGTTCGCCGAGCTCGCGGACTTCGAGGCCGAGTGGCCGTGCACGGGGTTCGCGTTGTACGAGCAGGGGGCGGACGGGGTGTGGCGGAAGCTGCACGAGTACGTCTTCGGGGGAGCCGTTGTGCCGCCTCAGGTGGGGCATGCCGAGCGAGGGTCCATCGCCAGTCGGTAGCCTGCGGGCCCGGTGGGGGTTGATCGCGCAGTTCCTCCCCCAGCCTTCGGCCGGGGGACCCCCAGCGCCCCTTACGGGGCGCTTCAGATCGGCAGTCTCCGAAACAGGCCCCGCGGCGCGTGCCTCAGTGCCGACATCACCACCCGCAACGCCCCCGGTACCCACACCACCTCCGAGCGCCTGCGCAGGCCTACCTCGATCGCCGTCGCCACCGCCTCCGGGGTCGTGGCGAGGGGGGCCTCCTCCAGGCCGCTCGTCATCCTGGTGCGGACGAAGCCCGGCCGGACGACCATCACGTGCACGCCCGTGCCGTGCAGGGCGTCGCCCAGCCCCTGGGTGAAGGCGTCCAGGCCCGCCTTGCTGGAGCCGTAGATGAAGTTGGAACGGCGGGCGCGTTCGCCGGCGACCGACGAGAGGACGACCAGGGAGCCGTGGCCCTGGGTCTGCAGGGCCCGCGCGGAGACCAGGCCCGCCGAGACGGCGCCCGTGTAGTTGGTCTGGGCGACGCGCACGGCGTTGACCGGTTCGCGTTCGTCGGTCGCCTGGTCGCCGAGGATGCCGAAGGCGAGCAGGACCAGGTCGACGTCGCCGTTGGCGAAGACCTTGCCGAGGGCGTTCTCGTGCGACTCGGGGTCGAGCGCGTCGAAGGGGACGGTGTGGACGTCGGGGCCGAGGGCGCGCAACTGCTCGGCGGCCTGTTCGAGGGCGGGGGAGGGCCGGCCGGCCAGCCAGACCGTGCGGGTGCGGCGGGCGATCAGCCGGCGCGCGGTGGCCAGCGCGATCTCCGACGTGCCGCCGAGGACCAGCAGGGACTGGGGCATTCCGAAGGCGTCCTTCACTGCAACTCCTTGGGTTAGAGGAGGACTAGAGACCGAGACGGCGGGACAGGTCGGAGACGAAGACCCCGCGCGGGTCCAGTTCCGCGCGCAGGGCGCGGAAGTCGGCGAGCCGCGGGTACATCGCGGCGAGCAGGTCGGGACGGAGCCGGGCGTCCTTGGCGAGGTAGACGCGGCCGCCGGCGGCCGCGACCTCCTCGTCCAGTTCGTCGAGGAAGGCGCCGAGGCCGGGCAGCCCGGCGGGGATGTCGAGGGCGAGGGTCCAGCCGGGGACGGGGAAGGAGAGCCAGCCGGGGTCGGCCTCGCCGAACCGCTTGAGGACGGCCAGGAAGGACGGGCAGCGGCGCTCGGAGATCCGGGCCACGATCCGGTGCAGGGCAGTCTCCTGGCCGTGTCCGACGACGAACTGGTACTGGACGAAGCCGGCCCGGCCGTAGACGCGGTTCCAGTGCGGGACGCCGTCCAGCGGGTGGAAGAACGCGGAGATGCGCTGGAGTTGGCCGGTGCGGGCGCGGGGTGCCTTGCGGTACCAGAGTTCGTTGAAGAGGCCGACGGTGGTGCGGCCCAGAAGGCCTTCGGGGAAGCAGGCCGGGGCGGGCGGCAGCTCGCGGGGGCGGAAGGCCAGCGGGGCGCGCCCGGCGCGGGAGTTCCCGGCGAGCGCCTCCCTGGGCGCGTGGTCGCCGCGGGTGAGCACCGCGCGCCCGGTCGCCGCCCCGCGCGCGAGCAGGTCGATCCAGGCGACCGAGTAGCGGTAGCGGTGGTCGGTCCCGGTCAGCCGGGCCATCAGGTCGTCGAGGTCGGCGGCGCGTTCGGTGTCGACGGACATGTACGACGTCTCGACGGGGAGGAGGCGGACGGTCGCCGTGAGGATCACTCCGGTCAGACCCATGCCGCCGGCCGTCGCGTCGAACAGCGGGGTACCGCGGCTCACCGTGCGGACCCGGCCGTCGGCGGTGAGGAGTTCGAAGGACAGCACGTGACGGGAGAACGACCCCGAGACATGGTGGTTCTTGCCGTGGATGTCGGCGCCGATCGCGCCGCCCACCGTCACCTGGCGGGTCCCCGGGGTCACCGGGACGAACCAGCCGAGCGGCAGCAGCACCTCCATCAGGCGGTGCAACGAGACCCCGGCGTCGCACAGCACGGTGCCGCCGTCGGCGTCGATGGCGTGGACGCGGTCCAGGCCCGTCATGTCGAGCACGGCACCGCCGGCGTTCTGCGCCGCGTCCCCGTAGGCCCGGCCGAGGCCCCGCGCGATACCGCCGCGCGCCCCGCAGCTCCGGATCGCGTCCGCCGCCTCCTGATAGGTCCGGGGGCGGATCAGGCGGGCGGCGGTGGGGGCGGTGCGGCCCCAGCCGGTGACGGGGACGGTCTCTCCAGACATACGGCGACCGTAACGCCCGTTATAGGTAATTAGCGCGATTGGCCACGAGAGATCCCCTGACTCCCCGAAACGGGTGATTATCCGAATGTCGCTCAATATGGTCGTAGCTTTGGCGGGGTGAAGGTGAACAGTGAGTCCAATGGACGACATGGACCACCGGATCCTCTCCGCCCTGCACGCCTGCGGTGCCGATCCACGCGTCGCGTCGGCCGCGCGTGGTCTCTCCCTCGCCGGTGAGCACGGCGCGCTCTGGCTCGCGGCGGGCCTCGCCGGGGCCGCCGTGGACGGCGCGCGGCGCGGCGCCTGGGTGCGCGGCACGGCGCTCGTCGCGGTCGCGCACCTCGGCAGCATGGGCGTCAAACGGGTCGTACGGCGGGCGCGCCCCGCGCATGTCCGGCCCCGGATGCGCACCGCGGGCCGGCACTCCTTCCCCAGCTCGCACGCCTCCTCGGCGACCGCCGCCGCCGTCGCCTTCGGGGCGCTCGGGGTGCCGGCCCTCGCGCCCCTCGCGACCGCCATGTGCCTGTCCCGGCTGGTCGTCGGCGTGCACTTCCCGACGGACGTGGCGGCGGGCGCGGCCCTCGGGGCGCTCACGGCCCGCGCCGGGGCGCGCTGGATGAGCGGAGGCACGGCGTGACCGAGACCGCGCACGCCGCCGCGGACGGGGTCGCCGAGACGACTCTGCGCGAACAGCGCGGCCATCCCGCCCGGGCCCACGCGACGGCACGCGCGCGTGTCACCCCCGGCGGCCTGCTCACGGGCCTGCTGAAGACCGCCCGCCCCAAGCAGTGGGTCAAGAACACCCTCGTCGTCGCCGCACCGGCCGCCGCCGGCCGGCTCTTCTCGGTGCCCGCCCTCGGCCGCCTCGCCCTGACCTTCGCCCTCTTCACGGCCTGCGCCGCGGCCGTCTACCTGATCAACGACGCCCGGGACACCGAGGCCGACCGCGCCCACCCGGTCAAGTGCCGCCGCCCGGTCGCCGCCGGCCAGGTCCCGGTCCCCGTCGCCTATGCCGTCGGCGGCCTCCTGGCCGTCCTCGCGCCCCTGCTCGCGGTCCGGCTGGCCCCGCCCCTGGTCGCCGTCCTGCTGACCGCCTACCTGGGCATGCAACTGGCCTACTGCGTCGCCCTGAAGCACGTCCTGGTCGTCGACCTCGTCGTCGTCACCACCGGCTTCCTGATGCGCGCGATGATCGGCGGGGTCGCCCTCGGCATCCCGCTGTCCCGCTGGTTCCTGATCACCACCGGCTTCGGCGCGCTCTTCATGGTGGCGGCCAAGCGCTACTCCGAGGCCGTGCAGATGGCCGGAAAAGCCGGCGCCACGCGCGCGCTGCTCACCGAGTACACCACCGGCTACCTCCGCTTCGTCTGGCAGCTGGCCGCCGGGGTCGCCGTCCTCGCCTACTGCCTGTGGGCGCTGGAGGGCCGCGACGGGTCCGGCGCCGGCCTGCTGCCCTGGCGCCAGCTGTCCATGGTCGCCTTCATCCTGGCGATCCTCCGGTACGCCGTCTTCGCCGACCGCGGCACCGCCGGCGAACCCGAGGACGTCGTCCTGCGCGACCGCGCCCTCGCCCTGATCGGCCTGGCCTGGCTCGCCATGTACGGCCTCGCGGTGGCCCACTGGTGACCGCGCCCGCGCGCGAGCTGATCGGCTTCGCGACCGTCGGCCTGCTCGCCTACGCGGCCGACCTCGGCCTCTTCAGCTGGCTGCGCGGCCCGGCCGCCCTCGACCCGCTCACCGCCAAGTCGCTGTCCTTCATGGCGGGCTGCACGGTCGCCTACCTCGGCAACGCCTGCGGCACCTACCGCCACGCCCGCGCGACCGGCGCCCGCGCCTACGCCGTCTTCGTCGCCGTGAACCTCGCCGGCGCCCTCGTCCAGCTGCTCTGCCTCGCCGTCAGCCACTACGGACTCGGCCTCACCTCGCAGCGCGCCGACACCGTCTCCGGCGCGGTCGTCGGCATGGCGCTGGCCACGATCCTGCGCTTCTGGGGTACCCGTACATTGGTGTTCCGCGGAGGGGGCAGAGTCGGATCATGGACTGGCTGAGAAGACTTCCCGTCGTCGGCCCCCTCGTGGGCTGGCTCATGACCACGCACGTGTGGCGGTCGTACGAGCGGCTCGACGAGGTGAAGTGGTCCCGGCTGGCCGCGGCCATGACCTTCATCAGCTTCATCTCGCTCTTCCCGCTGCTGACCGTGGGCGCCGCGATCGGGGCCGCCACGCTCAGCGCGTCCCGGCAGCAGGACATCCAGAAGAAGATCGCCGACCAGGTGCCCGGCATCTCCGACCAGCTGGACATCCACTCCCTGGTGCAGAACGCCGGCACGGTCGGCCTGATCGCCGGCGCCGTCCTGCTGTTCACCGGCATCAACTGGGTCGGGCAGATGCGGGACTGCCTGCGCGCGGTGTGGCAGCTGCCCGACCAGGACCAGAACCCGATCCTCGCCAAGGCCAAGGACGGCGTGATCCTGATCGGCTTCGGCGGCGCCGTGCTCGTCACGCTCGCCGTCTCCACCGTCGCCTCGGCGGCGGTCGGCTGGACGTCCCGGCAGCTCGGCATCGCCGAACACAGCTGGGGCAGCGTCCTGCTCCGTACCGCCGCGTTCGCCGTCGCCGTGTCGGCCGACTTCCTGCTCCTGCTCTACGTCCTCACCCTGCTGCCCGGCGTCGAGCCGCCGCGCCGCCGCCTGCTGGTCGCGGCCCTGATCGGCGCGGTCGGTTTCGAACTCCTCAAGCTGCTGCTCAGCGGCTACATCCAGGGCGTCGCCGGAAAGAGCATGTACGGCGCGTTCGGCGTCCCGGTGGCCCTGCTGCTGTGGATCAACTTCACGGCCAGGATCGTCCTGTACTGCGCCGCCTGGACGGCGGAGGAGACCACCGCCGAGTTCAGGGGCGCGTCCGCCGGCGCACCAGATCCGGCAGCGGCCAACGGCGGTTGACCAGGAACGCCGCGACCGTCAGCAGCACCACCGCGCCGCCCGCGATCCCCAGCGCCACCCCGACCCCGCCGGAGCCCTGCGCGGAGGCCGCGGCCACCGGCTTCGAGCTCGCGTCGGTGTCCTTGCCTGCGGCCGTGGCCCGCGGCGAGGCGCTGGAGGTGACCGCGCCCTTGGGCGGCACAAGATCGCCCACCGGAGTCACCTTGCCGGCCGCCCGGAAACCCCAGTCGAAGAGCTGGGCGGTCTCCTTGTAGACCTCGTTGTGCTCCTTCTTCTCCGGGTTCATCACGGTGACCAGCAGCACCCGGCCGTTCCGCTCGGCGACCCCGGTGAAGGTGGCGCCCGCGTTGGTGGTGTTGCCGTTCTTCACGCCCGCGATGCCCTGGTAGACCGGGACGTCGGTGTCCCCGCTCAGCAGCCGGTTGGTGTTCTGGATCTCGAAGGACCCGCGGACCGACTTGCCCTTCGCGTTCTTCGTCGTGTCGCCCGGGAAACTGGCCCGCACGGTCGAGCAGTACTCCCGGAAGTCCTTCTTCTGCAGCCCGGAGCGCGCGAACAGCGACAGGTCGTACGCCGACGACACCTGCCCCGGCTGGTCGTAGCCGTCCGGACTCACCACGTGGGTGTCCAGCGCCTGCAGCTCCTCCGCGTGGTCCTGCATGTCCCGGACGGTCTGCTCGACCCCGCCGTTCATCGCGGACAGCACGTGCACCGCGTCGTTGCCCGAGCGCAGGAACACCCCGAGCCAGAGGTCGCGGACCGTGTAGGTCTGGCCCTCCTTTATCCCGACCATGCTGGAACCGGCGCCGATGCCCGCGAGGTCGGCCGGCACCACCGTGTGCGGGGTCGTCTTCGGGAACCGGGGCAGCACGGTGTCCGCGAACAGCATCTTCAGGGTGCTCGCCGGGGGCAGCCGCCAGTGCGCGTTGTGCGCGGCGAGCACCTCGCCCGACTCGGCGTCGGAGACGATCCAGGACCGCCCCGTGACGTCCTTCGGCAGCACCGGCACCCCGGCGGCCGGGTTCACCTGGGTACCGGGCTGCCCCAGCCGGGTGCCGCCCACCGTCGACATGTCCGCCGGGGGAGTGGCCGACGGAGTCGTGGAGGGCGTCGGCGCGGCGAGCGCGGCCGGCGCGGTGGACGACAGGGACAGCAGGGCGGCGGAGAGGACCAGCAGCGCGCGGCTGGCCTTCGGCTTCGGAGCGGGCACGGACGAGAACGTACCTGCCGCGGAGGGCGAAGTCCCGTCACCGACTCCACCCCGGAATCGGAACCGGACAGCGGCGGGCGATACTGAGTCCATGAAGCTCAGCCGTCCGGTCTCCTGGTTCCTGCTCGCGTTCGGGGTGTGGAGCTGGTTCATCTGGATCACTTTCGTCAAGAACCTCGTCAAGGACGGCAGCGGACTCGCCTTCGACGACGGGCATCCCACGGCGTACTTCTGGATCCACCTGACGCTGGCCGTCGTGTCCTTCGTATTGGGGACGGTCATCGGGGGCATCGGGTTGCGCGGAGTGCGCGCACTGCGCCGTACGTCATAGCGGCGGGACGGGCCGAACGCCAGGTCGGAATACCGCCGGTCTCCGGCGCCGGCGCCCGCGAAGCTCGACGTCATGAAGCGACTTGAGGGAAACACCGCGTTGGTCACGGGCGGCAGCCGGGGCATCGGTGCCGCCGTGGCGCTGCGGCTGGCCGAGGAGGGCGCCGACGTCGTCCTCACCTACGAGCACAGCGCGGACCGCGCCGCCCGGCTGGTGGAGCGGATCGAGGCGGGCGGGAGCCGGGCACTGGCCGTCCGGGCCGACAGCGCCGTCCCCGAGGCACTCACCGCCGCGGTGGACGAGGCCGCCGGGACGTTCGGCGGACTCGACATCCTGGTCAACAACGCCGCCGTCTTCCTCGTCGGCCCGCTGGAGGACATGGGGGCCGCGGAGATCGACCGCACCCTGGCGGTGAACGTCCGGGCGCCGTTCGCGGCGTCCCGGGCGGCGGCCCGGCACATGGGCCGGGGCGGCCGCATCATCAGCATCGGCAGCAATGTCGCCGAGCGTGCGGTCTTCCCCGGGCTGGCGCTGTACTCGATGAGCAAGGCGGCTCTGGTCGGGATGACGAAGGGGCTGGCCCGGGAACTCGGTCCGCGCGGCGTCACCGTCAACCTGGTGCATCCCGGCCCCACCGACACGGACACCAACCCCGCCGGCGGGCCGAACGCCGAGGCGATCGCCGGCTTCACGGCGGTCGGCCGCTACGCGGAACCGGCCGAGATCGCGGCCACCGTCGCCCACCTGGCAAGCGGTGACGGCTCGTACATCACCGGCGCCTCGATCCACGTCGACGGCGGCTTCACCGCCTGAGCGGCCCCGACCGAAACCGCCTCGCACCCGCTGTGGAAGAGCTGTGAAATCCGGCGGAAACAAGCCATCGGTAAGTTCTTCCTCATCTAGTCAGATCACTCTTCCCCCACATGAAACACCTGTGATTAGGTGAGCCGCGTCACTTAGGGGAGTGGCACTTGGGGAGGGCCTGGGTAGGGCCTGGAACGGACCCGTGCTGGTCCTGGGGAGGGCACCGACCATGCGATCTGTTCGCATGCGGATTCTCGTGACACTCGTCGTCCTGGCGATCGTGGGGATCGGCGGCTGGCAGCTGTTGCCGTCGCAGCAGAACAAGAACAAGACCATCACCGTCGGCACGACCGACGCGGTCACCTCGCTCGATCCGGCCGGCGCGTACGACGCCGGTTCCTGGGCGTTGTTCAACAACGTCTTCCAGACCCTGCTCACCTTCGAGCCCGACGGCGTCAAGCCGGTCCCGGACGCGGCGGAGAGCTGTGCGTTCACGGACTCGGGCCTCCAGACGTACCGCTGCGTGGTGCGCGACGGGATCACCTTCCCGAGCGGCCGGGCGATGACCGCCGAGGACGTGAAGTACTCCTTCGACCGGGTCAAGAAGATCAACTCCGATGTCGGCCCGGCCTCCCTGCTCTCGACGCTGGAGTCGGTGACCGCCTCCGGCAAGACCGTCACCTTCCACCTGTCGTCCCCGGACGCGACGTTCCCGTTCAAGCTCGCCACCGGCGCCGGCGCGATCGTCGACAAGGACAAGTACCCGGCGGACAAGCTGCGCACCGACGACGCGGTGGACGGCACCGGCCCGTACACCCTGACGTCGTACACGAAGGACAAGCGGGCCGTGCTGCGGCCCAACGGCCGCTACAAGGGCGAGCTGAGCGGCACCGGCCGCCCCGTCGAGCTGGACTACTACGCCGACTCGGCCAAGCTCGCGAGCGCGTACAAGGCCAAGCAGGTCGACGTGGCGACCCGGACGCTGCCGCCCGCCATGGTCTCCAAGCTCTCGCCGAGCGACCCCGACCAGCGCGTCCTGGAGTCCGACAGCTCCGAGACCCGCAACCTGTACCTGAACACCCGTCAGAAGTCGCCCCTGCACGACGTGCTGGTCCGCCGGGCCCTCGCCTGGCTGGTCAACCGCGAGGAACTGGCCTCGTCCGTGTACGACGGCACGGTGGAGCCGCTGTACTCGCTGATCCCGAGCGGCCTCACCGGCCACACCACGTCCTTCTTCGACACCTACCCGACCCAGAGCGTCGACAAGGCGAAGGCGCTCCTGGAGCAGGCCGGCGTCAGCACCCCCGTCGAGTTCTCCTTCGGCTACGGCATCGGCCACGGCGCGGGCGCCGAGGAGGCCGCCGCGCTGAAGAAGCAGCTGGAGAAGGGCGGCCTGTTCAAGGTCGACGTCAAGGGGTACGAGTGGACCGACTTCCAGAAGTCCTGGGCCGAGGGGAAGATGGACGCCTGGGCGGTCGGCTGGGTCGCCGACTATCCCGACCCGGACACCTTCGGCGCCGCCCTGGTCGGCAGTGACTCCGTCATGAGCACCGGCTACAGCAACAAGATCGTCGACCGCCTCCTCCAGAACAGCCAGCGGTACGCCGACCGCAGCGAGGCCGAGCAGGACTTCCGCACCGTCCAGACGGACGTGGCGAACGACGTCCCGCTGATCCCGCTGTGGCAGCGCACGGACTACGTCCTCAGCAGCGAGGACGTGGGCGGAGCCCAGTACCTCAACGACAGTTCGGGCATCTTCCGCCTGTGGAGCCTGGGCTGGATCTGACGGGCGTGCTGAGACGCAACGCCTTCCGGCTCCCCCGGCACCCGGCGTCCGTCGGCCTCGCCCGGCACCGGGTCCGGGACCATCTGGCCGCCTGGGGCCACGGCCCGGACACCCCGGCGGTCGGCGACGCCCTGCTCCTCGTCTCCGAACTGGCCACCAACGTCGTCCGCCACGGCCCTCTGCGGGAGCGGGAGTTCGAGGTCGCGGTGACCGCCCTGGCCGACGGCTCCTGCCTCATCGAGGTCTCGGACGAGGGCCGCGCGGAACCCCGCCTGCGCATTGTCCGGGAGGCCGACGAGACGGGCCGGGGCCTGCACCTGGTGGGGACCGTCGCCGCGGCCTGGGGAGTGTGGAGCAGGGGAGTCCACGGCAAGACCGTCTGGGCGTTGATCTCGGTCGACCCGTAGCCATCGGCCGCGGCACCGTCGTGGTTGCCCGCGCAGTTCCCCGCGCCCCTGAAGGGGCGCAGCCCCTTCTTGCGGGGGCGCGGGGCTGTATCCGATGTGCGGCTGCCGCCGCGTGGGCGCGACCAGCCACAACGCACCCGCACCCGAAACTCATACCGATCGCAACGTCACTGTCACCGCCAGCCCTTCTCCAGGAGAGGTCCGCACCCCCACCTCACCCCCGTGCGCCTCCACCACCCCTTGCACGATCGCCATCCCCAACCCGCTCCCCTCCGCACTCCCCACCCGGAAGAACCGGTCGAAGATCCGCGCCGCGTCCTCCTCGCCCAACCCCGGCCCCTCGTCGGCCACACACACCCGCACCACCCCGTCCGACCGCTCCACCCCCAACGTCACCCCCGCCTCGACCGGCGTATGCGTCCGTACGTTGGCCATCAGATTCCCCAGCACCTGCCGCAGCGCCGACTCGTCCGCCCGCACCAGCACCGCCCCGTCGGCCCGCACGGCCACCGGCCGCCCCGGCTGCTGCGCCCGCAGGTCCTCCGCCGCGTCCCGCACCAGCCGGCTCAGGTCGACGTTCCGGAACCTGATCTCCGGCCGCTGGTCGAGCCGGGCGAGCAGCAGCAGCTCGTCGACGAGGCGGCCCATCCGCTCCACCTCGCCGTTCATCCGGTCCCAGGCCCGCCGCCGCTCCCCGGGCTCGCTCAGCATGCCCTTGTCGTACAGCTGGAGATAGCCGCGGATGGCGGCGAGTGGGGTGCGCAGCTCGTGCGAGGCGTCGGCGACGAACCGGCGCAGCTGGGCCGCGCTGCGCTCGCGGGTCCGGTACGCCGTCTCCACCTGGTGCAGCATGGCGTTGAGGGCGAGCCGCAGCTGCTCGACCTCCTCCGTCGGGTGCTGGCTGGAGGGCACCCGCCGGGTCAGGTCGCCCTCGGCGATCGCCGACGACGTCTCCACCATGTCCTCCAGCGGCAGCAGCCGTTGCCGCACGCTGTACATGGTCAGGCAGCACAGCAGCGCGAGCAGCAGCGAGCCGACCGCGAAGTCGAGCCTGAGCGCCTTGGCTATGCCCTTGTGCAGCAGCTCGGTCGAGGTGGCCAGCAGGATGTAGGAGCCGTCGGCGAGCCGCGTCGCCGTCACCCGGTAGGACGCGCCGTGCACGTCGATGTCGCGCGGGTCGGGGGCGGCGGTGAGGGCCCTCGGGTCGGAGACGACGGCGGCGAGGGAGCGCTGGGCCTCGGTCGGCTTCATGCCGAAGAGGGAGATCGCGTCGCCCCTGGTGCCGATGACCGTGAAGATCGAGTCCGGGGTCGGGTCGGACTCGGCGGGGACGATCCGGTCGCGGATCACGCCGAGCGCGCCCAGCGAGTCGACCTGCCGCAGCGTGAGGCCCGAACTCCCCAGTGACGTGCGCATCTTGAGAAGCTCGGAGTCCACCTGGTCGAGCAGGTACAGCCGCATGCCCATGATGCTCACGGCGGTCGCCACGACGATGCCGACGGCGAGCAGTCCGACGTTGGCCAGGGTGAGCTTGCCGCGCAGCGAGTGCAGTCCGTGCCGGTGCCGGCGCTTGCCGAGGTTCATGTCAGGCCGTACCCGACGCCCCGCCGGGTGGTGATCACGGGTGCGCCCAGGGCGTCGAGCTTGCGCCGCAGATAGCTGATGTAGGTCTCCACCACGGTCGACTCGGACGGTATGTGCTCGTACTGCCAGACGTGCCTGAGCAGTTGCTCCTTCGGCACGATCCGGCCGCCGTTGCGCACCAGGAAGCGCAGCAGCGCGTACTCGGTCGGGGTCAGCTCGACCGTGCGGCCCGCGCGGTGCACGCAGTACGTCGTCTCGTCCAGCTCCAGGTCGCCGTAGCGCAGCGGCGGCCGCTGCTGGATGACGTCCGCCGGGCGGGTGCGGCGCAGCACGGCGCCGATCCGGGCGACGACCTCGTCGATGTTGAACGGCTTGGTGATGTAGTCGTCGCCGTAGCCGAGCGCCCCGACTATCTCGGCGGGCGCGTCCCGTGCGGTGAGGAACACCAGCGCCAGATCGGGCTGCCGGGCGCGCAGTTCACGGGCGAGGGCCCGCCCGTCGCCGTCCGGCAGCATCACGTCGAGCAGGGCCGCGTCCGGCCGGGTGCGCTCGGCCAGCGCGAGGGCGCCCTGGACCGTACCGGCCGTCATCACCTCGAACCGGTGGTAGCGCAGGGCGATGGCGAGGACGTCCGCGATGCTCGGCTCGTCCTCCACGATCAGCACGGTGCTGCCTGGAGCCGTCATGCCCCCAGTATCGGCGCCGCCACCGGCAGCCGGGGGCGCGCAGCTTTGGAGTTCCTTGAGAGTCATGCGCGCCCCGTGTCCCTGCGCGCGGCCCGCTGCCGATCCTGTTGCCCAGGACCTGGGGGACCGACCGACCGAACTGATCGACGACAAGGAGCTGTTGAGCGTGACGGCATTGGCACGGTGGTGCTATCGGCACCGGCTGGTGGTCCTGTTGCTGTGGGTGGGGGCACTCGTCGGCGTGGGCTTCTCGGCCTCGTCGGCGGGCACGAACTACGCGAACGTCTTCTCCCTTCCCGACACGGACTCCAAAACGGCGTACGACCTGATGGAGAAGGCCTTCCCGAACACCTCCGGTGACACGGACACCGTGGTGTGGAAGGCCGACAGCGGCTCGGTGACGGACCAGGCGGTCGAGGACCGCGTCCGGCCGGCCCTCGACAAGATCGCCAAGCTGCCCGGCGTGGGCGCGGTCACCAGCCCCTACGCGGGCGCCCGGGGATCCGCGCAGATCAGCAAGGACGGCACGATCGCCTACGCCCAGCTGACCTTCACCAAGCGGGCGAACGAAATCCCCAAGGAGCAGGTGCAGAAGGTCCTCGACACCGCGCAGGCCGCCGAACGCGACGGCCTCCAGGTCGAGTTGGGCGGCCAGGCCATCCAGCGCGTCCAGGAGCCGCCGCAGGGCCTGTCCGAGATGGTCGGCATCGTCGCCGCGGCCGTCGTGCTGTTCCTCGCCTTCGGTTCGTTCTTCGCGATGACCCTGCCCATCGCGATCGCCGTCTTCGGCGTCGGCATGGGCCTGTTCTCCACCCAGCTGCTCAGCCACGTCACCGACATCCCCGACATCGCGCCGCTGCTCGCCTCCCTGATCGGCCTCGGTGTCGGCATCGACTACGCCCTGTTCATCGTCACCCGGCACCGGCGCGGCATCCTGCGCGGCATGGACCCGGAGGAGTCGGCGGTCACCGCCCTCAACACCTCCGGCAGGGCGGTGCTGTTCGCGGGCGGCACGGTCTGCATCGCGCTGGCCGGCATGCTGGTCACGCGCCTGCGCTTCCTGGACGGCGTGGTCATCGGCACGTCCCTGACGGTCGTGCTGAGCGTCCTCGCGGCGACCACCCTCCTCCCCGCCCTGCTCGGCTTCCTCGGCCCGCGCGTCCTCAGCCGCCGCCAGCGCCGCCGGCTGGCCGCCGAGGGCCCGGAGCCGGAGCGGGCGAGCGGTCTCGCGGCCCGCTGGTCGGCGAACGTGCAGAAGCGCCCGCGCCGGATCGCGGCGCTCGCGGTGGTCGTCATGGCCGTCCTCGCCATCCCGGTGCTCTCGCTCCGCCTCGGCGCCACCGACCAGGGCAACGACGACGCGTCCACCACCACCAGGAAGGCCTACGACCTGCTCGCCGAGGGCTTCGGCCCCGGCTTCAACGGCCCCCTCCAGGTGGTCAGCGTCGGCGGCGACACGGCGAAGCTGGTCCAGGGACTGAAGTCGACCCCGGGCGTCGCCCAGGTCGCCGAGCTGCCCCCGTCGCAGGGCGTCACGGTCGTCCAGGTGGTCCCGACCACCTCCCCGCAGTCCAAGGAGACGGACGACCTCATCGACACCCTGCGCGACCAGGTGATCCCGAAGGCGGGCGCGGAGGCCCACGTCGGCGGCGTGACGGCGGTGTCCAAGGACTTCGCCTCCGTCACCGGCGACCGTCTCCCGCTCTTCATCGCGACCATCATCACCCTGGGCTTCCTGCTCCTCCTGGTCGCTTTCCGCTCCCTCGTGGTCCCGCTGACGGCGGCCCTGATGAACCTGATCGCGGCGGCGGCCTCCTTCGGCGTCCTGGTGGCGGTCTTCCAGTGGGGCTGGGGCCTGGACCTGCTGGGCCTCGGCAAGGAGGGCCCGATCAACGCGTTCCTGCCGGTCATCATGCTCTCCCTGCTCTTCGGCCTCTCCATGGACTACCAGGTGTTCCTGGTGAGCCGGATGCACGAGGAGTGGGTGCACACCAAGGACAACGCACGGGCGGTGCGGGTCGGCCTCGCGGAGACCAGCCGTGTCATCAACTCCGCGGCCCTGATCATGGTCTGCGTCTTCCTCGCCTTCGTCCTGAGCGGCGACTCGGGCGCGGCGATGGCCGGCGTGGGCCTGGCGGCGGCGGTCGCCCTGGACGCCTTCATCCTCCGTACGGCCCTGGTCCCGGCGGCGATGCACCTGCTGGGCAACTCGAACTGGTGGCTGCCGGCCTGGCTCGACAAGCGGCTCCCGCACCTCGCGGTGGAACCCCAGGAGACGCCGCCCGCTCCGGAGCGGCCCGCCGGCCCGGCGGGCCCGGCCGGCCTGGCGGGCCCGGCCACGGCGATCCACGGGTTCGTCCGCACGCCGGACGGCGACCCGGTGGAGGAGGCGTCGGTGACGCTGATGTCCAAGGGCGGACGTCAGCTGGACCGGGTGACGTCCCTGGCGGACGGCTCGTACATCGTGTCGGTCCCGGAGCCGGGTTCCTATCTGCTGGCCGTCACGTCGTCGTCGTACGGCTCGAAGGCCCGGCACGTGACGGTGGCGGAGGGGCCGGTGGTGTACGACGTGGAGCTGACCGGGGACGAGGTGGACGCGGTCAGCTAGCCGAGCCCCTGGCCCTGCCGCCCGGATCCGGCAGTACCCGGGTCATCCCCGGCAGGAAGTCCGTGAACAGCTCGTGCACCTCGAGGACCAGCGGTCGCAGCACCCGGAACCGCGCGAGGGACACCCCTCGCGCGGTCAGCCGGGCCCCCCGCTCGGCGAGCCGGTAGCTCCGCTCCCGCCCCTCGGTCCGGTCGAAGATCCAGTAGAGCACCAGGCCCATCTGCGAGAGCCACATCAACTCGGGCAGCACGTCCCGCAGTTCGGGCGCCACCTTGGTCTTCGCGCCCGCGAGCACCTCCCGGTGCACGCTGATCGCCTCGTCGCGCGCGTGCTCGCTCTCCGGGGAGAAGGGGCTGAGCGGGCTGTCGGGGTCGGCCGCGTTCTTGAAGAAGTGGACCGCGAACTCGTGGTACGGGCGGGCGATGTCCAGCCACACCCTGAGCACGCCCGCGAGCCGCGCCTCCAGGTCGGTCTCCTTGTCCAGGACCTCGCGGACCGCCACCCGGTGCTCGGCGGCGAGCTGGTCGTAGAAGCCCTGGATCAGGTGTTCCTTGCCGGCGAAGTAGTAGTACGCGTTGCCGACGGAGACCCCGGCCTCCGTGGCGATGGCCCGCATCGTGGTCTTCTCGTAGCCCCGCTCCCGGAACAGGCGCATCGCCGTCTCCAGGATCAGCGCGCGGGTCTGCTCGGACTTGCTCTGGGCAGCGGCCTCGACGGGGCCGTCGTTCTTCGCGGACACGGACAGAGCCTAACGAGTGGCGCAGACGTCGCCGGCACAGCCCGGAGGGTTGTAGATCCACCCGACGGCGGGTTCGTACAGCCACCCGTCCTCCCGCCGGAAGGACTTCCCGTCCCCCAGCCCGCCCCGCCACCAGGCGGCGGCGAGCACCGCGCCCCGGGCCAGCCGGGCCCCGGCCGGGGTGCTCAGCCGGTGGGCGAGCGGCCGCTGCTCCCGCAGCGCCCAGAGCACGACGATCCAGGCGGCGGTCTCCCGGTAGACCTGCCCGGCGTCGCCGACCACGGTGACCTCGTCGAAGGTGGCCGAGTGGTCGAGGTCCGGGAACCGGGTCCGGGCCTCGGCCGAACCCGCCGGGACCAGTTCCAGCGGCACCAGCTGCGGCTGGCGCACCAGCCAGTCGCGCAGGTGGGTGCAGAGGCCGCACTCGGCGTCGTAGAGGACGGTGAGCCCGTGGACCGGGACGCGCGCGGCGCCCCGGTCGTCGGTCGCGGTCACGGCGGTCACGCCCCGGCCGCCGGCGCGGTCCAGCCCTGCGGCGGGACCGGCGGGAACTGCTCCTTCTCCATGATCCCGCGGCGCCTGATCCGGTTCAGCACGTAGACGTTGCCGAGGTGCATCGCGCCGAGCACCAGCAGCACCACCCCGAGCTTGGCGGAGAGCGCCTCGAAGATGCCCCGGGTGTCGTCGACCGTGTCGGTGGTGTGCAGGTAGAGCGCGACGAAGCCGAGGTTGACGAGGTAGAAGCCGACCACCAGGAGGTGGTTGACGGCGTCGGCGAGCTGCTCGTTGCCGTGCAGGACGTCGGAGAGGAAGATCCGGCCGTTGCGGCTGAGCGTCCGGGCCACCCAGATGGTCAGTCCGATGCTGACGAGCAGGTAGATGACGTAGGCGATGACCGTGCGGTCCATGCCCCACCCCTTCTTGAACGCGTTCAAAACGCTGACAGGGATGACTGTAGACCTGCTTTTGAACATGTTCAACTCGGTTGCGGAGTGGCCCGCTTCACCCCCGCCGCGCCAGCTCCGGCCGCTTGCTGTAGTCCGTGAAACCGAGGATGTTCCCCCAGGGGTCGGCGACCTCGACGGTCCAGCCGGTGGCCACGGAGAACGGCTCGTCGAGCACGGCGATCCCCGCGGTCCTGAACCGCTCGGCCGCGGCCCGCGCGTCCGGCACCTCCAGCCACACCCGCGGCGACGCCCACACGGCCGGCCGGTGCCCGAGCCCCTCCTCGGCCCGCAGCAGGATCCCGGGCGTCTCGCCCCCGACCTTCAGCAGCGCGATCCCGCCCTCGTCGAACCGGAACCCCACCGTGAACCCGGCCCGCTCGTAGAAGGCGACGGCGTCCGCGAGCCTCCCGACGGGCATCACCACGTTGTCGAACCCGAGCAGTTCGTACGACTCGTCATCTGACATGCGATCAGATTAGGAGCGGAGATGACGGTTGCCGGGCGGGCTGACCGTCGGGTCACTCAATGGGCCGAGAAGGGGCCCGGTACGTCGCTACGCTGAGCCGTCGTCGGTGCCGGGCGAGCGAGGGGGCGGGATGGCTCCGGGAGCAGAGACCTTCCACGGCGAGGCGCGGGCGGCTTTCGCCGAGGTCGCGCGGCGGCTGGGCCTGGCCGGACCGGGCGGCGGGGAAGGGGACCGGCATCTCGCCGTCGCGGCCTACGCAGGCTCAGGGGTGACCTACAAGGCGGTCCTCGGCCTGTGGCAGGGCGACGTCGAGATCCACGTCTGCCGCAGGACCGCACTGACCGAGTGCAAGGTCGGCATCGAGACGCTGGCCGTCTCGGCCGGCCTCGTGGACCGCCCCGGCCACGTCTCCTTCGACGCCCGCACCCTCCGCCGGCTGCGCAGGTCCCTGGCCGGTCAGGTCCGCTACGTCGAACTCGTCCACCCCCTCGTCTCCGGCGACCCGGACACGGCCCTGACCCTGATGCGCGCGGCGGGCGCCCGGGAGTGGCGCAGACCGTCCGCGGACTGACTCCGGGTACGCGGAAGGCCCCGCCCCGGGTGGGAGCAGGGCCTTTTGGCGGGTCAGGGGATCAGAAGCGGCGCGTGATCAGGGCGCGCTTGACTTCCTGGATCGCCTTGGTGACCTCGATACCGCGCGGGCAGGCGTCCGTGCAGTTGAAGGTCGTGCGGCAGCGCCAGACGCCGTCGCGGTCGTTCAGGATCTCCAGGCGCTGCTCGCCGGCCTCGTCACGCGAGTCGAAGATGAAGCGGTGCGCGTTGACGATGGCGGCCGGGCCGAAGTACTGGCCGTCGTTCCAGAAGACCGGGCAGGACGACGTGCACGCGGCGCACAGGATGCACTTGGTGGTGTCGTCGAAGCGCTCGCGGTCCTCGGCGGTCTGGAGACGCTCGCGCGTGGGCTCGTTCGTCTCCTTCGTGATGAGGAAGGGCATGACGTCCCGGTACGCCTGGAAGAACGGCTCCATGTCGACGACCAGGTCCTTCAGGACCGTCAGGCCCTTGATGGGCTCGACCGTGATCGGCTTCTCGGGGTTGATGTCCTTGATCAGCGTCTTGCAGGCGAGGCGGTTCTTGCCGTTGATCCGCATCGCGTCCGAGCCGCAGATGCCGTGCGCGCAGGAGCGGCGGAAGGTCAGCGTGCCGTCGACGTCCCACTTGATCTTGTGGAGGCCGTCGAGGACGCGCTCCTTCGGGTCGATCTCCAGCTGGAAGTCTTCCCAGACCGCGTCCTCGGAGACCTCCGGGTTGAACCGGCGGACCCGGAAGGTGACGGTGATCAGGTGGTCCGAGGCCGCGGCCTCCGCCTCCACCTTGTCCAGAACGGGGGTTGCCATCAGTACTTACGCTCCATCGGCTGGTAGCGGGTCTGGACGACCGGCTTGTAATCGAGACGGATGGACTCGGCGCCGTCGTCGCCGACCTCGCGGTACGCCATGGTGTGGCGCATGAAGTTGACGTCGTCGCGGTTCGGGTAGTCCTCGCGGTAGTGACCGCCGCGGGACTCCTTGCGGGCGAGCGCGGAGACCGCCATGACCTCGGCGAGGTCGAGCAGGTTGCCGAGCTCGATCGCCTCCAGGAGGTCCGTGTTGAAGCGACGTCCCTTGTCCTGGATCGAGACGTTCCGGTAGCGCTCGCGCAGCTCCGCGATCTTCTCGACCGCCGTCTTGATCGTCTGCTCGGTGCGGAACACCATGACGTTGGCGTCCATCGTGTCCTGGAGCTCCCGGCGGATCGTGGCGACCCGCTCGTTGCCCGTCGAGGAGCGCAGCTGCTCGATCTGGTCGACGACGAACTCGGCCGGGTTCTCCGGGAGCTCGACGAAGTCGACGGTGTGCGCGTACTCGGCGGCCGCGATGCCCGCCCGGCGGCCGAACACGTTGATGTCGAGGAGCGAGTTGGTGCCGAGGCGGTTGGCGCCGTGGACCGAGACGCAGGCGACCTCGCCGGCCGCGTACAGGCCCGGGACGACCGTGGTGTTGTCCGAGAGGACCTCGCCCTGGACGTTGGTCGGGATGCCGCCCATGGCGTAGTGCGCGGTCGGCTGGATCGGGATCGGGTCCGTGTACGGCTCGATGCCCAGGTAGGTGCGCGCGAACTCGGTGATGTCCGGGAGCTTCGCGTCCAGCTGCTCCGGCGGGAGGTGGGTGAGGTCGAGGTAGACGTGGTCGCCCTCGGGACCGCAGCCGCGGCCCTCCCGGATCTCCGTGTAGATGGAGCGGGACACGACGTCACGGGACGCGAGGTCCTTCATGACCGGCGCGTACTTCTCCATGAAGCGCTCGCCGTCCTTGTTGCGGAGGATGCCGCCCTCACCGCGGGCGCCCTCCGTCAGCAGGATGCCCATGCGCCAGATGCCGGTCGGGTGGAACTGGAAGAACTCCATGTCCTCCAGCGGCAGCCCGCGGCGGTAGACGGCGGCCTGGCCGTCACCGGTGAGCGTGTGGGCGTTCGACGTCACCCGGAAGAACTTGCCGGTGCCGCCGGAGGCGTAGATGACGGCCTTCGCCTGGAAGATGTGGATCTCGCCGGTGGCCAGCTCGTAGGCGACCACACCGGACGACTTCTTGACGCCGTCCTCCTCGGTGATCAGCTGGTCCAGGACGTAGAACTCGTTGAAGAACTCCACGCCCTCCTTGACGCAGTTCTGGTACAGCGTCTGGAGGATCATGTGGCCGGTGCGGTCCGCGGCGTAGCAGGACCGGCGGACCGGGGCCTCGCCGTGGTTGCGGGAGTGGCCGCCGAAGCGCCGCTGGTCGATCGTCCCGTTGGGCGTCCGGTTGAACGGCAGGCCCATCTTCTCCAGGTCGAGGACGGCGTCGATGGCCTCCTTCGCCAGGATCTCGGCGGCGTCCTGGTCGACCAGGTAGTCACCGCCCTTGACCGTGTCGAAGGTGTGCCACTCCCAGTTGTCCTCCTCCACGTTGGCGAGCGCGGCGGCCATGCCGCCCTGCGCGGCGCCCGTGTGGGAGCGGGTGGGGTAGAGCTTGGTCAGGACCGCGGTGCGGCTGCGCTTCGTGGACTCGATGGCCGCGCGCATGCCCGCGCCACCGGCGCCGACGATGACGGTGTCGTACTTGTGGATCTTCATGATTCTCGCAGCCCCGTGCCTAGCGGATGTTCGGGTCGAAGGTGAAGATCACCAGCGAGCCCAGCAGGATGGTGAACACCGTGGCCGTGTAGAGCAGGCCCTTGAGCCACAGCCGGGTGTTCGCGCGCTCCGCGTAGTCGTTGATGATCGTGCGCAGACCGTTGGCTCCGTGCAGCATCGCGAGCCACAGCATCAGCAGGTCCCAGACCTGCCAGAAGGGGCTCGCCCAGCGGCCGGCCACGAAGGCGAAGCCGATCTTCGACACGCCGCCGTCGAGCACCAGCTGGATCAGCAGGTGGCCGAGGACGAGGACGACCAGCACGACGCCGGACAGGCGCATGAACAGCCAGGCGGCCATCTCGAAGTTGCCGCGGGTGGAGCGCGGGGTCTTCTTGGTGCGCTTGCGCGGGGCCTCGATGAGGGGGGCCGGGTTGTCGACGTCGAAGAGGGGCGCGCCCTCGACGGGGCCGACGCCGGCGGTGGTTTCAGTGGTCGACATCTGCGTCAGCTCCCGAACAGGACACGAGCGGCGTGGCCGAGAACGGGGTAAATGGCCCCGGCCATCAGGACGACCCAGACACCGACGACCGTCCAGAGCATCTGCTTCTGGTAGCGCGGGCCCTTCGACCAGAAGTCGACGGCGATGACACGCAGGCCGTTGAGCGCGTGGAAGAGGATGGCGGCCACGAGGCCGTACTCCAGCAGTGCGACGATCGGCGTCTTGTACGTGGCTACGACCTTGTCGTAGTCCTCGGGGGAGACGCGGACGAGAGCGGTGTCCAGCACGTGAACGAACAGGAAGAAGAAAATGAGGACGCCGGTGACTCGGTGAGCCACCCAGGACCACATTCCTTCCCGGCCGCGGTACAGCGTTCCAGCCGGCACGGAAGTCCCTCCGGGAGCGGGGTATCGGGGCCGCGCCGGCTTGTGGGTGTCGGTCGGGCCCGGCCGGGTACGGTCCACCGGCCCCCAGCATCGTAGCGAGGCGCTGCCGCTGGGCTTACGCCGGGCCTACCGGTGTGATCAAAGTGGCACGCGGATGGGTGAGCGCCGACGGGCCCCGGGGTGGTCTGTGCGGTTATCTGCCGGGTGCGGCGCCGTTGGGGCTGGTCGCGCAGTTCCCCGCGCCCCTGAGGAGGTGCAGCAGGCGTCCCCTTGCAAGGCGACGGAGTTCCTCCGCTGTCAGTACCCGTTCCTCCTCCGGATCGTTTGTCAAACGTGACCGGATGCCTTCCAGGACGCGGTCCAGGGATTCGGCCGGCGGCGTGTCGCCCAGGTAGATGACGAAGACGTGGCCGAACTTGGCCTCGTAGGCCGCGTGGGCCGCCGTCAGGGCCGTGTGGGCCGCGGAGTACGTGTCCTCGGGGAGCTCGGGGAGGCACTCGCCGGCCAGGGCCTCCGACAGGTCCCCCGGGGACAGGTCGTACGCCGCCTCGTCGGCCGCGGCCAGGAGGGACTCCACGTCGGGGTAGGGGCGGTGGTCGGCGATGCGGCGGGACCAGCGCGGGCTGTGCAGGCAGTGCAGGAGCAGCGCGCCGGCCTCGTCGTCGGGGGCGGCGTTGAACGCGTCCAGCGGGGTGGGGAGATGGGGCAGGCGGTGGGCGGGCAGCGTGGGTCCTCGCGTCACATGCGGTGTGGCAGGGGCGGCAGTGGATGCCGTGAGAGATGTGTCGTCGACGTTATCGATGACGTTCACGGTGTGTCCGTTGGTTGCCTGAATTTCACCCGAACGGGAGAGTTTCAGATTGCGTCGATGACGGACGTGCGGCGGGTGCGTCGTAAGTTGTAGCCGTGAGCCAGCACAGGCGCAGGCCGTCGGCACGGCAGTTCACGCGGAGACGGGCGGTGGTGGTCGCCGCGGCCTTCGCGGGGACCGTCGCGCTCGGCACGGGCATCGCGGTATGGGCCTCCTCGGGCGGCGACGGCGGGAGCACCGCCGGAGCGGCCCGGCAGCCCTCCGGAAGCGGCCGGGCGGCCTCGTCCGGGGCGCCGACCCCCGCTCCCACGCCCACCCGCAGCTACCCCCTCTCCCAGGCCCCCCGCACCATCCCCGCCGTCCGCTCCCACACCGCCGCCCGCGGCCCCGGCTGGCGCCCGCGGCGCGGTGGCCGGGTCGTGGTGAGCGACGCGGCGCTCGCCGACGAGGGGCGGCTGACCGCGGGCGAGCTGGGGCTGACGTACGCCGGGCAGAAGGGCGCGGACGACGACGTCCGGCCGGGTGATGTGCGGCTCGACCTCGGCGGCACGGGGGACCCGGAGTCGTACACCATGACCGTGCGCGGCGGGTCGGTCCGGATCAGCGGGCCCGGGGACGCCGGCGTCTTCTACGGGACCCGGACGCTGAAGCAGGAGGTGCACGGCGGCGGTACGGCCCCGGAGGGGGTGGTGCGCGACCAGCCGGCCAAGCCGCGGCGCGGGTTCATGCTGGACATCGCGCGCAAGCCGTTCACCGCGGACTGGATAGAGGCGCGGATACGAGAACTCGGCGACCTGAAGTTCAACGAGCTCGGGCTGCACTTCTCCGACGACCAGGGCTTCCGGATCGAGTCCGACACCCACCCCGAGATCGTCTCCCGGGACCACCTGACCAAGGCGCAGGTTCGGGAGATCGTCGCGCTCGCCGCCTCCCGGCACATCCAGGTCGTACCGGAGATCGACTCGCCGGGACACCTCGGCGCCGTCCTCGCCGCCCACCCCGAGCTGCAGCTGCGCAACGCGCAGGGCGTCGCCACCAGGGGTGCCGTCGACATCTCCCTGGACGCCTCGGCGAAGCTCGTCGACGACCTGCTCGACGAGTACGCCGACCTGTTCCCCGGCTCCGACTGGAACCTCGGCGGCGACGAGTACCAGGCCCTGACCGTCGCGAACCCGCAGGCCTCCTACCCGCAGCTCGCGGCCGCCGCCGAGCAGGAGTACGGCGACGGGGCCACCGTCGCCGACCTCACCACGGGCTGGCTGAACGCCCGCGCCGACACCGTCCGCGCCCACGACCGCACCCTGCGGGCCTGGAACGACGGCTTCCTCCGGGGCGCCTCCGTGCAGCCCGCCGACGACCTCCAGGTCGCCTACTGGACCGGCAAGGAGATCGGCGCCCGGCAGCCCGTGGAGTACCTGAGGGCGGGCCGCAAGGTCCTCAACTACAACGACGAGTACCTCTACTACGTCCTCGGGGAGCCCAACACCTTCGTCTACCCGACCGGGCAGCGCATCTACGAGCAGTGGATCCCGCGCATGCTGCGCGGCACCTCGGCGGTGGCCGCGCGGTACGAACCCCAGGTCCTCGGCGGCTCCTTCGCCGTCTGGTGCGACCTCGCCAACTCGCAGACCCAGGACCAGGTGGCGGCCGGCATCCGGATGCCGCTGCGGGCCACCATCCAGAAACTCTGGGACCCGGGCACCACCCCCACGATGTCCTGGACGGACTTCAGGACCCTCGCGAACAGGCTGGGCTGACCAGGAAGGGGAGCCGGAAGGGACCCGGAAGGGGCGCGGCAATACGGGTGGACGTACGGCGCGACGGGCCGTATGTTCCGCATTCCGCGCGCGGGCCTGGGGAGGGCTCCGCGCACTGCCGCGTCCCCGGGGGAACCGTCTTGATCTGCGCCCGCTGCCACCACTTCGCCGCCGCGCCCGGCGCCACCCTGTGCCACCGCTGCCTCGGCGACTCGCCCGAGCCGGCCCCGGTCTTCGGCAGCACGCCGGGGCTGTGGCTGCGCTCGCCGGTGGGCCTCGGCTGGGCCGCCGCCGTACTGCTCGGGGCGGTGGTCGCCGCCGACCTGTTCGCCCTCTGGGCGGACTTCCTCCAGTACGACGCCACGGGCGCGCTGGCCGACGGCGAGACCGGCGCCGCCGCGTTCCGCCGGGCCGACCGCGCCGACGAACTGCTGAGTGTCGCCGCCGGGGCCCAGGCCGTCTCGCTGGTCGCCTGCGTGATCGTCTACCTGTGCTGGTTCCAGCGGGTACGGGCCAACGCCCAGGTGTTCAACCCGCTCGGGCACCGCAAGTCGCCGGGCTGGGCGATCGGCGGCTGGTTCGTGCCGGTCGTGAACCTCTGGTACCCGCGCCGGATCACCCTCGACATCTGGGACGCCAGCAGCCCCTGGGGCACCACCCGTTCGCACACGCTGGTCAACACCTGGTGGGCGCTGTGGCTGGCCTCGCTGTTCGCCGACCGCGCCGGGACGACCGGCTACGCCGACGACACCGAGGGCGCCGCCCAGGTCCGCGACGGCGCCCTGCGGATGATGCTCTCGGACTCCCTCGACACCGCCGCCGCCGTGCTCGCGATCGCCCTCGTGCTGCGGCTGACCCGCATGCAGCACGAGAAGGCGATGGCGGGCACCGCTCCGGCCGGGCTCTGAGCCACGGCCGCACACCTGCGCACCCGCGCACCCATACCTGCTTTTGGCCGAAAAGCCTTTCTTCGGACTCCGCCGGATCCCGGGTGCCCTGCCCGTGTGACACTGCCGTACCGTCGCACGCAGTTAGGGAAAGTACGAGCTCCGTGCAAGTGGGGCCTTGGTATGTACCGTTTCTGGGAGGCGTGGGATGAGCCTGGTGGAGCTGATCGCTCAGGCCGATGAACGCGGACTGGCCGCCAGCGGGTTGGCCTGTTTGGATCGGTGCGTACCCCTGCTGGGCGGGGACGACCTGGTGCTGCGGCCGCTGTGGGCGAGCCTCGCCGACGGCTCCGACTGGAGCGCGGGACTGGAGAAGGCGCGCGGCTCGCTCGGCGGCGAGGAGACCGGCGCGGGGGCGGGGCCGGGCGGTCGGGCCGACGAGGCCGAGGTGCTCGCCCGCCGGATGCTCGACGCCGCGCCCGGGTCGCCGGAGGCCGCCGGCGTCCGCCTGTGGGCCGACGCCTGTTCCGTCGCCTCGCTGCAGATCCACCGGCTGCTCGACCCCGCCGAGGACGGCGCGCCCTCGGTGGACAGCCGCCGGGAGGGCGGCACCGAGGGCATGTCCCCGCTGGTCGCCGCCGAACTGCGCCGCCAGGTCACGGTGCTCGAACTGCTCGCGGGGCACGGCGCGGCCGGGCTGCGCCGCGCGCTGGACGTCTCCACCGAGGGACGCCGGGTGCTGCGTGCGGTGGTGTCGCGGCGGGCCCGCGGGCTCGGGTGAACCAATGGTGAGGGCGGTGCGCGGGTCCTGCGCCGGTTGCGGGAACACCCCCGGATCCGGGTGACGAATCCGCCGCCCGCCTCGCTCTTTCCTGTGTGACCTATGTGACCGGCGCGACAGCCCACCACGACGTGACACCCCGCCACGGGACAGCGCAGCAGCAGACCAGGCCGCATGCCGCCGCGAGACCGGCCCGGTGGGCGGCGGACGCGGTGGCGATGATGCGCGAAGGCGCCCGGGTCCGGCTCGACTACTCGGCGCAGAGCCTGTGGCGGGTCGACCGGGTGATCGAGGAGATACGCCGGGAGGGCGCGCCCTTCGAGGCCGTGCGGGAGACGCTGCGCGGCCTCGGGGCCTACGCCGGTGAGGTGATCGCCCGTCACACCGGCGCCGAGTGGTGGGCGTCCGGCGGCGAGTACTGGATCCGCACCCCCGACGGCCGGCTCTGGGCTCCGATCGAGGAGGCCGGGCGCTGCTACGGCGGCCACGGCTCGCTGCGGCTGCTGTGCCGGGACGCCCTGGGGTAGCGGGCGGGCCCGGGGGAGAAGGGCGGGCCCGGGGCGGCGGGCCGGGCCCGGCGGCGGTGGCCGGCTTCGGCGGCGGTGGCCGGCTCGGCAAAAACACCGTAATAAGAGACGCGGGCGTTCCCAACTGGGCGGTGGGGGAGCACGATTGGCCCATGGCCGACAACCGACGCTGGTGGGCTCTGGTCGTCATCGCCCTGGCCCAGCTGATGGTCGTGCTCGACATGACCATCGTCAACATCGCGCTCCCCTCCGCGCAGGTCGCCCTGCACATGTCCGACGGCAACCGGCAGTGGGTGATCACCGCCTACACCCTCGCCTTCGGCGGACTGCTGCTGCTCGGCGGCCGGATCGCCGACCTGGCCGGACGCCGGATCGCGTTCATGACCGGACTGGTCGGCTTCGCCGCCGCCTCGGCGCTCGGCGGGGCCGCGGTGAACCAGGGGATGCTGTTCGGGGCCCGGGCCCTGCAGGGCGTGTTCGCCGCGCTGCTCGCGCCGGCCGCGCTGTCGCTGCTCGCGACGACGTTCACCGACCCGAAGGAACGCGGGAAGGCGTTCGGCATCTTCGGCGCCATCATCGGCGCGGGTGCCGCGGTCGGGCTGCTCGCGGGCGGTTTCCTCACCCAGTACCTGGACTGGCGCTGGTGCCTGTACGTCAACGTGCCGATCGCGCTGGTCGCGTTCGCCGGCGCGTGGGCCCTGCTGCCCGGCGGCGGCCGGCATCCCGACGCCCGCCTCGACGTCCCCGGCGCGCTGCTCGGCTCGGCCGGCATGCTCGCCCTGGTCTACGGCTTCTCCGAGGCGGAGTCCCGGAGCTGGACGGACGGCCTGGTCCTGACGCTGCTGATCGGCGGGGTCGCGCTGCTCGGCCTCTTCGGGTTCTGGCAGACCCGCGCCCGGGTCCCGCTGCTCCCCATGACCGTGGTCCGCGACCGGCAGCGCGTCGGCGCCTTCCTCACCGTGCTGCTGGTGACCATCGGCATGTTCGGCGTCTTCCTCTTCCTGACGTACTACATGCAACGCGTCCTCGGCTACTCGCCCGTGAAGACCGGCGTCGCCTATCTCCCCATCACCGTCGGCATGGTCACCGGCTCCACCCAGATCGCCGCCCGGCTGCTGCACCGGGTCCCGCCCCGCGTGCTGATGGTGCCCGGGCTGCTGCTGGCGGCCGGGGCGCTGGCGCTGATAGCCCAGGTCGGGGTCGAACCGGCGTACGCCTCGCACATCCTGCCCGGCATGCTGATGCTCGGCCTCGGCATGGGTACGGCCATGATGACCTCCGTCTCCCTGGCCACCGGCAACGTCGCCCCACGCGACTCGGGCGCGGCCTCGGCCACCTTCAACACCGCCCAGCAGGTGGGCGGTTCGATCGGCACGGCCCTCCTCAACACCATCGCCGCGAGCGTCACCACCCGGTACGCCACCGCGCACGCCGCGACCATCCCGGACCGTACGCTGCTGGCCGCGAAGGCCGCGGTGCACGGCTTCAACGTGGCCACCTGGTGGGCGATGGCCGCACTGCTGCTGGGCGCCCTGATCGCCGGAGTCGTCGTCAACGCGGACCGCGCCCCCACCCCGCAGCCCGCCCAGGAACGCACCCCGGAACCGGTGGACTCGGCCACCTGAGCCGCCGGGCGGGCCCGTGGCCGCGACCGGCGCACCGGCTCCCGCTCGTGGCCGCCGCCGTCCGCGCGCCCGCGTCGACACCCGCTTCGACCCTTCGGCGGCGGTACGGCGGTGCGGTCGCCGAGCCGCCGCTGGACCCCTCCCCGCGCGTGGAGCGCGCGGGGAGTTCGCGGGCCCGGGCGGACGTCGGTCAGGTGAGGGCGGGGATCCGCTCGGGCGTGGGCAGCGGGGCGGGTCGGGTGGTGGTCACCTCGGCGCCGAGGCAGACCTCCTCTCCCTGCTCGATGGTGATGCGCAGTCCGTCGCCGCCCAGCGGCGCCACGCACACCCAGGCGGGCTGGTCCAGTTCCACCCAGCGGTCGAAGGTGACGGACATCCCGGTGACCATGCCGGTGGCGGTCGGCCGGTGCGCGTGCGCGGCCTGCCGTACCGCTTCCAGCAGGAGCATGCCGGGCGCGTGGTCGACCGGGTGGTCGAAGAGCACCGGGTGGTCCAGGTCGGCCCGCAACTGCCAGCGGTCCGTGCGGGCGCTGTCGGCCAGCACCACGTTGTACGGCAGGCAGTGGCCCACCGCGGCGGGCCGCAGTGCCGGGGGCAGCGGCAGCGCGGTGGAGCGTACGGCCGCGGGGTCGCTGCGGTTGCCGCGCAGCCGGCGGTAGAGGGCCGGGGCGCGGTTGGCGAAGCGGGCGGTGGCCGTGCCCATGCGCTCCCCGTCCAGGTGGGCGGTGGTGTGCATGACCATCGAGACCAGGACGCCGTTCCTGGTGCGTACGTCCTCGCAGACGACGTCGAGCACCACGTCGGCGGGGGACGCGGGGACGGCCATGGCGGACGGTTCGACTCGGTAGCTGAAGTCGTCCCAGATCAGATGGTTGCCGAACGGGACGCCGTAGGCGGTGTGGGACAGCAGTGGCAGGATCTGGCGGACCGACTCGACGAACAGCATGGGGTCGAACCGCTGGCCGCGCGGCCAGTAGAAGCTGTGGAACCGGGGCCACTGGGCCCGGACGGTGTGCCGGTCGTCGGCGTGCGTGGTCCAACCGGTGAGCAGCACTTCGGCGTGCGCCCGCTTGTGGACGAGTTCTCTCGGTACCGCGGTGCTGAGCTTGGACATGTCAAAGCCGCTGGTGTGCGTAGGCAACATTGCTGACTCTCCCCCTGTATGACTGGCCGCTGGCTGCGGTGACCGCGCTAACATAAAATACGTTCTCTATTTTTGTCGAGGAATGGATTGCCCATGAAGACGGCCAACGCAGAGCGTGCCGCGCGGACCCGCCAGCGCCTCCTTCTCGCGGCAGCGGAGATCTTCGACGAGGCGGGGTACGAGGGCGCCGCGGTCACCCGGATCGTGGAGCGCGCCGGACTCACCCTCGGCGCGCTCTACTTCCACTTCGGCTCCAAGCAGGGCGTGGCCGAGGCGCTGATGAACGCCCAGGCCACGACCATCGAGCCGCATCTGGAGTCGACCGGCCTGCAGCGGCTGGTCGACATCACGCTGGTGTGGGCGCAGCGGATGCAGCACGACCCGATCCTGCGCGCCGGTGTCCGGCTCGCCGTCGAACAGGGCAGCCACGGCATGAACGACGCGACGTCGTTCGAGGACTGGCGCCGACTGATGCGCGAACTGCTGGAGACGGCGCGGGCCGACGGGGAGCTGGAGGAGACGGTCGAACCCGACCGGTTGGCCCGTTTCGTGGTGGCCGCCTGTACCGGGATGCAGGTCTACTCCCAGCTCGCCACCGGCCGTGCGGACCTGATGGAGCGCGTCTGCGACATGTGGAGACTGCTGCTGCCCAGCCTCTCCCCGGCCGCCGTGCGCGCCAACATCAGCGTCGACCCGCGGCGGGTGCCGGCCACGTGACCGCCACCGCGCACCGAACCCGGCACCTGGTGCTGACCGGGGCCAGCGGCACGGTCGCCTCCCTGGTGGCCCGGCGACTGGCGTCCTCCGGACACCGGCTCACCCTCACCGGCCGCACCGTCCCCGGGGACCGGCCCCTGGACGGCACGGGCGGTCCCGGGGCGGCGGTACGGCACCTGGTCTGCGACCACGAGGATCCCGCGAGTCTGCGGGCGGCGTTCCGGGGCGCGGACGCGGTGCTCGTCGTCACCAACGACCCCACCCGGCCGCAGCAGGACCGGAACATCCTCCGGGCCGCGCTGGACGCGTCGGTCGGCCACCTCGTCAAACTCTCCGCCGCCGCCGTCCACGACCCAGGCGCCGACGACCTGGTCACCTCGTGGCAGCGGGAGAACGAACGGCGCATCAGGGCCTGCGGCATCCCCTGGACCATGATCCAGCCCCGGTCCTTCATGACGCACGCCCTGGCCTGGGCGCCGGGCATCCGTACCGCGTCCGCCACCGCGGCGCTGCATCCGCACAGCCGCAACGCCTGCGTGGCGCCCGAGGACATCGCCGAGGTGATCGCCCTCACCCTCACCGACGACAGCCATCACGGCCGGTCGTACCAGCTCACCGGCCCCCAGGCCCTGTCGGCCCACGACCAGACCCGGATCCTGGCCGAGCTGCTGGGCCGGCCCCTCACCTGCCGGGCGCTGACCCGGAGCGAGGCCCGCGCCGGCTTCCTCCGCCGGTACCCCCCGGCGATGGCGGAGGCGCTGCTGCTCTCCGCCGACCGGCAGGCCGCCGGTGCCAAGAGCGCGACCGGCGACACCGTGGAGCGCCTGACCGGCCGGCCGCCGACCGGCTTCACCCGGTGGGCCACCGCCCATCTGCACCGCTTCGTCTGATCCACCGGCGGCTGCGCCCAGCCGGAGGACACCCATGTCCCACGTTCCGAGGAGAGTCATGTCCGAACGAGGTCTGCTGCACGGCAAGTCCGTCGTCATCACCGGGGCCAGCAGCGGGATCGGCGCCGCGGCCGCCCTGCTCTTCGCCCGGGAGGGCGCCCGTCTGGTGCTGGCCGCGCGCCGCGGGGACCGGCTCCGGGAGGTCGTCGAGCGGATCGGGGCGGCCGGCGGTACGGCGACCGCCGTCGTCGCCGACGTCACCAGCGCCGACGACATGCGCAAGGTCGCGCGGACCGCGCTGGACGCCTACGGAGGTCTGGACGCCGCGTTCAACAACGCGGGCTGGACGTCCACCGGCACCCCGATGCACCTGATGACCGACGACGAGTACGACCGGATCATGGACGTCAACGCCCGCGGGGTGTGGAACGCCCTGCGCGCCCAGGTGGCCGTGATGCTGGAGCACGGCGGCGGCGCCGTCGTCAACACCTCCAGCGTGGCCGGGATGCGGGCGACCGGGGCGTCCGCCCCGTACATCGCGGCCAAGCACGCCGTCATCGGACTCACCAGGGCCGCCGCCGACGAGTACGCGGACCAGGGGATCCGGGTCAACGCGCTGGTCGTCGGCAGCACCCGTACCGAGCTGATGGACGAGGTGCTCACCAACACCCCTTCCCTGCTGGTGCCGTTCACCGAACGGGCCATGCAACGGCGGCTGGCCGGACCGGAGGAGGTCGCGCAGACGGCGGCCTGGCTCTGCTCGGACCGCTCGTCGTTCACCACCGGCGCGGCCGTCCAGGTGGACGGGGGCTGGACCTCCAGGTAGCGGCGCCGGACCCGTCGTACGGGCGGACTTGCCGAGAACGTTGCGGCCTGCTCCCGTTTCCGTTCCCGTCCTCCACGGGCCGCCCTATGGTCGAATCGCCCGCCGCGCCCGGTGCGCGGGCCGGCGCGGCGACCCCTGGCAGCCGGTGACCTCCGAGGACGCATGTGACCGAGCCGCAGCGACCAGAACCGACACACCCCGTCGCAGCACCCCGAGGAGCGGGTCCGGCGGCCGGTGACCGGGGCGACCCGGCCCCGGCGCCGAGCCGCCCGCCCGCCCCCGGGCCATGGACCTCCGGTACCCCGGCCGGAAGGCGCCCCGACCGTGTGACCCGCACGGCCGGCGCCCCCACCGGTGAGGGCGCGGACCCCGAAGCCGCCGCTGTCCGCCCCTCAGTTCACGACCGCGATCACCGAGGCCCCACATGACGAAGAAGACAGAGCAAGCCGCCCGCACCCGCAGCAGTCTGGTCCTGGCCGCGGCGGACAACTTCGACCGCCACGGTTACGACGGCACCTCGCTGGCCTCGGTCTGCGGCGCGCTGGGCATCTCGATGGGGGCGCTGACCTTCCACTTCCGCAGCAAGGCCGCGCTGGCGGCGGCGGTGGCTGACGAGGGGGCCGCCGAACTCCGGCGCGCCCGCGCCGCGTGCCCGCGCACCGGGCGGCCGTTGGAGGATCTGTCGTCGCTCGTCCAGGCGGTGGCTGTGGTGCTGCGGGAGAGCGTGCGGGCCCGGTCGGCGGCGCGGCTGATCGCGGAGGGCCAGGTGCACTCCACCTGGCCCTCCGACTGGCGCGACGAGGTCGAGGAGCTGATCGGGCTCGCCTGGCACGCCGGAGAGCTCAGCGAGGACATCCAGCCGAGGACGGCCGCCCAGCTCGTCCGGCATCTGGTGGAGGGGGTGGCGGTCGACGCCCGGGGGAGCACGGGCCGGCCCGCCCCGGGCGCGGCGGACTTCACCGAGGTCTGGCAGGCGGCCCTGACCGGCCTGGCGGCGGGGCCGCGGCCCACCACCGTGGGCCTGCCCTGAGCCCCCACCGACGTGACGCTGCGCGTGCCGGGGCGGGGCCCGGCCGGCCGGTCAGGCGTCCGGGCCGCGCAGCCGGTAGTGCGTGAAGGCCGCGGAGACCAGGGTGGCGTGGTGGTGCCAGCCCGGGTAGGAACGGCCCTCGAAGTCCTGGAGGCCGAAGTCGCCGCTGAGCGAGTTCACCACCGCGGACGCCAGCAGTGGCTGGCGCATCAGCGGCAGCAGCTGCGCCAGCGGCCGGTCGACCAGGTTCGTCAGCCACACCGCGGTGCCCCGGCCGCCCGCCCGCCGCTGGGCCAGCAGCCGCAGCCTGGGCTGCCGCGCGGTGGCCCCGGGCAGGGTCACCGGCATCGACACGATGTCCACGCCGTGGTGGTGCTCACCGCCGGCCGGCAGACCGCCCCGGCTGTCGAGCAGCCGCCGCACCGTCACCGGCGCGGGCGCCGGATGCCCGGCCGCGACCGGCCGCACCGCCGCCGTCTCGGGCACCTCGACGACGAACGGCCGTTCGCTGTAGGCAAGTTGGGCGAGGAAGGCGCCCCGGTCCGGCATCCAGGACAGGTCCGCGGTGAGCGGCACCTCCGGACCGCAGGTCCATGACAGGGTCCGGCCCGCGAGCCCGGCCGCCTGGGACCACATGGGGCCGCCGGCGTCCTCCGGAAGCCGCACCCGGGTGCCGAGCCGGGGGTCGGCCGGCCAGTCGTCGGGGATGTAGAGGTTCCAGTCGACGGGGAGCGGACCGGCGGGACCGCACAGGAAGAGCCCGATGCCGAGCTGGCAGGTGGTGGCCCGGCGCAGGAACGGGTCGTAGCGCCGGTGCACCCCGACCGAGTGGCCGCCCCTCTTGGGGATGAACGCCGGGGCCAGCGCCCACGCCGTGGCGCCGGTCCGCTGCTCCACCCAGCGCAGCAGGTCCTGGCGGATCGCCTGCCAGTCCCAGGGGCTGGCGTTGACGAACTGGTGCATCGACTGCGAGGCGGTGGCGGAGTCGCTGACGGAGTCCGCGAGCCTGCGCACCGACTTCTTCCCGGGTGTGCTCAGCAGCGCCCTGACATACAGCTCGGCCCAGCGGCGCTGGTCGGCCCGCGGCAGCCGGCCGAAGACCGCGTCGGCGAAGGAGCTGAGCCGACGCATCCCGTCGAGGCCGGCCGGACCCCCGGGATCCGGCTCGTACAGCACGGTCATCTGACAGTCCCTCCCATACGACGACGTCGACCCGTCCAGCATAAATAGCGTTCTTTATGTTGCTGCGCCGAAAAGGTGATCCACGGCGACTTTGGCAAGTCCGGTGCGGCGAACGGCGTGAAAGCACCCCGAAAGCACCGCGAGAGCAGCGTGAAACGGCCCGTGCGGCAGGGGCGCGCGGGCCTCCGGACTCTTCGACGACTCCCCTAAGTCGCGTCCGTTCGGGGCGCCGGGCTCGCGGCGGCGCGGCCGGAGGTGCGCACTATGACGGCCGACGGCGAGCCGGTACGCATCCCTCGCCCGGGCGCCCCGCGCCCCTCCCCAGGCCGTGCATCACGGCACTCCCACACGTCTTTGGACATCCCACATGAGTGAGATAACGAAAGCCGTCATCCCGGTCGCGGGACTCGGCACCCGCTTCCTGCCCGCCACCAAGGCCACCCCGAAGGAGATGCTGCCGGTGGTGGACAAGCCGGCCATCCAGTACGTCGTCGAAGAGGCCGTCAGCGTGGGGATGCGCGACATCCTCATGGTCACCGGGCGCAACAAACGCGCCCTGGAGGACCACTTCGACCGTAACTGCGAGCTGGAACTCGCCCTGGAGAAGAAGGGCGACACAGGACGGCTGGCCGCCGTGCACGCCTCCACCGAACTCGCCGACATCCACTACACCCGCCAGCGCGACCCGCGGGGCCTCGGCCACGCCGTGCTGTGCGCCGCCCCGCACGTGGGCG
Source organism: Streptomyces sp. NPDC048291 (assembly GCF_043201715.1). Classification (NCBI taxonomy): domain Bacteria; kingdom Bacillati; phylum Actinomycetota; class Actinomycetes; order Kitasatosporales; family Streptomycetaceae; genus Streptomyces; species Streptomyces sp. NPDC048291. The sequence continues at coordinate 203,418 of NZ_JBICZC010000020.1, forward strand.
ACGAACCCTTCGCCGTCCTGCTCGGCGACGATCTGATCGACCCGCGCGACCCGCTCCTCGCACAGATGCAGCAGGTGCGCCGCCGGCACGGCGGTTCGGTCGTCGCCCTGATGGAGGTCGACCCCGCGCGCAGCCATCTCTACGGCTGCGCCGCCGTCGAGCGGGAGCACGGCGGCGACATCGTGCGGGTCACCGACCTGGTGGAGAAACCGGCCCCCGGCACCGCACCGAGCGACCTGGCGGTCATCGGCCGCTACATCCTCGACCCGGCGGTCTTCCCGGTGCTGCGCCAGACCCCGCCGGGACGCGGCGGCGAGATCCAGCTCACCGACGCCATCCGGACGCTCGCCCTCCAGGGGCATCCGGTGCACGGGGTGGTGTTCTCGGGGCGGCGCTACGACACCGGGGACCGCGCCGACTACCTGCGCGCGGTGGTCCGGATCGCCGCCGACCGCGACGACCTCGGCCCCGGCTTCGTCGAGTGGCTGCACGGGTTCCTGGCCGGCGACCGGGCGGCGCTCACCGCCTGACGCGTCCAAGTGTCCCCGGAGCACCGGTTGAACGCCGTTCCTTCTTCGGCGAGTTGGCGATGTCGCCACGGCCCGGGTCCGCCACCTGGATGACGACAGGAGATCTCCGTATGGTCCACCACGAGCGAACACAGCGAAGCAGTACCGACGGATCCGAGCGGACAGAGAAGGGAGTCCAGCACGGCGGGCACCGGGTCCCGCTGGCCGCGCTCAACACCTCCGTCAGGGTCAGGCTCGACGGCCCGGACGAACGGCACACCAGGGCCCTCGCCGAATCCGGTGAGTTCCCGCCGATCCTGGTCCATCGCCCCACCATGGCGATACTCGACGGCGTCCACCGGTTTCACGCGGCGCGGTTGCGGGGCGAGACCGACATCGCGGTGCGGTTCTGCGACGAACCGCTGGAGACCGCGTTCGTCCGCTCGGTCCGGGAGAACGTCCGGCACGGCCTTCCGCTGAGCCGGTCCGACCGGGCGGCGGCGGCCGGACGCATCCTGGCGGCGCATCCGCACTGGTCGGACCGGTCCGTGGCGAGGGCCGCGGGACTGTCCCCGCGTACCGTCGCCGACCTGCGCAAGGACGCGGGGTCCGGGACGGATCCGACCCATCGGCTGGGCCGTGACGGACGGCTGCGCCCCATCGACGCGGACGAACGGCGGCGGCGTGCGGCCGAGATCCTGCGCAGCGAGCCCGATTCCTCGCTGCGCCGGGTCGGACGCCTCGCCGGGATCTCGGCGACCACGGTGCGGGACGTGAAACGCCGGATCGACAGCGGGCAGGACCCCGCTCCGGGCAGACGGCCCGACCACCCGGAACACCCGGAGTTCCCGCCGCCCCGCAGCGGCCCGCAGGCGATCGACCCGGCGGACTTCCCGGCCCTGGTCAAACGCCTGTGCAACGAGCCCTCGCTACGGCACTCCGCCGACGGCCGGCTGCTGCTGAGGCTGCTCGATCTGCATCTGGCGGCACAACGGAGTTCCGCCCGGATCGCCTCGGTGGTCCCCGCTCACCAGATCGCGACGGTCGCCGTCGTGGCCGCCCGCTGCCGGCAGATCTGGCAGGAGATGGCGGCGGGCTTCGAGAACACCCGCCTCGGCCTGGACGAAAAGGCCGCGGCGGAGAACCGCTGAGAACCAACGAGAACCAACGAGAACCAACGAGAACCGAGAGGAATGACATGTCTGTTGTGGATGGTGTGGTGGAGGGGTCGGTGGGGTCTGGTGCGGGGGGTGGTGGTGGTTCGGGTGGGTTGTCGTCGCGGATGCGGTTGA